>NZ_JACHDC010000005.1:0-424038 GCF_014200875.1 Paraburkholderia sp. HC6.4b
TCGGTCCGCCAAACCCGCCGCGCCTGAACCACCACTACCCGGCACTGCTTCGTTTGCGTCGCTGCGTCTGCAGCAGAGAAGCGAGATTATGGAGAAATTCCGTCGGATCGTCAACAGGTTTTTATCACTCGCCTAACCTGCCCACGCCGCCGAAGCCCACGCCATCAAAGGCTTCCCGCTTCTCCGCACCCCGGCGTCCGGAGCGCGAAAGTGCGGAATTCTAGTCGCCGACATCGGGACTTGCAAGCGAAATCTTGGGGTTTTCCTTAGGGGATCTTTCCCATACGACCCGGATCGTCTATCGATGGGGTTTTCACTTCGGGCGCCAGCGTCTGGGCAGCGGATGCGCCGATCGTCCAATCATGCAGCACGGTATAAGCGACCGCCAGCAACGTCGGGCCGATGAAAACACCAAGAAAACCAAACGCAAACGCGCCGCCCAGGATGCCGAGCATCACCAGAATCAACGGCATGTCACTGTTTTTGCCGATCAGGATCGGCTTGATGACGTTATCGGCCATGCCGACTACCAGCAGGCCCCATATGACCACAAAAATCGCCCATCCAGTCGACCCGCCCTGATACAGCCAGATCGCTGCCGGCAACCAGACAATGACCGGACCGCCCGGCACCACCGACAGAAAAAACGTCACGAGCCCGAGCAACGCCGGCGCCGGTACGCCCGCCATCCAGAAACCGAATCCCGCGAGAACCGCCTGTACGAGGGCCGTACCAAGAATCCCGTAGACCACCCCCTTCACCGTGCTGCCCGCCAGCGCCAGCAGATACTCGGCGCGCTCACCGGCTACTCGACGCATGCCGGCGTTCAGCCAGGCGGCCGCCCCCTCGCCACCGGTATAAAAGAAGAACGCGAGCACGATGCTCAACGCCAGCAGCCCCAGCCCATGCGTCACCGCAAGCGCCGCCGCCAGAATCCACTTCCCAGCCGGCGCGGCGAGCGTGTGCAATTGCGCGATCAACTCGGAATTGCTGCTGGTCAAGCGCTCCCAAAAGGCCTCGATGCTCGAACCAACCAGCGGGATCCGCTGCACCCACGGCGGCAGATCGGGCAACCCCGACTCGAAAAGTCTTTGCACCAGCGCAACGATGTCGTGAACATGCGCGCCGAACGCGAAACCCGCATAGACGAACGGCCCGAGCACCACGACCAGAATAATCAGCACGATCAAGGTCGCGGCCAGCTTGCGCCGCCCGCCGACCACGCCAGTGAGTCGCCGGTAGAGTCCCCAGGAACTGTAGCTGAGGATGGCGCCCCACAGCAGCGCGGTCGTAAATGGCGCCAGCACCAGCAACGACCCACCCACGAGCACAATCAATGCGAATACCGCGGCAAGTCGCTCGATCAGTTGGTCAGATTTCACGATGAATCTCCTATTGCGCCAGACCGTGGCAATGACATGACACACGCCCGTCAGGCGCCCGCTGAACGCCGTCAGTATAGAAGCGAGTTGGGCGTCCGGGGTGTCTTATACCATCCCGCCAGGGTGTTGCGAGTCGCTTGCGACTGTGCCGGTGGCGACCGCATTTTTTGAGATGAAAGCGCCCAAATTGCCCGGAGATTGCTGGCCAATCCATATAGCTGCCTGGAAAAGACTAGAATATAAGGTTCCGTGCCCCCAATTTTTCTGGATTTATGCGCTCGCGAATCACCAAACGTCTCCCTCCCGACGCCGACAAGCTCGTCGGTCTCTCGCTCGCGCTTTTCGCGTCGGGCAGCCGTACCGAAGATCGCTTCTGGGAAGCGAAGCTCGACGCGCTGCTGGCCAAAGTCGTGCGCAACGCCAACCAGACTACGCTGGACGCCGCGCTCGACCATCTGCAGCAAAACCATCCGGATGCCTACGGCGCGCTGGCCGACATGGCGGAAACGCACAGCGAATCGTTCGTGATCGAACATGAAGGCGTGTCTTATGAAGCGCTGCTGATCGCCGCGCCTGTGCTCGCCTGGACCCGCTACGTGATTCCGTCCGGCCCGCTCAAGTCCGACGCCGCCGACGCCCTGCGCGCACACCTGCAAGCGCACGTGCTCGCTGCCAACACGCGCGTGGCAATGGCTCCATTCCTGTTCAGCATCGACCAGTTGCCGCGCCATCACGTCGAAACGTGGCGCATCGCCCAGCAACTTGCGCAAGCCGCGGTCAGCGGCGGCAACGCGAAGCTCAATTTCGGCGAACTGCCGGAGACCTCGCCGATTCTGGCGGACCCGCGCTTTCTGCTCGCCGTAGTCGCCGCTCCCGTCGGCGACGCGACGTTCCGCTGGCAGGAAGAAGAGCACGGCACTCGCATCGAGCGCGGCCAATGTCTCGATCAATGGGCCACCCAAGGCGGCGCGAATCTGTCGGTCGTGCTGCCGGGCTGCGAATTCGAATGTCTGCTGCCGGATGCGTACTACTCGGCGTGCCGCGACGCCGATGAAAGTGTGCGTCCGCACACCGTGCGTACCGCCGTGCGTTATCTTTTCGACACTATTGGCGCGGCGCCGCAGGATCTGCGCGCGGTGGTCGCCGGCTTCGGCGAACGGCGCATAGACGAGTACCGCGTCGGCTTCACGCGCAAGGGCAGCAACGACGTGATCTACGGTGTCGTGTGGCCACTCTACGGCCGCGAAAACGGCGAGGCGGGCATCGACGAGGAGCCGGAGGAAATCACCGGCTCCGACGAACCGCTCGAGGAAATCGTCGCGCTGCTCAAGGAAACCGGCATCACGGATGTGCGCCGCCACGCGGGCCGCTTCGAGCCGGAATATTGCGACGACTGCGGCGTGCCGCTGTATGCGGACCCGCTCGGCGAAATCGTCCACGCGGAAATGCCCGAAGACGCCGAGCCCGCGCAACCCCATTTCCATTGACACCGAAGTCGACATCCCTGCCTTATCGCAAAAAAGCCCCGTATGTACGGGGCTTTTTTGTTGATTGTCCGCATTTCTTATGCCTTTTGGACAGCCGTCAAAACGAGGGGAATTTGTCATCATAGGCACGGTGACGCATCGCCGTGATCGAGTCAGTTCCACGAGTCCCACAGATGCGTCGCGCCATTTCGCCCGATACATCTGGAGACATGCATGCGCTTCGCGATTCTCAATTCAAACGCAGAACGACGTGATGGACTCAAGGCCTTGCTGCGGCAGATCGACCGGCTGGCACGCTTCACAGAAGCCGATGAATGGCGTCTGCTCGAACGTCCGTTCAAGCGTTATCGGCCTGATCTCGTCGTGATCGACTGGGAGGACTGGATGTCGGTTGCGCAGGTGCGCGCGTTGCTCAGCCACTTTCCGGACCTGCGCATCAGCGTGCTCACCGACGGGACTTTGCCCGCGCTCGTGCGCGCGCTGATGGACGAAGGTGTGCTCGGCGTTGTTCCACGCGACACCGATCCCTGCCTGATCGTGCGCGCATTGGAAATGGTGCTGCTCGGCGGTCACTACGTGCCGCCCGGCGCGCTGGCGATCGATCCGCCGCTGCCGACCGACACCGCGATCCGTACGTTCGACGAAGAAAGTCCGCCGCCCCGCCGCAACAAACTCTCGGGCGGGCTGTCACCGCGGCAGGAGCAGATCATGCGCTGCGTGCACATGGGCAGCACCAACAAGATGATCGCGCGCACGCTCGGCATTAGCGAAGGTACGGTCAAGATCCACCTGACGAGCATATTCCAGCAACTTGGTGCGCCCAATCGCGCCGCCGCGGTCGCGCTTTACAACGGATGGCTCACGAATCATTTGCAAGTGCTGCGCAACAACGGCGAGCACAGCGCGCGGCCGGTCATCCGCGGGCAGCCTGGCCCGGTTCCGCTCCGGCGCCGCACACGTGCGCGCTTCCAGTATCCGTTGCCGGGCAGCGACACCAGCAGCGCGCTACCGATGGCCGCGGAGCCCGCCACGTCGTACGGTGAGGCCCCACCCGGCCGGCCCGCGCGGAAGTCGGTCGGGCCGGGTTCCGCATGACGCGGGGCGCGGGGCACGCCGCGCGCATGGGTTGGAACGTCCGCATGCGCGCGGCGTCGAGGGTGGGCTGGCATGGAATCCGCTCACACCTTTTGTCGTCCAACGAGTAATATGAGACACATGGGTTTCCTCTACACACCGCTTCCGTTTTGGGTCGCTGTCGGTGGCTGGATTGCCACTGCGATGGTGATCGCGCTCGCGCTGTGGAAAAAACCTTTCAAAAGACTTCAGGACGGCACGCTCCAGCATGTCTGGCTCGCGATAATCGTCGCGGTGTCGGTGCTGTGGTCGAGCAACGCCTGGCTCGACGACGGCACCGTGATGCACCTGCTCGGCGCCACGCTCGTCGTCACGCTGTTCGACTGGGGGCTCGCCCTGATCGCGATGGCGGTGGTCGCGGGTCTGGCCGCCGTCGTCTTCGATGCGCCGTGGCAGGGCATCGCGCTGACGTTCCTCGTGTACGGAGCCCTGCCCGTCGCCATCTCGACCTTGCTCCAGCGCATCTGCACCGCGTGGCTACCGCGCAATCTTTTCATGTTCATCTTCGGCCAGGGCTTCGTTTCGCCCGCCATTGCCGTGTCGTTGACGGCCGCGGCAGCGCTCGGCATCCATATCGTCGTGTCCGGCGGTTCGATGACCGTGGTGCCAATCGGCTACGCGCTCAGCGTGCTGCTGCTCGCCACCGGCGAAGCATGGTTCACTGGCATGGCGACCGCGCTGATCGCGGTCTACCGTCCCGCATGGGTGACCACCTACGACGTGCGGCGCTATCGTCTGGGCGGCCCGCGCACCTGAGAATGCGCGCTTTGACGTCGCGTGCGGCGCATCTGTGATAATCAGCGCCTCGTCACCGGAGACTTTCCGGGCGTCCCCGCCAGGACAAGGCAGAATATTTGCAGCAACATTGAACTCAACCCTTGCGCGGGGCATCTTATTTGCCTCATCTCCCATTTGCGTCTAAAGAACTAGATGGATCGCACCAATGTACCGAGCCGGTTGCTGCGGGTGATCGGCCGGTTGGCAGCCTGCGCAGCGAGTCTCTCGCTCATCTGCGCGGCTCCCGCATTCGCTGATCAGCTCGAACAGCACAACGACCTCGTCAAAAGATTTATCACCGAAATGCACGCGGATCCGCTCGTCGCGGACTGCGCCGCGCATGGCGACTTCGTCGCGAGCACGTCGACCGCTTTCGACCACGTCGAATTCCCGTCCAGTTCGTTCGACAGTGCGCACTCGTCGGTCACACCATGGAACGACTCGTTCGACGAAGGCAAGCAGCGCGTCAAGGTGGACAGCATCGTCACCGTCGAGGGCGTCGGCGTGCGCCAGGACAACTCGGGCGAGCCGGCCGATCTGAAATTCCGCTGCGGCTACGTCGGCTCGCAGATGCTCGCGTTCAGCTGGAACGATCCGGTACCGCCAAACCGCGCGCATAGCGCGGGATCGGGCAAGCACAAAGGCGGCAAAGGCAAGCATGCGGTCGGCGGCAAGACGTCGAAGAAGTCGTCGAAGACAGGCTCGGGCCAATCGTCGCGCACGACGTCGAGCAAATCGGCAAACAAGAGCTCGAAGAAGAAGAGCCAATGACATCTGGCGCTGATCGAGCCGCGCCAACGTCCGATCAGTCGCCCCAATAAAAAACGAGGCACGCACTTTTGCCGTGCGTGCCTCGTTCTTTGTGTCCATCCGTCCGCTTCTTCAGGCGAACGTCTCCACGTGTCGCAGGATCGCTTGCAACATTGCGGCGCCAAGCGATGCGCTGCGCTCGCCGTTCCAGCCGACCCGCTCGTCGGGCAGATTTGCGTTGTCCTTGAACGGCATTTCCAACGTCAACGACAGACAGCCGAATTCGTTGCCGATGTACTTCGACGCGAGCTTCAACGCATCCTCGCGATACTTGCTCGCCGCATAGCCATACTTGTCCTGAAAATCCGGACTCGCGTGCTTGAACGCCTCGATGAACGCCGTCTGCTCGCGGCCCTGCCGCTCGGTGAAGCCCGGCAACATTTCGGAGCCCGCGACGAACACATACGGCAATGCCTCGTCGCCATGAATATCGAAGAACAGGTCGCAGCCTATCGCATGAATCGCGTCGCGCACCACCAGCACCTCGGGACTGCGCGCGGCGTCCGGTTCCATCCATTCGCGATTCAGGTTCGCGCCGGCCGCGTTGGTGCGCAGATTGCCGCGCACGCTGCCGTCCGGATTCATGTTCGGCACGATGTGAAACACCGCATGATCGTAGAGCTTGCGCGCGACCGGGTCGCCCGCCCAATCGCCCCAACCGACGAGGCGCTTCACGAACCCCTCGATGAACCATTCGGCCATCGTCTCGCCCGGATGCTGCCGGGCAATCAGCCAGATGTTCTTTTTGGGCGCGGCGTTGGCGGCATCGTTGGCGGGCGGCGTGCCGAGCGTGAGCAGCGAAATCGGCCGGCCTTCGACCGTCTTGCCGAGTTCGGTCAGCGACGCGTGCGGCATCTGCTGCACGGCGCCGAGAAACTCGGCATGACGCTCCTCGCTGTACGGTTCGAAGTACGCGTAGTAGATGCTGTCGAAATCGGGCGTATGGTCGATCGTCAGCACGCGGCCGTCGTACGACGTCGGCACGCGAAACCAGTTCACGCGGTCGTAGCTCGCGACCGCCCGATAGTCGCGCCAGCCCTCCGCGAACGCGCACGCGGCGGCGTTCTCGAAGGTCATCACGCAGCGCTCGCCCGCCGCGCCCGACAGGCGGAAATAGAACCACTGCGCAAACTCGGCGTGGCTGTCGGGCCGTACGCGCAGGCGAATATTGCCGGCGTCCTCGCAGGACAACACATCAACTGCGCCTGCGTCGAAATTGCTCGTAATCGATAACGTCATCGGAGTCTTCCCTGCCTGAATTCACGCTGCCTTTTTAGCGCAGCGGCACGCTTATTCCGCAACGCGGCGGCGAAATACGAAAGTGGAGTCGTTCGAGGCTTCGGCACTGAACGCGTAGCCTTCGGTCTCGAAGTCCTTCAACTGCTCGGGACGATCGAGGCGATTTTCCACCGCGAAACGCGCCATCAAGCCGCGCGCGCGTTTTGCATGGAAGCTGATGATTTTGTAGCGGCCGCCCTTCCAGTCTTCGAACACCGGCGTGACGACCGGCGCGTCGAGCAGCTTCGGCTTGACCGACTTGAAATATTCGCCCGATGCGCAATTGACCAGCACGCGCGAGGTGGCCGCATTCTTCTTCAACTGCGCGTTCAACGCGTGCGTGATCCGCTCGCCCCAGAACGCGTACAGATCCTTGCCGCGCGGGTTGACGAAACGCGTGCCCATTTCGAGCCGGTACGGCTGCAGCAGATCGAGCGGACGCAGCAGGCCGTAGAGGCCCGACAGCACCCGCACGTGATTCTGCGCATAGTCGAGATCGGCCGACGACAACGTCTTCGCATCGAAACCTTCGTACACGTCGCCGTTGAAAGCGAGCACCGCCTGCTTGGCGTTGTGCGTGCCGAATTGCGGCGACCAGTCCGCGTAGCGCTGAAAATTGAGGTGCGCGAGCTGATCGGAAATGCTCATCAGCGAAGCGATCTGTTGCGGCGACAAACGGCGCAGGCCGCTGATCAGTTCGGCGGCGTCATCGACGAAATCGGGGATCGTGTGCTTTTTGACGTGCGGCGGGGTGTCGTAGTCGAGCGATTTCGCCGGCGACAGAACGATTATCATAGAGGCTTGCAGGCACGCCGTGCCTGGCGGTCAAAGACGAAAGCCCGATTGTAACGAATGCCCGGTTCCCTCGCCTCAAGCGGCGCGTTGCGCGTCGTACTCGATTCCAATGTCTGGATCGACATACTCGTATTCGACGACCCGCACACGCGGCCGATCGCCGCCGCGCTCGAAAGGGGCGCGCTCGCCGCGCTGATCGACGCGCGCTGCCTCGCCGAGCTCGCCTACGTGCTCGACTATCCGCAGTTCGCGCACCGCAATGTCGACAAAGCCGCTGCGCTCGCGGTCGTCGCGCGGCTGGCGCAACTGGTTAAGCCGTGTGAGCCGACCGAGTCCGCCGCCGACGCGCGGCCGCTGCCCCAATGCAAGGATCGCGACGATCAGAAGTTTCTCGAGCTTGCGCATGCGGCGCAGGCCGACTGGCTCGTGTCGAAAGACCGTGCGGTGCTGAAGCTCGCGAAACGGATCGCGCGCGACTTCGGCTTCAGGATCGCGCAACCGGCACCGTTCGTCGCGGCAATCGGCATCGCGCAGAATGCTGGGGGCGAGCCCGTCAACGCGTGAATCCGACCGTCCGTGCGGCGCGTTGAGCCGAGCGCATGTTGAAGGTTCATCGTCAGGCGGCTTCTGACGATCAACGTGACACCCGCGGCGCGCACAGCGTGTCGCGATTCCCTACAATCAGGCTTCGCCCTTCGCAACGACAGTTCGAGAACCGGCCCACCTTATCGCCCTGCTACCCACGACGCCATGAACGCACCGCACGACACGCCCACGAGCCCCACGTTTCCGTCTCGCCTGCCGAACGTCGGCACGACGATTTTCACCTTGATGAGCGCGCTCGCCGCGGAAAAAGGCGCGGTGAATCTGGGTCAGGGCTTTCCCGACTTCGCCTGCGATCCGCGCATCGTCGACGCGGTCGCGAACGCGATGCGCGACGGTCACAACCAGTATCCGCCGATGGCCGGTGTGCTGCCGCTGCGTCAGGCGATTTCGGACAAGATCGCGAATCTGTACGGCCGCCACTACGACGCCAATAGCGAAATCACCGTGACCGCGGGCGCCACACAGGCGTTGCTGACCGCGATTCTTTGCACTGTCCATCCCGGCGACGAAGTGATCGTGATCGAACCGACCTACGACAGCTATCTGCCGTCGATCGAACTCGCGGGCGGCAAGCCGGTTTTCGTCACACTCGACGCACCCGATTACGCCATCCCGTTCGACAAGCTCGCCGCCGCGATCACGCCGAAGACGCGGCTCATCATGATCAATACGCCGCACAATCCGACCGGAACCGTGTGGCGCGAACAGGACATGC
Organism: Paraburkholderia sp. HC6.4b; assembly: GCF_014200875.1. Taxonomy (NCBI): domain Bacteria; kingdom Pseudomonadati; phylum Pseudomonadota; class Betaproteobacteria; order Burkholderiales; family Burkholderiaceae; genus Paraburkholderia; species Paraburkholderia sp. HC6.4b. The sequence goes on from NZ_JACHDC010000005.1 coordinate 8,985, forward strand.
GCAAGCTCGAGGAGATCGTGCGCGGCACCAACGTGCTGATCCTGTCCGACGAGGTGTACGAGCACATGGTCTACGACGGCGCGCCGCATGAAAGCGTCGCGCGTTATCCGCAACTCGCGCAGCGCAGCTTCGTCGTGTCGAGCTTCGGCAAGACCTACCACGTGACGGGCTGGAAAGTCGGCTATGTGGCCGCGCCCGCCGCGCTGACCGCCGAGTTCCGCAAGGTGCACCAGTTCAACGTGTTCACCGTCAACACACCGATGCAGATCGGCCTCGCCGATTACATGAAGGACCCGGCGCCGTACGTGGAGCTACCGGCGTTCTATCAGCGCAAGCGCGATTTCTTCCACGCGGGCCTCGCGAATTCGCGCTTCAGGCTGCTGCCGTGCACGGGCACGTATTTTCAATGCGTCGACTATTCGGCGATCAGCGACCTGCCCGAAGCCGAATTCGCGCAATGGCTGACCGGCGAAATCGGCGTCGCGGCGATTCCGGTCTCGGCGTTCTATCACGAGGCGCACGAGTCGGGCGTGGTGCGCTTCTGCTTCGCCAAGCAGGAAGGCACGCTCGCTACCGCGCTCGAACGGCTCGCGCGGCTCTAGGATGCCTTGCGCGATGCCACGAACGAACCCACGTTACTTGCCATCGCGCTGCGCGGCACGGGTGTGCGCTTCGCAACCATGCGCGCTTCATGGCACTGCGCTCATTCCCTCAGGACGCACGCGACGCCGCGACACAGGCCTTGCGATCCTCCGTCACGCGCTGCGCAGCCGGCCGCGGGTTGATCGTCTTCACGTAGCGCTTCCAGTCGATCCCCGCTTCGAGCAGAAGATCGCGGCCGTAAATGGTCTGTGTCGCCATACCCACGAGCGGCAGGCTCACGTAGCCGGCGGTATCCGCCACGCTGAATTGCTCGCCGCACAGATACGGCGAGAACTTCGCGATCCGTTTGAAACCGGCGATGTGATGCGTGAGCAGCTTCTCGACGCGCCCTTTCGTCGCGTCGCTGACCGTGCCGCCGAAAAACGCTTCCTTGTACAGATTGCGCACTGTCAGCTCGAGATGTACATCGACGAAAAAGATCATTTCGCGTTCCTTGGCGGCCTGCCACGGATCAGCGGAGAAGATCCGCTTGTCGGGAAAACGCGCAGCCAGATATTCGACGATGCACTGCGACTCGCAGAGGTCGCCGTGCTCGGTCTGCAGATATGGCACCTTGCCGAGCGGCGAATGCTCGAGCAGCGCTTCTTCATGACTCGGCTTCACGAACTGCTCCTCGAACTCGATGCCATGTTCGAGCAGCACGAACTTGACCTTGTTGTAGTAGTTGGACAGCGCAAAACCGCACAGTTTGATCATGGGGTGTCTCCTTGTGTCATGGTGTGTGAGACCGCGCGTCGAGGTTGAAGCAGCGGCTTTCCATCGAATCATCCAAGAAATTGCACGATCGTGCTATTCTAAAATAACCATGGAGTCGGGCATCACAATGAACTCTCGCAATTTCAGCATCGCGACCATCGGCATCGTCGGCACCGGCGCGATGGGCCGCGGTATCGCGCAAATCGCGGCGCTCGCTGGCCTGCGCGTACGGCTCTACGACACCCACGCGGCCGCCGTCGGCGCCGCGCGCGACTATCTCGCGGAGACTTTCGCCAAATTGACGGCCAAAGGCAAGCTGGAGCAGTCGCGCTCGCTCGCCGCGCTCGCCAACGTGAGCGGCGTGCAGGCGATCAGCGAGCTGGTCGGCTGCGATCTCGTCGTCGAGGCGATCGTCGAAAAGCTCGAGGTGAAGCAGGCGCTGTTTCGCGAGCTCGAAACCGTGGTCAGCGGCCGCTGCATCCTCGCGTCGAATACGTCGTCGCTGTCGATCACCGCGATTGCCGCGGGCTGCACCGATCCGTCGCGCGTGGTCGGCTATCACTTCTTCAATCCGGTGCCACTGATGAAGGTCGTCGAAGTGATCGACGGCCTGCGCAGCGACCCCGAAGCCGGCGACGCGCTGATGGATCTCGCCCGCCGCATGGGCCACACGCCGGTGCGCGCGAAGGACATGCCGGGCTTCATCGTCAATCACGCGGGCCGCGGCATGAATACCGAGGGCTTGCGCGTGGCGGGCGAAGGCGTCGCGAGCTTTGCGGACATCGACCGCATCATGCGCGAGCAGGCCGGCTTTCGCCTCGGGCCGTTCGAGCTGCTGGACCTGACCGCGCTCGACGTGTCGCATCCGGTGATGGAGTCGATCTATCACCAGTTCTACGAAGAACCGCGTTACACGCCATCGCCGATCACGGGCACGCGGCTGTCGGGCGGACTGCTCGGCCGCAAGAGCGGCGAAGGTTTCTATCGCTACGTGGACGGCAAGCAGCAGGTTGCCGCCGAAGCGCCCGCGCCGACCACGCTGCCGCAAAGCGTGTGGGTCAGCCAACGCTACCGCGACGCGTATGAGGCCGTCGTGCAACTGGTCGGCAAAGCGGGCGTAAAGCTCGACGAAGGCGCGACGCCCGCCGCCGGTTCGCTGATCCTCGTCACGCCGTTCGGCCACGACGCGACCACGGCCGCGGTCGACGAAGCGCTCGACGCGAGCCGCGTCGTCGCCGTCGATGCCCTGTTCCCGCTCGTCGGCGCGCAACGCCGCACGCTGATGACCACGCCGGCCACGACACGCGCCGCACGCGATAGCGCGCATGCGCTGTTCGCCGCCGACGGCATCCCCGTCACCGTGATCCGCGATTCGACCGGCTTCGTCGCGCAGCGGGTGGTCGCGACGATCGTCAACATCGGCTGCGACATCGCGCAGAAGCAGATCGCGACGCCGGAGGACATCGACCTCGCCGTCATGCTCGGCCTCGGCTACCCGCGCGGACCGCTCGCGCTCGGCGACGCGCTCGGCGCCACCACCATTCTCACGATCCTGCGCAACATGCACAGCGTGCTCGGCGAACCGCGCTATCGTCCGTCGCCGTGGCTCGCAAGACGCGCGCAACTCGGCCTCGCGCTCACGCAGCGCGACGCCACCGACATCCCAACCGAGACCCAATCATGAGCGCCGCCCTGCTCGCTTCACGCCCGGCCAGCAGCGAATCCACGCTGGTCCTCACGCTGTCGAACCCCGGTGCGCGCAACGCGCTGCATCCGGACATGTACGCCGCGGGCATCGAGGCATTCGATACCGTCGAGCGCGATCCGTCGATTCGCGCCGTCGTGATCACCGGCGCCGATGACTTCTTTTGCGCAGGCGGCAACCTGAACCGCCTGCTCGAAAATCGCGCGAAAGATCCCTCCGTGCAAGCCGATAGCATCGACATGCTCGCTCAATGGATTTCGGCACTGCGGCTATCGTCGAAGCCGGTCATTGCCGCGGTGGAAGGCGCGGCGGCAGGCGCGGGATTTTCGCTCGCGCTCGCCTGCGATCTGATCGTCGCCGCGGACAACGCCAAATTCGCGATGTCCTACGCGCGCGTCGGTCTGACGCCCGACGGCGGCGGCTCGTGGTTTCTCGCCGAGGCGCTGCCGCGCCAGCTGGCCACCGAGGTACTGATCGAAGCCAAGCCGATCGGCGCCGCGCGTCTGCACGAACTCGGCGTCGTCAACCGGCTCACCAAAGCCGGCACCGCGCTCGATGACGCGCTCGCCTGGGCCGACGAGCTCGGCGCGATTTCGCCCAATTCGGTCGCGCGCATCAAGGGGCTGATCGCCGCGGCCGGTACGCAGCCGCTCGCGGATCATCTGGTCGCCGAGCGCGACAACTTCGTCGCGTCGCTGCATCATCGCGACGGTCTCGAAGGCATCACCGCGTTCCTCGAAAAACGCGCACCGATCTACAAATAAACGACGAGAGAGCCGCCCGACATGCCCGACTACCAACTGCCGAAACGGCGCCGCATCTTCCTGATGCGTCACGGCGACGTCACCTACTTCGACGACTCCGGCCGCGCGATCGATCCTGAAACCGTACCGCTGAACGCGAACGGCCGCGAGCAGGCGAGCGCGGCGGGCCGCGTGTTCGCCGAACAGCAGGTGCGCTTTGACCGCGTGATCGTCAGCGGCTTGCCGCGCACGATAGAAACCGCGCGGTGCGTGCTTGCCGAAACGGGTCAGCAGATCGAGCCCGAAATCGAGCCCGCGTGGCGAGAAATTCGCGGCGGACGGCTCGGCGGCATTCCGCCGAGCGATATCGAGGCGGCGTTTCTCGGCGTGTTCGACGGCATCGTGCCGGAGAGCATGCGCTTTCTCGACGGCGAAACGATCGGCGAGCTGTTCGATCGCGTTCTGCCGGCCGTCACGGCGCTGCGCGAAGACACGTCGTGGGACACCGCGTTGCTGGTGCTGCACGGCGGCGTCAATCGCGCGATCCTGTCGCACGCGCTGACGGCCGGCGGCCGCACGTTCTTCGGTCATCTGGCGCAGGCGACCGGCTGCATCAATGCGCTCGACGTCGGCGCCGCGCCGCGCGACTGGGTGCTGCGCATGCTCAACTATTCACCGCCGTCGCCGTTGCATCGCGACGTTCGCAACACCACGATGGAAATGCTCTACGCACAGTTCATCCGATACCAGCGTAGCTGACACCGAACTGGAGGAGACACATGGCGCAAGCCACGCAGACCGGCGAACCGGCACGCAGACAGGACTACTCGGCTTTCGAGGGCACCCGCCCGGTCAACGAGCGGCAACGCTTCGACAACGACGCGCTCGCCGCGTGGCTGGCCGGACATGTCGACGGATTCGAGGGGCCGCTCACGCTCGAGCAATTCGCGGGCGGACAATCCAATCCCACGTTCAAGCTGATCACGCCGTCGCGCGCGTACGTGATGCGCGCGAAGCCCGGACCCGCGGCGAAGCTGCTGCCGTCCGCGCATGCGATCGAACGCGAATATCGCGTGATGCACGCGCTCGCCGACACCGACGTGCCGGTCGCACACATGCTCGCGCTGTGCGAGGACGAAAGCGTGATCGGTCGCGCGTTCTACGTGATGGAGTTCGTGGAAGGTCGCGTGCTGTGGGATCAATCGCTGCCCGGCATGACGCCCACCGAGCGCGCGGCGATCTACGACGAAATGAATCGCGTGATCGCGGCGTTGCACAGTGTCGACGCCGCCACCGCCGGCCTCGCCGACTACGGTAAGCCAGGCAATTACTTCGCGCGCCAGATCGGCCGCTGGAGCAAGCAGTATCTGGCGTCCGAGACCGAGCCGATCGACGCGATGCACCGGCTGATCGAATGGCTGCCGCAGCATATGCCGGCGGAGACGAACGAGCGCGTGTCGGTCGTGCATGGCGACTACCGGCTCGACAATCTGATTTTCGATCGCAACGAGCCGCGCGTGCTCGCGGTGCTCGACTGGGAACTGTCGACGCTCGGCGATCCGCTCGCCGACTTTGCTTACCACTGCATGGCGTGGCATGTCGACCCGACGCAGTTCCGCGGCATCGCGGGACTCGATTGGGCCGCGCTCGGCATTCCCGATGAAGCGCGGTACGTCGAGCGCTATTGCCAACGCACCGGTTTCGAGATTCGTGGCGACTGGAATTTCTATCTGGCCTACAACATGTTCCGCATCGCAGCGATCCTGCAAGGGATCATGAAGCGCGTCGTCGACGGTACCGCATCGAACGCGCAGGCGCTCGACGCCGGCCGGCGCGCGAAGCCGATGGCCGAACTCGCCTGGCACTATGCGCAGAAGGTTCTCTAGACACAAGGGCGCGCCCTGCTCCCCATCATTCGCAGTCCGTTACCCGCGAGGTCCAAGATGAATTTCGATTACACCCCGAAGGTCCAGGCGTTGCGCGAAAAACTGCTCGCCTTTTTCGACGAGCACATTTACCCGAACGAACAGGCGTTCTATGCGGAGATCGCGCGCAACCGCCAGAACGGCAACGCATGGGTGCCGACCGAACTGGTCGAGCAACTCAAGCAGAAGGCGCGCGAGGCCGGTCTGTGGAATCTGTTCCTGCCGCAATCGGAGCGCGGCGCGGGCCTGACGAATCTCGAATACGCGCCGCTGTGCGAGATCATGGGCCGCGTGCCGTGGGCGCCGGAAGTGTTCAACTGCAACGCGCCGGACACCGGCAACATGGAGACGATCGAGCGCTACGGCAGCGAAGAGAACAAGCGCGAGTGGCTCGAACCGCTGCTGCAAGGGCAGATCCGTTCGGCGTTTCTGATGACGGAGCCGGAGGTCGCGTCGTCGGATGCGACGAACATCCAGACCAGCATCGTGCGCGATGGTGACCATTACGTGATCAACGGTCACAAGTGGTGGTCGTCGGGCGCGGGCGATCCGCGCTGCAAGGTCTATATCGTGATGGGCAAGACCGATCCCGACGCGCCGCGCCATCAGCAGCAGTCGATGATCCTCGTGCCCGCCGACGCCACCGGCATCACCGTGCATCGCCCGCTCACGGTGTTCGGCTACGACGACGCGCCGCACGGCCACATGGAGATCACACTCGACAACGTGCGCGTGCCCGCTACCAGCATGCTGCTCGGCGAAGGCCGCGGCTTCGAGATCGCGCAAGGCCGTCTCGGCCCGGGACGCATCCACCACTGCATGCGCCTGATCGGTCTCGCCGAACGCGCGCTCGAATTGATGGCGAAGCGCTCGCTGCAACGTGTCGCGTTCGGCAAGCCGGTGGCGTCGCAAGGGGTCACGCAGGAGCGTCTTGCCGAGGCGCGCTGCATGATCGAGCAGGCGCGTCTGCTCACGCTGAAGACCGCGTACATGATGGATACCGTCGGCAACAAGGGCGCGCGCGGCGAGATCGCGATGATCAAGGTGGTCGCGCCGAACATGGCGTGTCAGGTGATCGATTGGGCGATTCAGGCGCATGGCGGCGGCGGCGTCAGCGACGATTTTCCGCTCGCGTATGCCTATGCGTCGGCGCGCACGCTGCGTTTCGCCGACGGCCCCGACGAAGTGCATCGCAACGCGATCGCCAAGCTCGAACTTGCGCGTCATATGGATGCGGGCTCGGCGGCTCGCGTTGAGATGCCGGTCACACGCGTTTGAGTGCTTCGGCTCGGTGTGAGCGTGGGGACTGAGCCCGCGGCAAGCAGCGTCGCGCGATCTATGCTCTAATTTTCGGCAACGGCGGCGCCCTCTTTGCGGCGCCGCTTCGACGAACAAAGGAGCCAGGATGATCGACGTCTATAGCTGGGCGACCCCGAACGGCCACAAGATTCATATCATGCTCGAGGAAACGGGCCTACCCTACAACGTGCATGCCGTGAACATCGGTGCCGGCGACCAGTTCAAGCCGGAATTTCTCGCCATCAGTCCCAACAACAAGATTCCCGCGATCGTCGATTCCGAAGGTCCGAAAGGCGCCGACGGCCGGCCTTTCGCGCTATTCGAATCGGGCGCGATCCTGATTTATCTGGCCGAGAAAACCGGCAAGTTTCTACCGAGCGATCCGGCCGCGCGCTACGCGGCACTGCAATGGCTGATGTTCCAGATGGGCGGCCTCGGTCCGATGCTGGGGCAAACGCATCACTTCCGCGTGTATGCACCCGAGCAGATCGAATACGCGGTCAATCGCTACACCAATGAGGCGCGACGTCTGTACGGCGTGATGGACACGCAACTCGGCAAGACGCGTTACCTGGCCGGCAACGACTATACGATCGCGGACATCGCCGCGTTTCCGTGGACCCGTTCGTGGAAAAATCAGGGCATCGAGCTCGATACCTTGCCGAACGTGAAGCGCTGGCATGAAGAGATCGCTGCGCGGCCGGCGGTGGTGCGCGGCGTCGACGTGCTGGCGTCGGCGCGCGCGCCGCTGATGGACGACAAGGCGAAAGAGATCCTGTTTGGCGCGACGCAGTACGCGAAACACTAGTTTCGGCCGTCTCGCTGACGCGGCTCGACACAAACCGAAAGCGCGAGCGGCATGCCTGCCGGCTCGCGCTTTTTCATTTCGTCTGCAAAGGGAAAACGCTAGAAATAATGCCGCGTGATGAACTCCGCGACGCACACCGGTCGTTCGCTGCCCTGACGCTCCAGCGTCACGTTCCACGCGAGTTGCACGCCGCTGTTGTCGACGTCGGTCACCGACTCGACGGCAAACTTCCCGCGCAGCGACGACCCCACGAGTACCGGCGACACGAAACGCACGCGGTTCAAGCCATAGTTGACACCCATGCGCTGCTCGATCTTCACCGTTTTGCCGAGCAAAGCCGGAATCAGCGACAGCGTCAAAAACCCATGCGCGACCGGGCCGCCAAACGGCGATTCGCGTTTGGCCCGCTCGGGATCGATGTGAATCCACTGATGATCGCCGGTTGCCTCGGCGAAACGGTCGACCCTCTCCTGATCGACGCTCAGCCATTCGCTGACGAGCGGCTCGGCGCCAATGAGCGCGCGCAAAGCACCCGCATTGTCGAAAGCGACTGGCGTCGCCGCGCTCGCCGTCATGCCGCCGCTCCCGGATTGCGCAGGCCGAACATGCCGTTCGAGCGCACGGTGATCACCGTTTCGCCGTGCTGATTGATGCCCTCCCAGCGTGTCGACACGATGCCGCGATCCGGCTTGCTCTGCGACACGCGCTTGTCGACGATGACGTTCATCATCGTGATCGTGTCGCCGACTCGTACCGGCTTGAGCCAGCGGATCTCGTCGATCCCGGGCGAACCCATCGATGTCGAATCCGCCAGTACCTTGCGCACGAGCATGCCCATCATTACCGAGCAGGTGTGCCAACCACTCGCGACGAGGCCGCGGAACGGCGATTCGGCCGCGGCGGCTTCGTCGAGATGAAACGGCTGCGGATCGAACTTCTGCGCGAACTCGACAATCTCCTCGCGCGTGAACATGTGCTTGCCGATTTCGCGGCTCGAGCCCACTTCCATGTCTTCGAAACTGATTTTCATCGTGCACCTCCTTTGTCCGGTGGAACGGCCCGATCAGTCTTCGGCGACCGCAAATCCGGGCAGCGTGGCAAACCGCGCGAGATGATGATCGACGTCGCCAAGCGTGGTCTCGATGATCGCGAGGCGCTTGAACAGATGCGCGGCCGCCACTTCGTTCGTGACACCCATGCCGCCGTGCAACTGCACCGCCTGTTGACCAACGAAACGCGCGGCCTGGCCGACCCGAACTTTTGCCGCGGAGATCGCTCGACGGCGCTCGTTCGCGTCTTCACTCGCGTAGCGCATCGCAGCCAGATACGTGATCGAGCGCGCCTGCTCCGCGTGGATCAGCATCTCGACCATGCGATGCTGCAACGCCTGGAAACGCGCGATCGGCTGGCCGAACTGCTGGCGCGTTTTGGTGTACTCGACGGTGGCGTGATTGAGCGCGTCGAGCGCGCCGAGCGCTTCCGCGCACAGCAGCAGCGTGCCGTAGTCGGCGATCTGCTCGAGGGTTGCCGCCCCCGCGTGTTTGCCGGCGAGCCGGCGCGCGGGCGTGCCATTGAATTCGAGCGTCGCCGCGCGTTGACCGTCGATCGTGCGGTACTCGGTGAGCGTGACGCCGGCCGCGTCACGCGCGACGACAAAGAGTGCGATTTCGCCATCGAGGCGCGCCGGCACGATCCAGTGGTCCGCCTGCGCGCCGTGCAGCACGACCGATTTGGTGCCGCTCAGCGTGTGCTGCGCACCCTGCCCGCTCGCGGTCGTCGCGACGTCGAACAGATCGTAGCGCGCATGCGGCTCGTGAAACGCCACGGCCAGCCTCGCTTCGCCCTGGGCCGCCCGTTCGAGCAGCGCGGCATCTTCGCCGTCGCCGGCGCCGGCAAGGCGCAGCGCTTCGATGCCGACCGCGGTCGCCCAAAACGGCTCGACGACGAGCGCGCGACCGAGCTCCTGCATGACCACGAGCATGTCGATCGGACCACCGTTGAAGCCGCCCTGCGTTTCGGGCACCGGCAACGCGGTCAGCCCCAGTTCGGTGAACGCGGCCCAGTGCACAGCCGATACGCCCGCCTCCGAGCGCACGATCTGCTGGCGCGCTTCGAAGCCGTAGCTCCTGTCGAGATAGCGGCGCAGCGCATCGGCAAATTGCTGTTGTTCGTCGTTGAAAGTGAAGTCCATGCGCCGCTCCTCAAAGTCCGAGAATCATCTGCGCGATGATGTTCTTTTGAATTTCGTTCGAGCCGCCGTAAATCGACGTCTTGCGGAAGTTGAAGTAGTACGCGGCAAGCGGCGCGGCATCGTCGTCGCCGGCAAGACTGTGCTCGCGTTCGCCTTCGAGGAACGGCACGTCGAACGGCGCGGCCAGCGGGCCGATTGCTTCGAACATCAGCTCGGTGAGCCCCTGTTGCACTTCCGTGCCCTTGATCTTCAGCATCGACGCTTCCGGGCCCGGGCCGCGACCGCCCGCCTCGTTGGCTACCACCCGTTGCACGGTGACTTCCAGCGCCATCAACTCGATTTCGAGACTCGCTACCTTCGCCGCAAACACCGGATCGTGCAGCAGCGGCTTGCCGTTCTTTTTCTGATTCAGCGCGACACGCTTCAGAAACGCCAGCTCACGCTTCGACGCTCCGACTCGCGCAATGCCGGTACGCTCGTGGCCGAGCAGATATTTCGCGTACGTCCAGCCGCGATTTTCTTCGCCGACGAGATTGTCGACCGGCACTTTGACGTCCTCGAAGAACACCTCGTTGACTTCGTGATCTTCGTCGAGCGTGATGATGGGCCGCACCGTGATGCCCGGGGTTTTCATATCGATCAGCAGGAACGAGATGCCCTCCTGCTTTTTGGCGCCGCTGTCGGTGCGCACGAGGCAGAACATCATGTCGGCGTGCTGGCCGAGCGTGGTCCAGGTCTTCTGGCCGTTGACCACGTAATGATCACCGACGCGCTCCGCGCGGGTGCGCAGCGACGCAAGGTCGGAACCCGATCCCGGTTCCGAGTAGCCCTGACACCACCAGTCCGTGCCGTCGAGAATACGCGGCAGATAGTGGCGCTTCTGCGCCTCGTTACCGTACTTCATCAGCACCGGCGCAACCATCGACACACCGAAAGGCAGCACGGAAGGTGCGCCGATACGCGCGCACTCTTCTTCCCAGATATGTCGTTGCGTCGCGTCCCAGCCGGGGCCGCCGTATTCGCGCGGCCACGCGACCGCCGACCAGCCTCGCGTGCCGAGCAGCCTGTGCCAGCTTGCGAAGTCTTCGCGGGAAAGCCGTTTGTGATTGAGAACCTTGTCGCTCAGCTCGCGAGGCAGATTCGCTTCGAGCCAGGCGCGGATGTCGGCGCGGAACGCGTCTTCAGCGGGGGAATAGTCCAGATTCATGCGTAGTGTCTCCTGGCCGCCACCGCCCGGCCGCCTGGAACCACCGCGCTATTGCAATGGTTCCTTCAGCGCAGCTGGGACCGGCAGCGGCATCACTTCGATGCCTTCCTCGACCAAGGCACGCGCATCCTCCGGTGTCGTGACACCGCGAATACTGCGCACAGGCGCTTCGTTGTAGTGAATGCGTCGTGCTTCCTCGGCGAAGCGTTCGCCCACGTTCTCCGTCTTCTCCAGTACCTCGCGCAGCGCGCGCATCATGTGCGCCTGCATTTGCTCCGCGCCCGCCGGCACCTTGGAGCCGGTCGCGCCCGACAGATTCAGACGCGGTGCCGAAGGCAAACGGCTCACCTCGTTCGCACCGCAGATCGGACATTCGACGAGCTTGCGGGACTGCTGCGACTCGAAGTCATCGGTCGAAGCGAACCAGCCTTCAAACCGATGGCCATGCGGACACTGTAAATCGAGGACCTTCATATGGAATCAGGGCTTGCGTGCCAGTTTAGCGCAAAATGGAAATTTGTGAACGATCGTTCGCAAAACTTTAGAGCCGGCGTGCAACCGCCAGCGGCCGCAAGGGAATATGACGCGGGTGGGCGATTTTAACGCTTTACGGCAGGTGCTGCCGAAGGCGGCCCGGCTAGTAAGCGGTGCCACATCTGCTCCGCTCTACGGCCCGCTTGCGGCGCACTGCTACGCCACGAGATTGCTCAGTTGACGGCTCACACGCGGTTCAATCTGACGGGCCTCCTTCGTCAGATTGATCTGCTTCGCGAGTTTTGCGACATCCGCCACACCGACCTCAATCTCGTACCCGCCGCGCGCGGTCAGCCATTCGAGCACGTCCGCCAGATGCCAGACCGACGCACTGCCTTCGTGGACCGGTGACGGGAAGTCGATTGCGTTGTTCAGCATCAGCTTGCGCATGTTTTGCCGCGACACGCCGGCCACCTCGGCCACGTCGGTCAGCCCTACGAAGTCAGGTCCCGCCTCGATCAGCTGCGCGGACGGCACCGCACCTTTCACGTCCTTGAGCGCGCTGGTGACAGCCGCGAGCGCGCTCGCGCCTTCACGGGTGAAAAGCAGCCCGAGGCGGCCGGGTTGCCCGACGCCAATCGTGGCGTCGTCGCACCCCGCTTCGCCCAACCGCTCGACGATTGCGTCTGCATCGCATTCTTCCGCGGCGAGGCGATATTTCAACGTGAACACATATTCCATACGTTACTCCTGTCTTCGTTGAGCCCAGGTTGTTGCGATTCCTGCTTGATACCTGCTTGATACCTGCGTGATACCTACGAACCCACTAGCGCCGTGCCGTGCAGTTGCCGACGATGCGCCGCAAGTGCCTGGCGTGATTGCCGGCATTCTTCGGCGTACTCCAGACGCTCGATATACAGAACTCCCCGCAACGACATTCGGCGTCTCTGTACGGGCAATGGATTTTTCCCCACGCATGACCTCTTCCGCCGTCCTGAACGCGCCAGCCGTGCTGCTCCGCGTATGCCAACGCGGCCTCGATCTCTTTCTTCATGTGCCTTGCTCGAACCATCGAGACCTCCAATTTAGTCGCTCCAGCACAGGTTGTCAATTGACAACCTGTGCTGGAGCAGAAATGAGATCACTGCGATCTTTAACTTCAGTCATCCAAAACAGAATCGACGACGAATTCGGTGATCGAGAGGTTCATATTAGCCGGCCGCCGGCGCCACGACGAGCCAGCCAGATGGCATAGGAGACGGCTTATTTTTCGAGCCAGAAAGAAACCGCGAAGCCAATGAAAAGCCCCTGCCGGTCATCGACCAACAGGGGCTCCGTTCACCTGCAACGCGGATCAGCTATCGGGCAGACGCGAACTTATGCCGTTTCGGGCGCCTCGGTCGACCACGTACCCGACAGCACTTTCTCGAGCCAGAAGGTACCGATGATCGTCTTCACATCGGTGATCTTGCCCGTGCGCACCCACTCGGATACCTGCTCCACGGTCGCGGTGAAAAGTTCGAGAAACTCGCCTTCATCGAGATTGCGCTCACCCGCGGTCAAGCCCCGCGCGAGATAGATATCAATGAATTCGGTCGAGTAAGAAATGATCGGGTGAATCCGAGTCAGGTACACGTACTCGCGCGCGGTATAGCCGGTTTCCTCGCGCAGTTCCCGGACCGCGCAGGCCAGCGCGCCCTCGTTCGGGTCGAGCTTGCCGGCCGGATATTCGACCATCACCTTGCCCATCGGATAGCGATACTGACTTTCGAGCAGCACGCGAGCGTCGTCGAACAAGGGGATCACCATGACGGCGCCCGGATGCTGAACGTATTCGCGCGTTGCCTGTTTGCCGTCGGGCAGTCGGACCGTATCGTACTTGACCGTCATGAACGGTCCTTGATGGACCGTCTTGCTGTCGATACAAGTCTCGGTTAGCGCGGCGTCGTGATTGGGAAGCTCAGCCATGTGCGGACCTCAGAACAGCCAGGCGCGCGCGACGGCGAGACGCCGTCAGCGGCGTTTGACGAGATATTGGAAGGTAAAGCCGGGGAAAGAGAACACGACGAACAGCGCGAACGTGATCGCGTAGAACTGCCAGCCCTGCTCGAAGCGATTTCCCGCGCGCGCTTCGAGCAAAAAGCCCAGCGCGCCGACCACGAAATACAGCACGATCAATTCGGCAATCCGGAGCCAGGCGCTTTTCTTCGCCGCTTTCAACGGCACCGCGGCGAAGAGGCGCTGATTCAGGAACGGCAGGTTGGCGCCGACCAGCGCCAACAGCACGATAAACCAGCCCGCAGCGGACATCAGAGCAGCAGCGTGTGCTGGATCGCCTGCAGGCAGGCGCGCAACAGCGGATCCGGCACGATACCGAGCACCAGCACGGCGACGCCGTTCAACGCGAGCAACGCGCGCGTGCTCGTGTCCGCCACGATCGGCGACTTGTCTTGCGGCTCGTCGAAGTACATCAGCTTGACGATACGCAGGTAGTAGAACGCGCCGAACAGCGACGTGATCACGGCGAGCACGGTGAGCCAGGTCAGGCCGGCGTTCATCGTCGCTTGCAGCACGGCGAGCTTCGCATAGAAGCCGACTGCCGGCGGAATACCCGCGAGCGAGAACATCATGATCATCATCACGAACGCGAATACCGCGCTGCGCTGATTGAGGCCCTTGAAGTCCTCCAGCGTGTCCGCTTCGAAGTCGCGGCGCGCGAGCAGCATGATGACGCCGAAGGTGCCGAGCGTCGTGATCAGGTAGACGATGCTGTAGAACATCGCCGAGCCGTACGCGTTCGCGGCGCCCGTGGTCTTCTGGTCGACCACGCCGGCGAGCAGGCCGAGCAGCACGAAGCCCATGTTCGAGATCGCCGAATACGCGAGCATCCGCTTGACGTTGCGCTGCACGATCCCGGTGATGTTGCCGACGATCAGCGACAGCGCCGCCAGAATCACCAGCATCTGCTGCCATTCGACCGCCAGCGGCAGCAGGCCCATCACGAGGAAACGCAGGCCCCACGCGAACGCCGCGACCTTCGGGCCGCCGCCGACGATGAGCGTCATCGCCGTCGGTGCGCCCTGGTACACGTCAGGCACCCACATATGGAACGGCACCGCACCCATCTTGAACGCGACGCCCGCCACGATGAAGATGACGCCGAACAGCAGCACGGTCGGATCGTAGTGGCTCGTGCTGATCGCCTTGAACACTTCGTTCAGGTCGAGCGAGCCGGTCGCGCCATACAGCATCGAAACACCGTACAGCAGGAAGCCGGAAGCCAGCGCGCCGAGCACGTAGTACTTCATCGCCGCTTCGTTCGACGACGGCACTTCGCGACGCAGCGCGATCACCGCGTACAGCGACAGCGACATCAGTTCCAGACCGAGATACAGCGTCAGGAAGTTATTGCCCGAGATCATCACGATCTGGCCGAGCAGCGAGAACATGCCGAGCAGGAAGAAGTCGCCGCGGAACAGGCTACGGTCTTCGAGGTAGCGACGCGAATAAACGATCGTCACCGCATAGCCGAGCGACACCACTGCCTTCATCACATTGGCGAACGGATCGACCACGTACATGTGATCGAAGAAGTAATGCACTTGCGGGTCGAACGCATTGATCGCGAACCAGATCCCGGCGACGAGCGTCGAGAAGAACGCGATGAAATACGTGGTACGGCGACCCTCCTGGCCGACGAACGTGTCGTTGAGCCACGCGATGACAATGGCGAACATCACCAGTGCGTCGGGCAACAGAGCAGTCATAGGGGCGTTTTGCATGGTCTTAAATTCCTCCGCTCGTCGTTACTGAGGCAACGGCAGCTTCGATTGGGCAACGTGGGAGAGGAGGTTTTCCACGGATACGTGCATCACATCGGTAAAGGGCTTCGGGTACAGGCCCATGAACAGCGTCAGTGCGGCGAGCACAGCCAGCATGAAAAATTCGCGACGGTCGATGTCGAGCAGGTTCTTCACGTGGTCGTTCGCGACCGCGCCGAAGTACACGCGCTTGTACATCCACAGCGTGTAGGCCGCGCCGAGAATCAGCGTGACTGCCGCGCCACTCGCGATCCAGAAGTTGTACTGGACGGAAGCCAGAATCACCATGAATTCGCCGACGAAACCGGAAGTGCCCGGCAAGCCGCAATTCGCCATCGCGAACAGCATCACGAACGCCGCGAACTTCGGCATCACGTTGACGACGCCGCCGTAATCGGCGATCTGACGCGAGTGCATGCGGTCGTACAGTACGCCGATGCACAGGAACATCGCGCCCGACACGAAACCGTGCGAGATCATCTGCACGATCGCACCTTCCGCGCCGAGCTGATTGAAGATAAAGAAGCCGAGCGTGACAAAGCCCATGTGCGCGATCGACGAATACGCGACCAGTTTCTTCATGTCGGCCTGCACCATCGCGACGAGACCGATGTAGATCACCGCGATCAGCGACAGCGTGATGACGACCGGTGCGAGGAAATGGCTCGCATCAGGCGTGATCGGCAGCGAGAAGCGCAGGAAACCGTACGCACCGAGCTTCAGCATGATCGCGGCCAGCACGACCGAGCCGCCGGTCGGCGCTTCCACGTGCGCGTCCGGCAACCACGTGTGCACCGGCCACATCGGCACCTTCACCGCGAAGGCCAGGAAAAACGCGATAAACAGTAGCACCTGCGGCGTCATCGCGATCTGCGCGTGCTGCCACGTGGCGATGTCGAACGAGCCGGTCTGGTTGTACAGATAGATCAGCGCAACCAGCATCAGCAGCGAGCCCGCCAGCGTGTACAGGAAGAACTTGAATGCCGCGTACACGCGGTTCGCCCCGCCCCACACGCCGATGATGATGTACATCGGGATCAGCGTCGCTTCGAAGAACACGTAGAACAACAGGCCGTCGGCCGCGCTGAACACGCCGACCATGATGCCCGACAGGATCAGGAAGGCCGCGAGGTACTGGCCGACGTTCTTCGTGATCACTTCCCACGCCGCGATCACGACGATCACCGTGATCAACGCGGTCAACGCAACGAACCACATCGAAATGCCGTCCACGCCGAGGTGATACGTGATGTGGAAGCGCTCGATCCAGTTCGCCTGCTCGACGAACTGCAGCTCGGCGGTGCTCGAATCGAAGCTGGTGATCAGTGGCAGCGTGACGAGGAAGCTCAGAACCGAGCCGATCAGCGAAATCCAGCGCGCGGGGGCGGGGTTCTCGTCGTTGCCGATCGCGAGGACCAGCAGACCGAAGAAGATCGGCAACCAGATCGCGATGCTCAGAATCGGATAAGCGTGCATGGGTGTCCCTCGCCTTATTTGCCGCCGAGCGTTACGAACAGGGTCAGGAGCCCCAGCATGCCGATGATCATGGCGAACGCGTAGTGGTAGATGTAGCCGGATTGGAGGAAGCGGATCACGCTCGCGAACCAGCCGATAAAGCGTGCGCTGCCGTTGACGATGCCGTCGATCACGACCACGTCGCCTTCCTTCCACAGACCCCGGCCAATGGCCACCGCGCCTCGCGCAAACACGACTTCGTTGATCTTGTCCATGTAGTACTTGTTATCGAGCAACGTGTAGATCGGGCCGAATGCGCGCTTGATGACAGCGGGCAGATCCGGACGGACCAGATACAGGAACCATGCGACCACCACGCCTGCGAGCGCGAGCCAAACAGGCAGGCCCGACACCGAGTGCAGACCCATCGACGCCCAGCCCTGGAATTCTTCGGTCATCTCATGCAGCGCCGGATGGTTCTCGCTGATGTAGATCACCTTGTCGAACGCGACGCCGTGCTGGAAGAAGTCGCCGAACAGCATCGGACCGACGCCGATCGCGCCGATCACGATCGACGGAATCGCCAACAGCACGAGCGGCACCCACACGACCCACGGCGTTTCGTGCGGCTCGTGAGCGTGGTCGTCGTGACCATGACCATGGTCGTCATGCCCATGCGACTCGGCCTCCGCGCCCATCGGCGATTCCGGGTGCTTCGGATTGCGGAAGCGCTCCTCACCGTGGAACACCATGAAATACATACGGAACGAATACAACGCGGTCACGAACACGCTTGCGACCACGGCGAAGTACGCGAAACCCGAGCCTGGCAGATGCGACAGTTTCACCGCGTCGATGATCGAGTCTTTCGAGTAGAAGCCCGAGAAGAACGGCGTGCCGATCAGCGCGAGCGAACCGATCAGCGACGTGATCCACGTAATCGGCATGTACTTGCGCAGGCCGCCCATGTTGCGCATGTCCTGATCGTGATGCATGCCGATGATCACCGAACCCGCGCCGAGGAACAGCAGCGCCTTGAAGAACGCGTGCGTCATCAGGTGAAACACGGCGACCGAATATGCCGACGCGCCGAGCGCGACCGTCATGTAACCGAGCTGCGACAGCGTGGAATAAGCGACCACACGCTTGATGTCGTTCTGGACGATCCCGAGGAAACCCATGAACAGCGCGGTAATCGCACCGATGACCATGACGAACGACAGCGCCGTATCCGACAGTTCGAAGAGCGGGGACATGCGCGTGACCATGAAGATACCGGCCGTCACCATGGTCGCCGCGTGAATCAGCGCGGAGATCGGCGTCGGGCCTTCCATCGAGTCCGGCAGCCACACGTGCAGCGGGAACTGAGCCGACTTACCCATCGCGCCGATGAACAGGCAGATGCAAGCCACCGTCAGCAGGCCCCAGTCGGTACCCGGGAAGTTCAGCGCCGCGAGTTCGGTACGCTTCGCGAAGACTTCGCCGTAGTTCATCGAGCCGGCGAACGCGAACAGCAAACCGATGCCGAGCAGGAAACCGAAGTCGCCGACGCGGTTCACGATAAACGCCTTCATGTTCGCGTAGATCGCACTCTCACGCTTGAAGTAGAAGCCGATCAGCAGGTACGACATGAGACCCACCGCTTCCCAGCCGAAGAACAGCTGCAGGAAGTTGTTGCTCATCACGAGCATCAGCATCGAGAACGTGAACAGCGAGATGTACGAGAAGAAGCGCTGGTAGCCGTCGTCGTCGGCCATGTAGCCGATCGTGTAGATATGCACCATCAGCGACACGAAGTTCACCACGCAGATCATCATCGCGGTCAGCGAGTCGACCAGGAAACCGACTTCGAGCTGGGTCTTGCCGATTGACATCCATTGATAAATGGTCGCGTTGAAGCTCGCGCCGTCCATCACCTGGAAAAAGACCATGACCGACAGGATGAACGAAATCGCGACGCCGAGGATCGTGACCGAATGCGCACCCGCCCGCCCTATTGCCTTGCCGAACAGCCCCGCAATCAGGGAACCAGCGAGCGGTGCCAGCGGAATTGCCAACAGCAGGTTTTCATTGAGTATCGTGGACATAACCGCTTTTCCTGAAATTAACCTTTGAGCTGATCGAGATCCTCGACATTGATCGTGTCGAGACTACGGAACAGGGTCACCAGAATTGCGAGACCGATCGCCGCTTCGGCTGCCGCAACCGTCAGCACGAAGAAGACGAAAATCTGGCCATGCACGTCGCCCAGGTAGTGCGAGAACGCGACGAAATTGGTGTTCACCGCGAGCAGCATCAGTTCGATCGCCATCAGGATGATGATGACGTTGCGGCGGTTCAGGAAAATGCCGACGATGCTGATCGCAAACAGGATCGCGCCGAGGACAAGGTAATGGGCAAGGGTCAACATGATTTCTATCTCCTGTCCGCTCAGCTGTTCTTGGCCGGCGCCGAGTCGGCTGCTGCTGCAGCTGCCGCGGCAGCCGCTTGTTCCGCCGCGAGGGTCGCCGCGGTTTTCTCTGACGGCATCTTCACAACGCGCACGCGGTCCTGCACGCGCACCTTGACCTGTGCGCTGACGTTCTGACGCTTGCTGTCCTTCTTGTGGCTCGTGGTCAGCGCGATCGCCGCGATGATGGCAACCAGCAGGATCAGGCCGGCAATTTCGAACGCGAAGATGTAGTCGGTATAGATGACCTTGCCGATCAGGCGCGTGTTCGACCAGTCGCCCATGCCAGCGGCAGCCGCGGCCGTGTCGTGCAGCGCCGTGGTGGTCGCGCCGTAGCCGTGCCACAGGATCAGCGCGGTTTCGATCACGATGATCGCGCCCACCGCCGAGGCCATCGGCACGAAGCGTTTGAAGTCCTTGCGCAGCACGTCGAGATTGACGTCCAGCATCATCACGACGAACAGGAACAGCACCATCACCGCGCCGACGTAGACCAGCACCAGCAGGATCGCGAGGAACTCGGCCTCCAGCAGCATCCAGATCGCCGCTGCGTTGAAGAACGCCAGCACGAGAAACAGTGCGGATGACACCGGGTTGCGCGAGGTGATCACCTTCAGCCCTGAAACCACCAGGAGCAGCGCGAAGATGTAGAACAGTACGGTCGTGAATTCCATGATTACCGGTTCATCGTTAGGCCATCGTCAGGCATTGTTCTTTGGCACCCGTGGCTGGCAAAAGCGGACGAAAACGCCAGAACCGCCACACAGGTGCGCCGTGCCGCGGCGTTCAGGCCGCGGCGGTCGGCCCGACAGCAGGCCGTGTTACTGCTTTTACTGCCGCATTTGCTGCAAGCGGGAAAACGCTTCAACGATACGGTGCGTCGGCTGCCTTGTTGGCGGCGATTTCTGCTTCGTAACGATCGCCAACGGCCAGCAGCATTTCCTTCGTGAAGTAAAGGTCGCCGCGCTTCTCGCCGTGATACTCGAGAATGTGCGTCTCGACGATCGAATCGACCGGGCAGCTTTCTTCGCAGAAACCGCAGAAGATGCACTTGGTCAGGTCGATGTCGTAGCGCGTCGTGCGGCGCGTGTTGTCCGCGCGCGTTTCCGATTCGATTGTGATCGCGAGCGCCGGGCACACTGCTTCGCACAGCTTGCACGCGATGCAGCGCTCTTCGCCGTTTTCATAGCGGCGCAGCGCATGCAGACCGCGGAAACGCGGCGAGATCGGGGTCTTCTCTTCCGGGAACTGCACGGTGATCTTGCGCTGGAACGCGTAGCGTCCGGTCAGCGCGAGGCCTTTCAGGAGTTCCGTGAGGAAGAAAGTCTTGAAGAAGTTTTGGATTGCGGTCATAGGTTCGTCCGCCCTTTATTTCCAGATGTTCAACGGCGACATGATCCAGAAGCCGACCACCACGAGCCACACCACGCAGACCGGAATGAAAATCTTCCAGCCGAGACGCATGATCTGGTCATAGCGGTAGCGCGGGAACGTGGCACGCGCCCAGATGAACACCGACAACAGGAAGAAAACCTTGGCGACGAGCCAGACGATGCCCGGGATGAACGACAGGAACCCGAACGGGGCGCTCCAGCCGCCGAGGAACAGTGTTGCAGCCAATGCCGAGATCACGATCATGTTGATGTACTCGGCGAGGAAGAACAGCGCGAACGCCATACCCGAGTAATCGATCATGTGGCCCGCGACGATTTCCGATTCGCCTTCCACCACGTCGAACGGGTGACGGTTCGTTTCCGCGATGCCCGAGATGAAGTAGACGACGAACATCGGCAGGAGCGGCAGCCAGTTCCACGACAGGAAGTTCAGGCCGTGCGAGGCGAAGAAGCCCTGTTCCTGCGAGCCGACGATGCCCGACAGGTTCAGCGTGCCGGCCGTCATCAGCACGACCACCAGCGCGAAGCCCATCGAGATTTCGTACGAGACCATCTGCGCGGCGGCGCGCATCGCGCCGAGGAACGCGTACTTCGAGTTCGACGCCCAGCCGGCCAGAATCACGCCATACACGCCGATCGACGAGATCGCCATCGCGTATAGCAGACCCGCGTTGATGTCACCGAGCACCGCGCCCGCCTGGAAAGGAATCACCGCCCAGACCGCGAAGGCCGGCACCACCACCATGATCGGCGCGATCACGTAGATCCAGCGGCTTGCCTGAGCGGGCTGGATCACTTCCTTGAGCAGCAGTTTCAGCACGTCGGCGATCGGCTGCAAGAGCCCGGCGGGGCCGACGCGGTTCGGACCGAGACGCACATGCATCCAGCCGATCAGCTTGCGCTCCCACAGGATCAGGTAAGCCACGCACAGCAGGATCGCGACGGCCACCACCAGGATGCGCACGAGCGCCCACACCGTGGGCCATGCCACACCGAGAAGTTGGGCGCCGCCCGAGTTGATCGTATCGAACAAGCTCATTTACGCCTTCTCCACCACCAGTTCACCGAACAGGCTGCCCAGCGCTGCACCGGCAGGCGTAGCCGCCGATACGCGGACGACCGTGTCCGCAAGATTCGCATCGCGCACGGCCGGCAACTGCACCGCTTGCTCGCCCTGACGAACGCGCACCGCGTCGCCCTCTTTCAAACCCAGTTTGTCGAACAGCGCAGCCGGCAGGCCGACCGAATTCGCCGTACGGGCCGCCGCGGTCAGATGCAGCGACTCCGCGCGACGCACGAGCGCATCGGCATGATAGATCGGCACGTTCGCGAGACGCTCGAACTTGCCTTCCGCCGCCTTCGCGGCCTGGCCGCGCGTCACCGCGACGCTGGTGCGGTTCGATAGACGCGACTTCAGCTCGCCGTCGCCGAGCGCGGCCGCACGCACTTCTTCGACCGTGTCGTATTCGAAGCCCGGCGCGCCGAGCAGGCTGCCCAGCACGCGCAACACCTTCCAGGCCGGACGCGTGTCGCCGAGCGGACGCACGACGCCGTTGAACGCCTGCACCGTGCCTTCAGCGTTGACGAACGTACCGCCCGTTTCGGTGAACGGCGCGATCGGCAGCAGCACGTCGGCATAGTCCGCGCCCGTCTGGAACGGCGACATCACGACGACCATCTCGGCCTGCTTCAGCGCGGCAAGCGCCTGCGCCGGGTTGGCGGTATCGAATTCCGGCTCGAGATTCAGCAGCAGATAGCCCTTGCGCGGCTGCTCGAACACTTCACGCGCGCTCAGGCCGCCTTCGCCCGGCAGCGCATTCACGAGGTGCGCCCCGACCGTGTTGGCCGCTTCGGTAAGGAAACCGAGCGTTGCGCCGGTTACTTCGGCAATCCATTGCGCCGCGGCGTGGATCGCCGCGAAGTCCGGATGACGAACCGCTTCGTTACCGAGCAGCACGACGCGATGCTCGCCGGTGGTCAGCGATTTCGCGATCTGCTTGTGCGCGTCCGTCGGCTGTGTGCCGGCGAATGCTTCCGGCAATGCGACGCCCTTCGCTTCGCCCACCGCACCGGCGATGCCTGCCAACACCTCGAGCCATGCCGACGGCGCCGCGACCACGCGTTGCGCCTGAGGGATCATCGCGTCGTCGTTGGTGGCCTGGAGCAGCGTAAGTGCCGAACCGCCTCGTGCGACCTGGCGCAAACGCGCGGCGAACAGCGGATGGTCACGGCGCAGATCCGAACCGATCACGAGCGCCGCATCGACGTTCGACAGATCGGCGATCGTGCCGCCGAGCCACGGCGCGCCAGTAACGGGCGCCGAGAAATCCGACTGACGCAGACGGAAGTCGACGTTCGGCGTGCCGACCGCTTGCGCGATCTGCTTCAACAGGAACAGTTCTTCGACGGTGCTGTGCGCGCTCGACAGTGCGGCAAGCGCGTTCGCGCCGTGGTCACTCTTGATGCCCTTCAGACCCTTGACCACGTATTCGAGCGCGGTCTGCCAGTCGGTTTCGACCCACTGGCCGCCTTGCTTGAGCATCGGTTTGGTCAGACGCTCGGGGCTGTTCAGGCCTTCGTACGAGAAGCGGTCCTTGTCCGAGATCCAGCACTCGTTGATCGCTTCGTTTTCGAACGGCAAAACGCGCATCACGCGATTGTTTTTCACCTGCACGATGAGGTTCGCGCCGACGGAATCGTGCGGGCTCACCGACTTGCGACGCGACAGCTCCCATGTACGGGCGCTGTAGCGGAACGGCTTGCTCGTGAGCGCGCCGACCGGGCACAGGTCGATCATGTTGCCCGACAACTCGGAGTCGACCGTCTTGCCGACGAACGACGTGATTTCCGCATGCTCGCCGCGGCCCAGCATGCCGAGTTCCATCACGCCCGCGATTTCCTGGCCGAAGCGGACGCAACGCGTGCAGTGGATGCAGCGCGACATCTCTTCCATCGAGATAAGTGGGCCCACGTTCTTGTGGAACACCACGCGCTTTTCTTCGCTGTAGCGCGACGACGACTTGCCGTAACCGACGGCCAGATCCTGCAACTGGCATTCGCCACCCTGATCGCAGATCGGGCAATCGAGCGGATGGTTGATCAGCAGGAATTCCATCACGGCTTGCTGTCCCTTCACCGCCTTGTCCGACCTGGTGCGCACGATCATGCCGGCCGACACCGGCGTCGCGCACGCGGGCACGGCCTTCGGCATCTTCTCGACATCGACCAGACACATCCGGCAATTGGCCGCAATCGACAGCTTCTTGTGATAGCAGAAGTGAGGAATGTAGGTGTCGACCTTATGCGCAGCCTGGATCACCATGCTGCCTTCAGGCACCTCGACTTTCTTGCCGTCTATTTCCAGTTCAACCATGATGGTCAATCTTCCTTAACCTGTTACCGCTCAATCGTTCGCGTGTTCATCGCCCGCTTCGGGCGATGAATCCTGCGGTTGAGGTGTTCGTCTGGTAGTTATCCGTCAGCCAAACCTGTCGGCCCGACTCAGGCAGCCACGGTTTCGGGCGCCGCCGCCATACCGGCATGACCGCCGACGAGGCAATGCTTGTGGGCGACGTGATATTCGAATTCGTCCCAGTAGTGCTTGAGCATGCCCCGGACCGGCATCGCGGCCGCGTCGCCGAGCGCGCAGATCGTGCGGCCCATGATGTTTTCCGCGACGGAGTTCAGCAGATCCAGATCTTCCTGGCGGCCGAGACCATGCTCGATACGATGCACGACGCGATACAGCCAGCCCGTGCCTTCACGGCAAGGCGTGCATTGACCGCACGACTCTTCGTAATAGAAGTACGACAGGCGCAGCAGCGAGCGCACCATGCAGCGCGTCTCGTCCATCACGATCACTGCGCCCGAGCCGAGCATCGAGCCGGCCTTCGCGATCGAGTCGTAATCCATGTCGGTCTGCATCATCATCTCGCCCGGAATCACCGGCGCCGACGAACCACCAGGAATCACAGCCTTGATCTTCTTGCCGCCACGCATGCCGCCGGCGAGTTCCATCAGCGTCGCGAACGGCGTGCCGAGCGGAATTTCGTAATTGCCCGGACGCTCGACGTCGCCCGACACCGAGAAAATCTTCGTGCCGCCGTTGTTCGGCTTGCCGATTTCAAGGTAATTCTGCGGGCCGATGGCGAGCAGGAACGGCACCGCCGCGAACGTTTCGGTGTTGTTGATCGTGGTCGGCTTGCCGTACACGCCAAAGCTCGCCGGGAACGGCGGCTTGAAGCGCGGCTGCCCCTTCTTGCCCTCGATCGATTCGAGCAGCGCGGTTTCTTCGCCACAGATGTACGCGCCGTAACCGTGATGCGCATGCAGCTCAAACGAAAAGCCAGAGCCCATGATGTTGTCGCCGAGGAACCCGGCGCGGCGAGCTTCTTCCAACGCTTCTTCGAAGCGCTTATAGACTTCCCAGATTTCGCCGTGAATATAGTTGTAGCCGACCGTGATGCCCATCGCGTACGCGCCGATCGCCATACCTTCGATCAGCGAATGCGGATTGAAGCGCAGAATGTCGCGGTCCTTGAACGTACCCGGCTCGCCCTCGTCCGAATTACAGACGAGGTACTTCTGGCCCGGGAACTGACGCGGCATGAAGCTCCACTTCAGACCGGTCGGGAAGCCCGCGCCGCCGCGGCCGCGCAGACCCGACGCCTTGACGTCGGCGATCACCTGCTCGGGCGCGATCTTTTCTTCCAGGATACGGCGCAGCTGGGCGTAACCGCCGCGCGCCACGTAATCTTCGAGATGCCAGTTGTCGCCGTTCAGGCCGGCGAGAATCAGCGGTTTGATGTGACGATCGTGTAAAGACGTCATTTCGAAAGTTCCTCGAGCAGCTGGTCGATCTTCTCGCGGCTCATGAAGCTGCACATGCGTTGGTTGTTCACCAGCATCACGGGCGCGTCGCCGCACGAACCCATGCACTCACCCTCTTTCAGCGTGAATTTGCCATCGTGCGTGGTTTCGCCGAAGTCGATGCCGAGCTTCTGCTTCAGGTATTCAGCGGCGCTTTCGGAACCGCCGTCCGGGCCGAGCTGGCACGGCAGGTTCGTACAGAGCGTGATCTTGAACTTGCCAACCGGCGAGGTCTCATACATCGTGTAGAAGGTCGCTACCTCCTGCACGGCGATTGCCGGCATGCCGAGATAATCCGCGACGAACTGCATGAGTTCGGGCGACAGCCAGCCATGCTCCGTTTGAGCAATGGCCAACGCCGACATCACGGCGGACTGTTTCTGATCCGCGGGGTACTTTGCGACCGCACGATCGATTTCTTTCAGGCCTTCAGCTGAGATCATTTTCAGACACGACTCTTTCAATTCCTACCGAACGAAAACCTGTCGCTCACGTCAAACTGCGACAGACCCGGCGTTCCTTTGCTTGACCCGCGTGGCGGTGCGACGACCGCAGACGCGCGTCGATGAATACGTCCTAGCGATCCACTTCGCCGAACACGATGTCCTGCGTGCCGATGATCGTCACGGCGTCGGCGATCATGTGGCCGCGCGCCATTTCGTCGAGCGCGGACAGGTGCGCATAGCCCGGGGCGCGGATCTTCAAACGATACGGCTTGTTGGCGCCGTCCGAGATCAGATAGATGCCGAACTCGCCCTTCGGATGTTCGACTGCGGCATACGCCTCGCCTTCGGGCACATGGAAGCCTTCGGTGAACAGCTTGAAGTGGTGGATCAGATCTTCCATGTTCGACTTCATGCCGACGCGCGACGGCGGCGCAACCTTGTGATTGTCCGTCATTACCGGGCCCGGATTTTTGCGCAGCCACTCAATGCACTGTTTCGCGATACGCGTGGACTGGCGCATTTCTTCGACGCGCACCAGATAGCGGTCATAGCAGTCGCCATTCACGCCGACCGGAATGTCGAAGTCGAGCTTGTCATAAACCTCATACGGCTGCTTCTTGCGCAGATCCCACTCGATCCCCGAGCCACGCAGCATCGCGCCGGTCATGCCGAGCTGCAGCGCGCGCTCCGGGCTGACCACGCCGATACCAACCAGACGCTGCTTCCAGATCCGGTTGTCGGTGAGCAGCGTTTCGTATTCGTCGACACACTTCGGGAAGCGCATAAAGAAGTCGTCGATGAAGTCGAGCAGCGAACCCTGACGGTTTTCGTTCATCTTCGACAACGCCTTCGCATTGCGAATCTTCGACGCCTTGTATTGCGGCATTGCGTCAGGCAGATCGCGATAGACGCCGCCCGGGCGATAGTAGGCCGCGTGCATGCGCGCGCCCGACACCGCCTCGTACACGTCCATCAGGTCTTCGCGCTCGCGGAACGCATACAGGAACACCGCCATCGCACCGACGTCGAGCGCGTGCGAGCCAATCCACATCAGGTGATTCAACACGCGCGTGACTTCGTCGAACAGCACACGAATGTATTGCGCGCGCAGCGGCACGTCGATGCCGAGCAGCTTTTCAATGGCGAGCACGTAGCCGTGCTCGTTGGCCATCATCGACACGTAGTCGAGACGGTCCATGTACGGCACCGACTGGATGAACGTCTTGCTTTCGGCGAGCTTTTCAGTCGCGCGATGCAGCAGACCGATGTGCGGATCGGCGCGTTGGATCACTTCGCCGTCGAGTTCGAGCACGAGACGCAACACACCGTGCGCTGCCGGGTGCTGCGGACCAAAGTTGAGCGTGTAGTTCTTGATCTCTGCCATGACGTTCTCTTAGTGTTTCAGACCGCCATAGCGATCCTCGCGGATCACGCGCGGCGTGATTTCCCGCGGCTCGATCGTCACCGGCTGATAAACGACGCGCTTCTCTTCCGGGTCGTAACGCATCTCGACGTAGCCGGAGACCGGGAAATCCTTGCGGAACGGATGACCGATGAAACCGTAGTCGGTCAGAATGCGGCGCAGGTCCGGGTGGCCTTCGAAGACGATGCCGTACAGGTCGAACGCTTCGCGCTCGTACCAGTTGACCGAATTCCAGATATCGACGACGGACGGCAGGATCGGCATGTCGTCGTCCGGCGCGAACACGCGCAGCCGCAGACGCCAGTTGTTTTGTACCGACAGCAGATGCAGCACTGCCGCAAAACGCGGGCCGTCGTAAGCGCCTTCGGCATAGGTCTGATAATCGACGCCGCACAGGTCGACACACTGCTCGAAACCGAGCGAGCGATCGTCGCGCAGACGCTTTGCCACGTTGAGGTAGTCGCCGGCCTTGACGACGATCGTCAATTCACCGACCGACTCGGTCACGCTCAACAGGAGGCCGCCAAAGGCCGCCTCGAGGTTCGCTTTCAGGGTCTCGAGTTTGCTTGCCATATTGTGGGGAGGCGTTGGCCTTATTGACGGGCGATGGTGTTAGTGCGGCGAATCTTGGCTTGCAGCTGGATCACGCCGTATACCAGCGCTTCCGCCGTGGGCGGACAACCCGGCACGTACACATCGACCGGGACGATCCGGTCGCAGCCGCGCACCACCGAGTATGAGTAGTGGTAATAGCCACCGCCGTTCGCGCATGAGCCCATCGAGATCACCCACCGCGGCTCCGCCATCTGGTCGTAAACCTTGCGCAGAGCGGGCGCCATCTTGTTGCACAGCGTGCCGGCGACGATCATCACGTCCGACTGACGCGGACTCGGACGAAACACCACGCCGAAACGGTCGAGATCATAACGGGCAGCGCCCGCATGCATCATCTCGACCGCGCAGCACGCAAGACCGAACGTCATCGGCCACAGCGAGCCGGTGCGCGTCCAGTTGATCAGTTTGTCCGCCGTAGTGGTGACAAACCCTTCCTTCAAGACCCCTTCGATACTCATTTGCTTTCCACTCCAGACGGGGCGGCAAGCCTGGCCACCCACGCAAACCGGCGATTAATCCATCATTCCCAGTCGAGGCCGCCCTTCTTCCAGATGTAGGCAAAGCCAAGCAGGAACTCGAGCAGGAAAATCATCATTGCCGTGAACCCAGTCCAGCCGATGTCACGCAACGCCACGCCCCACGGGAACAGGAATGCGGTCTCAAGGTCGAAAATGATGAAGAGAATGGCGACGAGGTAGTAGCGCACGTCGAATTTCATGCGCGCATCTTCGAATGCTTCGAAGCCGCACTCGTACGGTGCGTTTTTCTCGGTGTCGGGCTTGTTGGGACCGAGGAGCTTGCCAATACTGACCAGTGCTACGCCTAAACCGGTGCCCACAATAAGGAACAGCAAAACGGGGAAATAGGCTGCGAGGTTCAAGACAATCCTCAATCGGTTGGTTCTGAGTGCCGTCAGGAGCATAGCACCCCTGACGCGAAATCACTTCCTCAACGCGCATGACGTAAGCTGTACAGCGATACGCCAGAAGTGAAAATGCCAGCCGAAGCGAAGCAAACGGCTGGCATTTAGATAACATTTGGTGCCGACGGCGAGACTCGAACTCGCACAGCTTTCGCCACTACCCCCTCAAGATAGCGTGTCTACCAATTTCACCACGTCGGCACTATATGCAATCCGGGAAAACAACTTGCAAAACCCGCGAATCGCTTCAAGACTTGAATTGTAACTTGCTTAAGCAGATTGTTCAACGCACAAGACCACGTCCGCCGAAAATTTATTTCGGCACGCCCGTCGCCGGAACCGACGCAGGCGAAGCCGGCGCTGCCGCCACCGGGGCCGAGCCCGCAGC
This sequence comes from Paraburkholderia sp. HC6.4b, assembly GCF_014200875.1. Classification (NCBI taxonomy): domain Bacteria; kingdom Pseudomonadati; phylum Pseudomonadota; class Betaproteobacteria; order Burkholderiales; family Burkholderiaceae; genus Paraburkholderia; species Paraburkholderia sp. HC6.4b. Next base: position 38,478 of record NZ_JACHDC010000005.1, read on the forward strand.
CGGCGCCGAAGCCGCGACCGGCGCAGTAGCTGCCGCGCCCAGCACGCCTGCCGACGGCTTCACGTGATACGCACCAAGGTAAGTGAGTGCCAGTGTCGTGGCAAAGAACAGCGCTGCGAGCACTGCCGTGGTACGCGACAGGAAGTTCGCCGAACCCGTCGCACCGAACAGGCTACCCGACGCGCCGCTGCCGAAAGCCGCGCCCATATCGGCACCTTTGCCGTGCTGCAGCAACACAAGTCCGATGACCCCGAACGCCGACAACAACTGAACGACGATAATCAATGTTTTCAAATACAGCATCACACTCACCTGAGTCTTTATTTAACCGCGCCGCACACTGTGTGTTGCGCGAAATGGAGTCATCCTCGCCGAGACGCCCAGCTTAACCAGCTACGCTGGTCGCAGCGGCCGCCTTGCAGATCGCCAGGAAATCCTGATCTTTCAACGACGCGCCGCCGATCAGGCCGCCGTCGATATCGAGCTGACGGAACAGTTCTTCCGCGTTGTCCGGCTTAACGCTGCCGCCGTATAGCAACGGCACGTCCGCCGCACCCTTGGCCGCGAGACGTGCGCGCAGGAACCCATGCACGGCCTGCGCCTGTGCCGCCGATGCGCTCTTGCCGGTGCCAATTGCCCACACCGGCTCATACGCGACGACGAGGCGAGCCGCTTCCTGAGCCGACAGCTTCGCGAGCACCTCGTCGAGCTGACCGCCGACGACCTGCTCGGTGCAATCCGCTTCGCGTTCTTCGAGCGTTTCGCCGACGCACACGATCGGCGTCAAACCCGCCTCGAGCACACGCTGCGCTTTCACCGCGACCAGTTCGGCGCTTTCGCGGTGATACGCGCGGCGCTCCGAGTGCCCGACGATCGCAAACGTGGCGCCGAAGTCCGTCACCATCGGCGCAGCCACTTCGCCGGTATAGGCGCCATGCGTGAACGCGGACACGTCCTGCACGCCCCACACGACCGGGCTGCCTTCGAGCAGCGACTGAGTCTGCCCGAGATAGAGGCTCGGCACGCACACACCGACGCGCACGTCGGCCGGCAATTCACTGGCGCCCTGTGCCACTGCCTGCAGCAACGCGGCGTTCGCGGCGAGCCGCCCATGCATCTTCCAGTTACCGACTACCAGTTTGGCTCGTTGTTGATTCGACATCGTCTCGTATTGTCCTGTCTTGCCAGTCCGGCCTGCTGCCGGCGGACTTCGCTCGCGCCTCGCTGCAGTTCGTTCCTGCGCTCGCGGCCCGCCCGTCGGATTGATCCGGCGCGCGCAAAACGCGCAATTTTACTGCGTGGGGTGGATCGGGTCAAACCGATGACGTCAAGCCTCCTGACCCCACGTCAACACGATCTTGCCGACGTGCGTGCCGCTTTCCATCAGCGCATGCGCGTCGGCAGCCTGGGCGGCCGGAAACACGCGATGCACGACCGGCTTGATGCGCCCAGCTTCGAGATGCGGCCACACGCGCTCCTTCAGTTGCGCGGCGATCTGCGCCTTGAACTCGATCGGCCGTGGTCGCAGCGTCGAACCGGTCACCGTCAGACGGCGACGCAACACTTCGTTCAGGTTCAGCTCCGCCTTCGCGCCGCCGAGCAGCGCAATTAGTACGATACGGCCACCGTCGGCGAGAGCCGACAATTCGCGCGGCACGTAGCTGCCTGCCACCATGTCGAGGATCACGTCGACGCCACGATCGTTGGTCAGCGACTTGATGACTTCGACGAAATCTTCAGTCCTGTAGTTGATCGCGCGTTCGGCGCCGAGCGCTTCGCACGCGCGGCACTTTTCGTCCGAACCCGCGGTCGCGAACACACGGAAGCCGAGCGCGTGCGCAATCTGGATCGCCGTCACGCCGATGCCGCTCGAACCACCCTGCACGAGCAGCGTTTCATTCGCACCGCCCTCGCCCTGGCCGAGCTGCGCGCGATTGAAGACGTTGCTCCACACCGTGAAAAAAGTCTCGGGCAGCGAAGCCGCTTCGATATCCGACAACCCCGTCGGCACCGGCAGGCATTGCAGCAGCGGCGCGGCCGCAAATTCCGCGTAGCCGCCGCCCGCGAGCAGCGCGCACACGCGATCGCCGATCTTCAGACCAAACGGGTTGCTCTTCGCGTCGATCGTGCCGCCGACGATCTCGCCCGCCACCTCCAGCCCCGGCAGATCCGACGCTCCCGGCGGCGGCGCATAGCCGCCCTTGCGCTGAAACACGTCCGGACGATTGATGCCGGATGCCGCCACCTTGATCAGCACCTCGCCAGCCTTGAGCTGCGGCGTCGGACGCTCCGCCAGCTTGAGGACTTCCGGCGCACCGAATTCAGTGATTTCGATCGCTTTCATCTGCGTCAACTCCAAGATTGGATTGCGTTACCTACCCGTTGCCGCCGTCTGCCGTAGCGCACCGCTGCGATTCGAATGCGCAACGCAATCCATCCTGCATGAAAAACGGCCGGCGCGCATGACACGGCCGGCCGTTTGTCCGCTACCGCCTTACTGCGGCGTCGGCTCGCCTTGCGGCGCGTCGTTCAGCAATGCCTTCGCCGACAGACGCACACGACCCTTCTCGTCCGTCTGGATGACCTTGACCTTCACCTGCTGGCCATCCTTCAGATAGTCGTTGATGTCCTTGATGCGCTCGTTCGCGATCTCGGAGATATGCAGCAGACCATCCTTACCCGGCAGGATGTTCACGATCGCGCCGAAGTCGAGCAGCTTGAGCACGGTGCCTTCGTACACCTGGCCCACTTCGACTTCCATCGTGATCGCTTCGATACGACGCTTCGCTTCGGCCATGCCTTCGCTGTTCGTGCTCGCGATCGTGACGACGCCGTCATCCGAAATGTCGATCGTCGTGCCGGTTTCTTCGGTGAGCGCGCGGATCACCGAGCCGCCCTTGCCGATCACGTCGCGAATCTTTTCCGGGTTGATCTTGATCGTGATCATGCGCGGTGCGAACTCCGACAGTTGGGTGTTCGCGCCGGCCACGGCCGAGGTCATCTTGCCGAGGATGTGCATGCGGCCTTCCTTCGCCTGCGCGAGCGCGACCTGCATGATTTCCTTCGTGATGCCCTGAATCTTGATGTCCATCTGCAGCGCGGTCACGCCTTGTTCCGTACCCGCGACCTTGAAGTCCATGTCGCCGAGGTGATCTTCGTCGCCGAGAATGTCGGTCAGCACCGCGAAGCGATTACCTTCGAGGATCAGGCCCATCGCGATACCGGCGACGTGCGCCTTCATCGGCACGCCGGCGTCCATCAGCGCGAGGCAGCCGCCGCACACCGAAGCCATCGACGACGAACCGTTCGATTCGGTGATTTCCGACACGACGCGGATCGAGTAGCCGAACTCGTCGGCGCTCGGCAGGCACGCGACGAGCGCGCGCTTGGCGAGACGGCCGTGACCGATTTCACGGCGCTTCGGCGAACCGACGCGGCCCGTTTCGCCCGTCGCGAACGGAGGCATGTTGTAGTGGAGCATGAAGCGTTCGCGGTACTCGCCTTCGAGCGCGTCGATGTTTTGCTCGTCGCCCTTCGTGCCGAGCGTCGCGACCACCATCGCCTGCGTCTCGCCGCGCGTGAACAGCGCCGAGCCGTGGGTACGCGGCAGCACGCCGGTGCGGATTTCGATCGGGCGCACGGTGCGCGTGTCGCGGCCGTCGATACGCGGCTCGCCGTTCAGGATCTGCGTACGGACGATCTTCGCTTCGATGTCGAACAGCACGTTGCCGACCGACGCCTTGTCGGCCGCCACGGTGCCCGCTGCCGCCGCTTCTTCCTCGAGCTTCGCCGAGGTCGCCGCGTAGACTTCCTTCAGCTTGGTCGAGCGAGCCTGCTTGTCGCGGATCTGGTAAGCGGCGAGCAGATCGGCCTGCGCGAGTTCGGTCACGCGTGCGATCAGCGCTTCGTTCTTTGCGGCGGGCTGCCAGTCCCACTCGGGCTTGCCGCCTTCCCGGACGAGTTCGTGGATCGCGTCGATCGCGGTCTGCATCTGCTCGTGACCGAACACGACGGCGCCGAGCATCACTTCTTCGCTCAATTGCTGCGCTTCCGATTCGACCATCAGCACCGCGCGTTCCGTGCCGGCGACGACGAGGTCGAGTGCCGATTCCTTCATCTGCGGACGCGTCGGGTTCAGCACGTATTCGTTGTTGATATAGGCCACGCGCGCCGCGCCGACCGGGCCGTTGAACGGCAGACCGGACACCGCGAGCGCCGCCGAGGCGCCGATCAGCGCAGGGATGTCGGCGGGGATTTCCGGATTCAGCGACAGCACGTGAATCACGACCTGCACTTCGTTGTAGAAGCCTTCCGGGAAGAGCGGACGCAGCGGACGGTCGATCAGGCGCGAGATCAGCGTCTCGCCTTCCGACGGACGGCCTTCGCGACGAAAGAAGCCACCCGGGATCTTGCCGGCGGCGTAAGTCTTTTCGATGTAATCGACGGTGAGGGGGAAGAAGTCCTGGCCCGGCTTCGCGGTCTTCGCGCCGACCACGGTGGCGAGCACCACGGTATCTTCGACGTCGACGATCACCGCGCCGCCCGCCTGGCGAGCGATTTCACCGGTTTCGAGGCGAACGTTGTGCTGGCCCCACTTAAACTCTTTGACGATCTTATTGAACATAGTCATTGCTTTTCCTCATCGTAATGCCGCGCGGACCGGAGCGGCGCGGCAACGCCAAGCCGGCGCCGCATGGGAAGAGTCGTGCTATGCCATTCCAGAGAGCCACGTGCTGCGACTGCGCGCGAACCGCTGGAATGACACAAAACTCCGCCCTGAAGCCCGGCCTTGTTTCCTGTTACTGCTTCTTCTACTGCTGTTGTTCTGCTACTGCTACTGCGCTTGCCCGTAGACGCCGCGCGAACCGGCATACGCCGCGGATCACAGGCGGCGCGCGTTACACGAAGCGCACCGCGCAAAAACAAAATGCCTGTATCAGCGAAACTGACACAGGCATCTTGCTGAACGACTGGCCGATTACTTACGCAGACCCAGCTTCTCGATCAGGCTGCGGTAACGATCCGCGTCCTTACCCTTCAGGTAGTCGAGCAACTTGCGACGGCGGCTCACCATGCGCAGCAGACCGCGGCGGCTGTGGTGATCCTTCGTGTGCTCCTTGAAGTGGGAGGTCAGTTCGTTGATACGGGTCGTGAGCAGCGCGACCTGAACTTCGGGGGAGCCGGTGTCGTTGGCTGCGCGTGCGAATTGCGCGACGACTTCGGACTTCTTGCTTGCTTCAACTGCGGACATGTCAATTTCCTTGATAACTGGACAGGCGGTCACGGAAGAAAGGCCGTGCCGTGGGATACCCGTTTCACAATTTACTGAGTCCCGTTCGTGGCTGAATTAACTGAATCAGAACCCAGCCCAACAACGGGACGCGTATTGTAGCACAGCCGATTCCGGCCGCGAACCCCGGGCCAGCAAGGCGGATTGAGTGTCGCTCGCGGGCGCTCAGGGGCGCCGCATCCGGCAGACCGTCGGCAATAGTGTGCGCTCGGCTGGTATCGCCAGCACCGTGCGAAAGCCATAGCCCGACCCTTCGTTATCGAAATGCACGCCGGGTGTGCCTGCTTTGTCCATCTGCATCACGTAGAGGGGCTGGATCAGCTGATGGTCATCGGCGCGCATCCACGATGCGTGAATACCGTTGTCGAAGCGGATGCCCTCGAGCGCTTTCGCGACCGCCGTCGGAGCGGCGCTGCCGGCGCGGCTCATCGCGGCGGCGAGCGTTTCGATCATCAGTGGCATGCGCAGCACCGGATAGTCGTCCTGGGCGGCCGGAAAGCGCGCGCGGAACGCCGCGTACCACGCGTCGGAGGCCGCGCCACCGACATTCGGATGCCACTCGGCCACCGCGATCACGTGACCCACGCCTGCGTCGCCAAGCGCGGCCGGCGCGCCGAGGCTGTTACCGTAGAACGTGTAGAACTTCGTGTCGAGGCCCTGCTCGCGCGCCGCCTTCACGAGCAGCGTCAGGTCGTTGCCCCAGTTGCCGGTGATCACGGCGTCCGCGCCGCTCGCGCGGATCTTCGCGATGTACGGCGCGAAATCCTTCACGCGGCCGATCGGGTGAAATTCGTCGCCGACCACCGCGATGTCGGGACGCTTCGCCGCGAGCGTCGAACGCGCGAGGCTGCTCACGTCGTGTCCGAAGCTGTAATCCTGGTTCAGCAGGTACACCTTTTTCACCGCCTTGTCGCGCTCGATCACCTCGGCGAGCGCGGCCATCCGCATGCCGGCGTGCGCGTCGAAGCGGAAGTGCCAGAAGCTGCAGTCCGCGTTGGTGAGCGCGGGGTCGTCGGCGGAGTAGTTGAGGAACAGTTCGCGGTTGTCCGGCTCGCGGCTGTTCTGCTTCTCGATCGCGCCGATCAGCGCCGCGGCGACCGCCGAGCTATTGCCCTGCAGGATGTAGCCGATATGGCGATCCGCGGCCGCGCGCAATTGCGTCAGCGCTTCCTCCGTGCTGCCCTTGCTGTCGAGCACGACGAGTTCGAACGGATGCGCGCCGTCCGCGAGTTCCACGCCGCCGTGCGCGTTGACCTGCTCGACACCGAAACGCAGATTGCGCTCGACCGCCGCGCCCGCGTTCGCGAACGGGCCGGACATGCCTTCGATCAGCGCGAGCTGGATTGGCGTGCCGGTGAGTTTGCCGGCCGGCAGGCTGGCGGACTTGCTTGCGTGATTACCGGCCGGGCTTGCCGCCAGCGTGGCCGCGCGGCTCCCCGGCTTGCCGGCGGGCGGAACGGTCCCCGGCGCGGACGCCTGACTCGCGCCCGTCGAGGCCGGATTCGCCGCCTCAGCCACGCCAACTCCCGCCACTGCCATCGAAATCGCCGTCAGCGCAACCGCCGCCGCCCCTCGCCACATCGCCGTCATGGTCGTCCGCTCTGAATCTTCGAAGCGCGGATCATAGGATGACGCGCACGGAATAGGCAAGCCGGCGCATCCGTTACCGTTTGGTGGCGACGTACGTTCAAGCAACGCCGTTCTTTCGCCACAGCGCGTGTCAAAATGGTGTGTTTCGATGATAAGAACCGCTATTCAAACGCCATCGGAGGAATACATGCCGAACCGCCACCACCCCACGGCGGCTGCTATCACAGCCCCGGCCGGCGCCAGTCTGCGCCGCGCCGCGCTCGTTTGCCTGAGCGTGCTCGCGCTCGCCGGCTGCGCCCAGCCGTGGCAGCAGTATCAACAGGGAGCGGACGCATCGACGGTCATCGCGCGTCTCGGTCCGCCGCGCGAAACCTATGATCTGCCCGACGGCGGCAAGCGTCTGATGTGGCCGACCCAACCGATGGGCGAAACCACCACCGCCGCCGACATCAACGCAGCCGGCAAGATCATCAACATGCGCCAGGTGCTGCAACCCAACGAGTTCTACCGCGCCGAGATCGGCAAATGGACACGCGGCGACGTGCTGGTGAACTTCGGCCGCCCGGTCGAAACGTCGTACTTCCCGCTGATGAGGCGCGAAGTCTGGACCTATCGCTATCTCGAAGACAACGTCTGGTACATGATGTACAACTTCTACTTCGATGACCAGGGCATCTTGCGCCTCACGCAGAAGACCCCCGACCCGCTGCACGACCCCGACCGCCGCAACCTGTTCTGAGCACTGAGCACCCTCTTCGGAAGAAGCACCAAATCTCAAAAAAGCCGCCTTCGATAGGCGGCTTTTTTATTGTTTAAGCATAAAACAGAATTTTATCCTGTTTACGTCCACAATTTTGCGAAAGAAAGGTTATTGTAAACGCCGTTCGGGCACCGGCTCGCAATCACGTGCAGACGCGGTTTCGGTCCGGTGCCAGGTCAATTGCCTCTCATACGGAGTTGCTACGATGAACCGACCCAAACACCTGCTGGTCGCCAACGTCGCGTGGGCCCATGAAACCGCGACGCGTAATCCGGCATTTTTTCGCGACCTGATGCGCGGACAGAATCCACACATTCTTTGGATCGGCTGCGCGGACAGCCGCGTGCCCGCCGAAACGATCACGCATTGCGAGCCAGGCGATCTGTTCGTCCATCGCAACATCGCCAACCTGTTTCATCCCAGCGACGACAACGTCGCGAGCGTCCTTGAATACGCGGTGCGGGTGCTCAAGGTCGGCCATGTGATCGTCTGCGGCCACTATGGCTGCGGCGGCGTGCGCGCCGCGCTGCTGCCGCCGGACCCCGCGCTGCCCCATGTGAACCGCCGTATCGCGCCGCTCTGCGCGCTCGCCAAAACGCATCACTCGGAGCTGGACGGCGCGGCGACCGAGCCGGATCGCGTCAATCGCCTCGCCGAGCTGAACGTGCTCGAACAGGTGCGGCAGCTACGGGTGAGCCCGATCGTGCACGAGGCTGAGCCGGCGCCGCTCGTGCACGGCTGGATCTTTGCGCTCGACGACGGGCGCATCAAGGTTCTCACCTCCGGCTATACCGCCGACGACGCGATGACCTGCACGACCGCGGCGCACAGCGCGGCCTAGCGAAGCGCGTCGCCCGTCCCATTCGAACCGCGGACGGAGCCGACAGCGGAATCGTCATCGGGCCATACCTGTTCGTCGCCCATCGTCCCACCTCTCGCTCTTCGACACCATGGATAATCAAACCTCTTTCTCCGCGCTCCAGAGCGACGTGCTCGCCGGAACGGCCGTTTTTCTGGTGGCCCTGCCGCTTTGCCTCGGCATTGCTCACGCATCGGGCGTCGACCCGTTTGCCGGACTGGTGTCCGGCATCATTGGCGGGCTCGTGGTTGCCGCGCTGAGCGGCTCGCGTCTGAGCGTGAGCGGCCCGGCCGCGGGCCTCGTCGTGATCGTCGTCGACGGCATCGCACGGCTTGGCGGCTTTTCCGCTTTCCTGCTGGCCGTACTGCTGTCGGGCGTCATCCAGTTCGGCTTCGGCATGCTCAAGGCCGGCCGGTTCGCCGCCTACGTGCCGTCGCCGGTGATCAAGGGGATGCTCGCGGCCATCGGCGTGCTGTTGATCCTCAAGCAGTTTCCCGTTGCGCTGGGGCTGTCCGGCACCGCCGACTCCGGCCAGTCGGCGGCGGCGGTCGCAACGCCGCTCGGCCCAATCTCACCGACCGCCGTGCTGATCACACTGCTGTCGCTCGCGATCCTCGCCGGCTGGGAAACGCGCGCGCTGCGCCGCTTCGCTGTCGTGCGCATCATGCCCGCGCCGCTCGCGGTGGTGCTGCTCGGCATCGGCGCGACGCTCGCCCTCAATCTCGTCGCGCCATCGTTGGCGCCGCCCGCCGAAGGGCGGGTCGCGTTGCCGTCGCTGGAATCGTTCGCGGCACTGCAGGCCGTGCTCGCGTCGGCCGACTTCGGCCCACGGTTCGCCCAGCTCGTCAATCCCGACATATGGCGCGTTGCGATCACGATCGCCATCCTCGCAAGTCTCGAAACGCTACTGAGCCTCGAAGCGGTCGAACAGATCGATCCGGAGCGCCGCCGCGCGCCTCCCGATCGCGAGCTGAAGGCGCAGGGCGTGGGCAATCTGATCGCGGGTGCGATCGGCGGCCTGCCGATCACCGCGGTGATCGTGCGTAGCTCCGCGAACGTCCATGCCGGTGCAAAAAGCCGACTCTCGGCGATCGTTCACGGCGTGTTGCTTCTCGTCAGCGTGTTCGCGCTCACGAGCGTGATCAACCTGATCCCGCTCGCCTGCCTTGCCGCGATCCTGATCTTCACCGGGTTCAAACTCGCCAAGCCGTCGTTGTTCGCCGGGCTCGCGCGGCAGGGATTCGCGCCGTTCGCACCATTTATCGTCACAGTCGTCGGTGTGCTCGTCACCGATCTGCTGATCGGTATCGTGCTCGGCATCCTGTGCAGCATGCTGTTTGCGCTGTACGCAAACCTGCGCGGCCCGATCGTGCTCGCGCAGCATGGCGATCACTACCTGCTGTCGTTTCGCAAGGACGTGTCGTTTCTCGGTAAGGTGCCGCTCAAGCACTATCTGCAGCAGATTCCGGATGGCGCCACCGTTATCGTCGATGCGACACGCGCCGATTTCGTCGATCACGACGTGCGCGAACTGCTGGACGCGTTCGTCGCCGATGCGCCTCGCCGTGGGATTACCGTCGACGTCAGATTTCAAGTCCGCGAGCAGGCCCGCGCAACGCGCGGCTGGTCGCTGCGGCGCACCACGGCGGAGTAGTTTCGTCATATCGCGCCGCCGCAGCTGCGCGATGACGGCAGAAAAAAGCCCCGTGTGCCGAGCACCACGGGGCTTCTCCTCCGATTCACACAAGCGATCGCGCGCTACCGGCGCGCCATGCTCGCGTTACTCCGAGCGCTGCGGATTCACCTTGTCCGCATTCGAATACAGCTTGTTGAGCGCCGAAAAATATGCCTTCGCGGATGCCGCGACGATATCCGGATCAGTGCCCGTGCCGTTGACGATGCGCCCGCTCTTCGACAACCGCACGGTCACTTCGCCCTGCGCCTGCGTGCCGGTCGTGATCGCGTTGACCGAGTACAGCAGCAGTTCGGAGCCGCTGCCCACTTCCGTTTCGATCGCGTTGAGGGTGGCGTCGACCGGTCCGTTGCCGCGCGCTTCGCCGGTGATCTCTTTACCCTCTACCGAGAACACGACCTTCGCGTGCGGCTGCTCGCCGGTTTCGGAATGCTGCGACATCGACAGAAACTTGTAGTGCTCCTTCTCGTGCGCTTCCGCCGATTCCTCGTTGACGATGGCGATGATGTCTTCGTCGAAGATCTCCGCCTTGCGATCGGCGAGTTCCTTGAAGCGCGCGAACGCGGTGTTCAGTTCGGCTTCGCTGTCGAGCGCGATGCCAAGCTCCTGCAGACGCTGTTTGAACGCATTGCGGCCCGACAGCTTGCCGAGCACGATCTTGTTCGCGGCCCAACCCACGTCTTCCGCGCGCATGATTTCGTAAGTATCGCGCGCCTTCAGCACGCCATCCTGATGGATGCCCGACGCGTGCGCGAAAGCGTTCGCGCCGACCACGGCCTTGTTCGGCTGCACGACGAAGCCAGTGATCTGCGACACGAGCTTCGAGGCCGGCACGATCTGAGTCGTGTCGAGGCCGACGTCGAGTCCGAAGTAATCCTTGCGGGTCTTCACCGCCATTACGATTTCTTCGAGCGACGTATTGCCCGCGCGCTCGCCGAGACCGTTGATCGTGCATTCGACCTGGCGCGCGCCGCCAATCTGCACGCCGGCGAGCGAATTCGCGACCGCCATGCCGAGGTCATTGTGGCAATGCACGGAGAACACCGCCTTGTGCGAGTTGGGAATGCGCTCGCGCAGCGTCTTCACGAGTTGGCCATAGAGTTCCGGCACGCCGTAGCCGACGGTGTCCGCGATGTTGATCGTGGTCGCGCCTTCGGCGATCACCGCTTCCAGCACACGGCACAGGAAGTCCAAATCCGAGCGGCTGCCGTCTTCCGGCGAGAATTCGACGTCGTCGGTGAACTTGCGCGCGAAACGCACCGCAAGCCTGGCCTGCTCGAATACCTGCTCGGGCGTCATCCGCAGCTTCTTCTCCATGTGCAGTGGCGACGTTGCGATGAACGTGTGGATGCGGAAATGATCGGCCGGCTTCAGTGCGTCGGCGGCCTTCTGTATGTCCTTGTCGTTCGCGCGCGCAAGCGAGCAGATCGTGCTGTCCTTCACGAGGCCGGCGATCGTATGGATCGCGTCGAAGTCGCCGTTCGAGCTGGCCGCGAAGCCCGCTTCGATCACGTCGACTTTCATCCGTTCGAGTTGCCTGGCGATGCGGATCTTCTCTTCCTTCGTCATCGACGCGCCGGGCGATTGCTCGCCGTCACGCAGCGTGGTGTCGAAAATGATCAGTTTGTCGGACATGTCGGGCCTCCTCGGGAGTCGTTCAGATGTGGGACTTGGTTTTGGAATGGGACGATGGGCGCCACCGCTGGCAAGGTGGGGCGATCACGATGATCGCGGCCGGTGCGGACGGAACGCAAAAACGCATAAGGGCGTGAACGAAGCATGATGGCGCGGCGCAGCGAACGGCCTCACCGACCCGGCAAAATCGGCCACGCTCACGCACTGATCCGACGACTATAGCGGCATTCCAGCCACCGCGCAATGCGCGCCGGGGCGGCCTGCGGCGCTGTCCGAAGCGACCGCGTCACGGCACCAATCAACGAAAAACGGCAGCCTGCAGGCTGCCGTTTTTCGTACGCCGCTGCGATGCAGCGCGGTTCAAATCCTCAACGGTCGTGCGATATCGAACGCGCCGGATTGGCCCGGCCGCGCACCGCCTGATACGCCCAGAACACGTAGCCGGACAGACCGTACAGCACGAACAGACCGAACAGCATCAACGGCGGATCGGACGACACGAGCACGAAGGCGACCACCACCAGCAGGATCACGCCGAACGGCACGCGATGCCGTACGTCGAGCGCCTTGCCGCTATAGAACGGCGCGTTCGACACCATCGTCACGCCCGCGTAGATGGTCAGCACGAAGGCGACCCACGGCAGCCAGACGAGCTTCAGCGGCACGCGGTTGTCGGTGGCGAGCCACACGAAACCGGCGATCAGTGCCGCCGCGGCCGGGCTCGGCATGCCCTGGAAAAAACGCTTGTCGACCACGCCGATATTCGTGTTGAAACGCGCGAGCCGTAGCGCCGCGCCGGAACAATAGACGAACGCCGCGAGCCAGCCCCACCGGCCGAGGTCCTTCAGGATCCACTCGTACATCACGAGCGCGGGCGCAACACCGAACGACACCATGTCCGACAGGCTGTCGAACTGCTCGCCGAACGCGCTTTGCGTATGCGTCATGCGCGCGACGCGACCGTCCATGCCATCGAGCACCATCGCGACGAAGATCGCGATCGCCGCGATCTCGAAGCGCACGTTCATCGCCTGCACGACGGCGAAGAAGCCGCAGAACAGCGCGGCCGTGGTGAATGCGTTCGGCAGCAGGTAGATGCCGCGTTTTCTGAGGAACTGCTGACGCTGCGCGCGCCGGCTGTCGGCGACCGGCGACTCCGTGACCACCGGCGGCTTGTTGCGACGAAACGGCCGCGGCAGCGGTCCACTGCTGCGGGGTCGACGCGGTTTGAATGCGGCCATTCGGACAACCTCCTGTATGCCGCTTTACAGCTCGGCGAGGATCGTGGACGACGCCGACACCTTCTCGCCGATCGACACGCGCGGACGGCTGCCCACCGGCAAATACACGTCGACGCGCGAACCGAAGCGGATGAATCCGTAACGCTGGCCGCGGGTCAGCGGCTCGCCTGCACGGACGTAGCAAAGAATCCGCCGCGCGATCAGCCCGGCAATCTGCACCGACGTGACCGTCTGGCCGCCGGCCATTTCGATCACGACCGCGTTGCGCTCGTTTTCGAGCGAGGCTTTATCGACCGCCGCGTTCAGATAGGCGCCAGGAAAGTATTCGACTTTCGAGATCGCACCGTCGACGGGCGAGCGCTGCGAGTGCACGTTGAATACGTTCATGAACACGCTGATCTTCAGCGCTTCGCGATTCGCATAAGGATCATGCGCGGTTTCTACCGCGACGATACGACCGTCGGCCGGACACAGCACCGCGTTGGCCTGCGTCGGAATCGGACGCGCCGGGTCGCGGAAAAACTGCACGATGAAGATCAGGATCAGCCAGAAGAGCCACGCAAAGCCGAACCCCCCGAAGGCGTGAACCAGTAATGCAACGACGGCCGCGATGGCGATGAACGGCCAGCCTTCTCGCGCGATGATCGGATGAGGGTAATTCATGGATGGCTTCTGTGTTTTTGTAAAACCGTAGGATAGCAAAAGCCGCCCAGGGTTCAGCACCCTTGGACGGCTTTTTGACTGGTCCGGCCGCCGCACCGAAGCGCCGCGCCGAACCTCGTTACGTCGAGACGCTTAGTTCTTCGACTGGTCGACGAGCTTGTTCTTCGCGATCCACGGCATCATCGCGCGCAGCTTCGAGCCAACCTGCTCGATCTGGTGCTCGGCCGTCAGACGGCGACGCGATTGCAGCGTCGGTGCGCCAGCCTTGTTCTCGATGATGAAGCTCTTCGCGTATTCGCCGGTCTGGATGTCGGTCAGCACGGCCTTCATCGCCTTCTTCGTTTCAGCGGTCACGATGCGCGGCCCCGTCACGTACTCGCCGTACTCGGCGTTGTTCGAGATCGAGTAGTTCATGTTCGCGATGCCGCCTTCGTAGATCAGGTCGACGATCAGCTTCAGTTCGTGCAGGCACTCGAAGTACGCCATTTCCGGCGCGTAACCCGCTTCGACCAGCGTTTCGAAGCCGGCCTTGATCAGGTCGACGGTACCGCCGCACAGCACAGCCTGCTCGCCGAACAGGTCGGTTTCGGTTTCTTCGCGGAAGTTCGTTTCGATGATGCCGGCCCGGCCGCCGCCGTTAGCCGCTGCGTACGACAGCGCGATGTCGCGCGCCGCGCCCGACTTGTCCTGCGCAACCGCGATCAGATGCGGCACGCCGCCACCTTGGGAGTAGGTGCCGCGAACCGTGTGGCCCGGCGCCTTCGGCGCGATCATGATGACGTCGAGGTCGGCACGCGGGATCACCTGGCCGTAGTGAACGTTGAAGCCGTGCGCGAACGCGAGCGCTGCGCCCTGCTTGATGTTCGCGTGGACTTCCTTCGCGTACACGTCGGCGATCTGCTCGTCCGGCAGCAGCATCATGACGACGTCCGCGCCCTTCACCGCTTCCGCGACTTCCTTGACTTGCAGGCCGGCGTTTTCAGCCTTGCTCCATGATGCGCCGCCCTTGCGCAGACCGACCGTGATGTTCACGCCGCTTTCCTTCAGGTTCAGCGCGTGCGCATGGCCTTGCGAGCCATAGCCGATGATGGTGACCTGCTTGCCCTTGATGAGGGAGAGATCGGCGTCCTTGTCGTAGAAAACTTTCATGTCGGTTCCTTGGCTAGATTCGATGATTCAGAGAAATTCAGGTACTGCGAATGTTGTTATTGCCAGCCGGGCGATACCGCGTTGCCCGGCCTTGCGAAACGCGACGTCAGACCTTCAGAATGCGCTCGCCGCGACCGATGCCCGAACTGCCCGTGCGGACCGTCTCGAGAATCGCCGTGGAATCGAGCCCCTCGATGAAGGCGTCGAGCTTGTCGCTCGCCCCCGTCAATTCGATCGTGTAGGTCTTTTCGGTGACGTCGATGATGCGGCCGCGGAAAATGTCCGCCATCCGCTTCATCTCCTCACGTTCCTTGCCGACCGCCCTCACCTTGATCAGCATCAGCTCGCGTTCGATGTGGGCGCCCTCGGTAAGGTCGACCACTTTCACCACCTCGATCAGGCGGTTCAGATGCTTCGTGATCTGTTCGATCACGTCGTCCGAGCCAACGGAGACGATGGTCATGCGCGACAGCGAACGGTCTTCGGTCGGAGCCACCGTCAAGGTTTCAATGTTGTAGCCGCGTGCGGAGAACAGACCCACCACGCGCGACAGCGCGCCTGGTTCGTTTTCCAGCAGGACGGAAATGATGTGTCTCATGTTTCGCTTCTTCCAGATGTTTTGTCGATGTCTGCGAGCGGAGCGGCGCCGCTTCGTCTGCCCTCGCCTTTTTTGAAGGCGCGCATCACGAAGCCGGCGCTGGAGTTATCCAGACGCCCCGTCGTTAAAGATCTTCCGAACCCATGAGCATCTCGGTGATGCCCTTGCCGGCCTGAACCATCGGCCAGACGTTTTCGGTCGGATCGGTCTGGAAGTCGAGAAACACCGTGCGATCCTTCAGGCGCAGCGCTTCCTTCAGCGCAGGTTCCACATCGGCCGTGCGCTCGATGCGCATGCCCACGTGTCCGTACGCTTCGGCGAGCTTCACGAAGTCCGGCAGCGCATCCATGTACGAATGCGAATAGCGTTTGCTGTATTCGATCTGCTGCCACTGGCGCACCATGCCCAGATAGCGGTTATTCAGCGAAATAATCTTGATCGGCAGGTCGTACTGCTTGCAGGTCGACAGCTCCTGGATACACATCTGGATCGAGCCTTCGCCCGTGATGCACAGCACGTCGTCGTCCGGATGGGCCATCTTCACGCCCATCGCGGCCGGTAAGCCGAAGCCCATCGTGCCGAGGCCACCGGAATTGATCCAGCGACGCGGCTTGTTGAACTTGTAGAACTGCGCGGCCCACATCTGGTGCTGGCCGACGTCGGAGCACACGAACGCGTTACCGTCGGTCAGCTCCCACGCCTTTTCGACCACGTACTGCGGCTTGATGATGTCGCTCTTGCGGTCGAACTTCAGGCAATCTTTCGCGCGCCAGCCTTCGATGTCCTTCCACCAGTCGGCGAGCGCCGCTGCGTCGGGCCCATGCTCGGCCGTCTGCAACTGCTCGATCAGTTCCTTCAGCACTTCCTTCACGTCGCCGACGATCGGAATGTCGACCTTGACGCGCTTGGAAATGGAAGAGGGATCGATGTCGATATGGATGATCTTGCGCGGCCGCGACGCGAAGTGGCTCGGATCGCCGATCACGCGGTCGTCGAAGCGCGCGCCGATCGCGATCAGCACGTCGCAGTGCTGCATCGCCATATTGGCTTCGTACGTGCCGTGCATGCCGAGCATGCCGAGGAATTTCTTGTCGCTCGAGCGGTAGCCGCCCAGACCCATTAGCGTATTGGTGACCGGATAGCCGAGCAGATCGGCGAACTGGTTCAATTCACGCGACGCATCCGCGAGCACGATGCCGCCGCCGGTGTAGATATACGGACGCTTCGCCGACAGCAGCAGCGACACCGCCTTGCGGATCTGACCGGAGTGGCCCTTCGTGACCGGGTTGTATGAGCGCAGCGAAACGCTCTTGATCGGCTCGTATTGGCACGGCGTCTTCGACACGTCCTTCGGAATGTCGATCAGCACTGGGCCGGGACGGCCGGTACGGGCGATGTAGAAAGCTTTCTTGACCGTGGCGGCGAGATCGCGCACGTCCTTCACGAGGAAGTTGTGCTTCACGCAGGGACGCGTGATGCCGACCGTGTCGCATTCCTGGAATGCATCCTGACCGATCGCGGCAGTCGGCACCTGGCCGCTGATCACGACCAACGGGATCGAATCCATATAGGCGGTCGCGATGCCGGTCACCGCGTTGGTGACGCCGGGACCGGAGGTCACGAGACACACGCCGACCTTGCCGGTGGAGCGCGCGTAGGCGTCCGCGGCATGCACGGCGGCCTGCTCGTGGCGCACGAGCACATGCTGGAACTTGTCCTGCTTGTACAGCTCGTCGTAAATGTAGAGTACCGAGCCGCCGGGATAGCCCCAGATGAACTCGACGTCTTCGTCGGCCAGTGCCTTCATGAGCACGGTGGCGCCGATAGAGTCTGCTTCGTGATGGGGGGTAGTATCCGACGTGGAGAATTCCGCGCTGGGCATATTCATTGATTCACCTTTCGAATTTTCGGCAAAAAATTGATCGGGTGCTCTCTGCCGGGCTTGTGGCTCGGGTTCAAGCGGCGCGTCCAGTTGACAGGAGGGCTTCTTGGGCCACACCTCAATTGAGACAACTCACTTATGTTGCGAACCAGCGACGATAGCTTCTGACGCGCTCGCGGTCAAGAAAATATTGCCATTTGGCTCGCGCGTAAGAGCGCGCGATCGGACGGAATGTCGACCGTCATGCAAATGCAAGCTTGAGCAGGTTTCACCCTATCGGAGCAAAAGTTTGTTAGCATCCGCGAGTTTTACGACATTTTTCGACCGATTACGCGCACGCTTGCTGCGCCGACCCCAACCGGATGGCATCAGACAAGGAACTCGCCGATTTTCTGGCGGGCGTCGAAAGGCGCGCATTCAAGCAGACGGTCTACGCCGTGCGGGACGACGATGCGTCCCTCGACATCGTGCAAGACGCGATGATCAAGCTCGCCGAGAAATACGGCGACCGTCCGGCGGCCGAGCTACCGCTGCTGTTTCAGCGTATTCTGCAGAATGCGACGCACGACTATTTCCGCCGTGCCAAAGTACGCAACACCTGGGTTAGTCTATTCTCGTCGCTCGGCAATGCCGACGACGACGAGTTCGATCCGCTGGAAACCCTCGAGGCCGAGGCGGGTTCGGCTGGCGCCGAGAGCAACGAACAGAAGCTCGAACGAGAGCAGGTCCTGCAGTCGATCGACAACGAGATCCAGAAATTACCGGCACGTCAACGGGAGGCGTTTCTCATGCGTTATTGGGAGGATATGGATGTCGCCGAGACTGCCGCCGCAATGGGCTGCTCCGAAGGCAGCGTGAAAACGCACTGCTCCCGGGCCACTCACACGCTGGCGCAAGCGCTCAAGGCGAAAGGAATCACGCTATGAGCTCCCTTGAAAACACAGAACTCGAGTTTGCGCGTCAACTGCGCCGCGCGCTCGACGAAACCACCGCCAGCCTCCCTCCCGCCACCGTCGACCGGCTCGCTGCCGCGCGTCGTGCCGCGTTGGCGCGCAAAAAGCCCGAAGCCGTCAGCGAGCCGGTGTTCGTGCCTGCGTTCGCCGGCATGCCGGCCGGGATGGCGGGGCTACCGCAGGGAGGCTTCGAGCCGCGCCGCCGCTGGCCGCTGCGCCGCTTCGCGCTCGCGTGGCCGCTGGCCGCGCTGGTCGTGAGCCTGATCGGCATCGCGTACTGGGAAGATCACCAGCGCACCGCCGAACTTGCCGACATCGATGCCGCCATGCTAAGCGACGACCTGCCGCTCAATGCCTATCTCGACCACGGCTTCAACGCGTATCTTTCACGCGCCCACTGAGCGGGAGATTCCTCGGGTGAGTTACAAGCGCGGCCTGGCCGTTGTTTTCGGATGCGCGATCGCGGCCCTGGTGTCGTTTGTCGCGACCTATCCGCGCTTTCACCCGAGCCCATCGTCGGCGGGCAATCCGTCGCCCGGCGTCAACGTCGCCGCGCCCGCGCCCGCCCCCGCACTTTCCGTCGAATTGCCCGGCCTGCCGGGCAGCAATAGCCCCCTCGCGTGGTCACGCCTGAGCGCCGCCGACCACGCCGCGCTGGCCCCATTCGCATCGCAATGGGATTCGTTTAGCGACGAACGCAAGCGAAAGTGGATCAAGATTGCGTCGCGATACGCAAAGATGTCGCCGGATGCGCAAAAGCGTCTGCATGAGCGCATGAGTGAATGGGTGCGCATGACGCCCGATCAGCGCCGCGTCGCGCGCGAAAACTACCAGGTTTCGAAGGAGTTGCCGCGCGAAGCGCGCCAGAACGCGTGGAAAGCGTACCAACAGCTGCCCGAAGAAACGAAGGAGCGGCTCGCCGCGAGCGAACGCAAGCGTCGCCCCAGCGTCGTCAGCGCGCCGCCATCGGCTCGCAACGAGATCAAGGGCATCGACCGGTTCGTGAATGCGCGCGAGCACGGCGCCAGTGCTGCCGCGGCGGCGAGCGCCGCGCCGGCTGCCTCCGCGCCGGCCGCGGCCTCGCTGCCGGCAACGCCTGCGATTCCGGCGGCGGGCAGCTTCGTACCGGCGACGCCGGTGCCCGTGTCGCCTGCCGAAGCGCCGGCAATCTTCCACGGCTCCTGATTCCGGCCCCGAACCCATTACGTGTCCCAGCCGCTCGCCACCCCCACCCTGCCTGCCGCCGCACCCGGCGGCACGGCGCCCACCGTCCGGCGACGGCTCGCGGCACTGCTCTACGAAGCGGTCATTCTGTTCGGCGTCGTGTTTGTCGCCGGCTATCTGTTCAGCACGCTGACGCAGCAGCGTAACGGGCTCGCGCATCACAACCTGCTCGCCGGCTGGATCGGCCTCGTGGTTGGCGTGTACTTCGTCTGGTTCTGGACGCACGGCGGCCAGACGCTGCCGATGAAAACCTGGCGATTACGGGTTGTTGGCGCTGATGGCGCGCCGGTTTCGGTTGGGCGGGCGATTGCGCGGTATGTGTTCGCCTGGTTGTGGTTTTTGCCGCCGCTGGCGTTGCATCCACTTCTTGGGTTGCGGGTGCCGCAGACGCTTGTTATTGCGGGCGTCTGGTTCGTGGTGTGGGCCGCGAGTGGGCGTTTTGATCCGCAGCGGCAGTTTTTGCATGATCGGCTCGCGGGGACGCGGGTGGTAGCGGTTGGGCGCTAGCGCGCGTGGGCGATGGGCCGAATGCGGTGCTCTCCTTGGGCGTGGGAGGCCTTTTTTGCCTTTGTTCGTGCGGTGTTGGCCTTTCCTTGCTGGCTTGTCGGTCTATTAGCGTAGCCCCTGTGCGGGGCGGCACCTACTTTCTTTGCTGCTGCAAAGAAAGTAGGCAAAGAAGACAGCTAAAACCGCAAACTCTTAAGCTGGTCCCTCGGTCCGCGTGAGGTAGTGGTGCATCTGGAATCCGTGCTCCCGCACATTCCGCGCTAGTGACAAGGCAGTCATTCTTCCGGCGGCGCTACGCGCACCGAAACCCCGTTCAAAACCCACTGGTGGTTTCGGCGCATCGCCGAGGCGCAGCCGACGGCCCCCGCTGCGCGGGCAAAACCATTGGTTTCCCAGGCAGACCCGTCCGCGACGCACGTAGTGCGGAGTGGGAGGGATGACGGCTTTGTCACGAACGGCGGAATGTGCGGGGGCCCGGATTCCAGATGCACCACTACCCCCTCCAAGCCAGGGGACCCGCTTAAAAGTTTGCGGTTTTAGCTGTCTTCTTTGCCTACTTTCTTTGCAGCAGCAAAGAAAGTAGGTGCCGCCCCGCACAGGGGCAACGCTAATAGACCGATAAGACAACAAGGAAAGGCCAACAAAGCCAGAACAACGAAAAAACAGGCCCCGCCAAGGCCCCTCCGTAATAAGAACTTCTCATGACTGTCACGCCGCAGTCACGCGCACCCGGCCCAATACGGGCACCGCCACTCGACGCGTGAGCCATGGACCCCAATACGTCCGCGACTTCCCTGTTTCGTCAAACCGGACCGAGCGTCGACCCCGTCGCGTTCCGGCCCGCTCCGGGTTCTACTCAACACGGCCTGCCGCTGCCCGCGACGCCATCACTCGATGCCCGCGCCGATCATCCCGATGACGGCCACGACGATCCGCATCGCTATCGCACGATCTGGCTCTCGGATATCCATCTCGGCTCGAGCGGCTGCCAGGCGGGATATCTGCTCGACTTCCTACGCCACAACGAATCGGAGTACCTGTACCTCGTCGGCGACATCATCGACGGCTGGCAGTTGAAAAAAGGCTGGTACTGGCCGCAGGCGCACAACGACGTCGTGCAGAAAGTGCTGCGCAAAGCGCGCAAAGGCACCCAGGTCATCTACGTACCCGGCAATCACGACGAAGCCGCGCGCCAGTTCTGCGACCTCGCGTTCGGCGACATCCACGTACGCGGCGAAGCGTTCCACACGACGCTCGCCGGCAAGCGGCTGTGGATCGTGCACGGCGATCTGTTCGACGGCGTGATCCAGCACGCGAAATGGCTCGCCTATCTCGGCGACACGCTGTACACGATGATCCTCGTGCTGAACCGCTGGTTCAACCGCATTCGCAGCAAGCTCGGATTTCCGTACTGGTCGCTGTCGCAATACCTGAAGCATCAGGTCAAGAACGCGGTCAACTTCATCTCGTCGTTCGAACGCGTAATGACCGACGAAGCGCGTCGCCGCGGCTGCGACGGCGTCGTCTGCGGCCACATCCACAAGGCCGAGATGCGCGAGATCGATGGCGTGCTCTATTGCAACGATGGCGATTGGGTCGAGAGTCTGTCGGCGCTCGTCGAGACTTATGAAGGCGAGCTCAAGGTGATCTTCTGGACTGCGCTGCGCGCGCCCCAGGCGGGCACGCAAAAAGCCCGCGCCACTGCCTGAGCACTTCCACTCTCCACTTCCACAGGGCCCGCAGCGATGAACAACGCGATGAAGATCATGATCGTCACCGACGCATGGGAGCCGCAGGTCAACGGTGTCGTACGCACGCTGAAGAACACCCGGCGCGAACTCACCGCGCTCGGCCATCAGGTCGATCTGCTGACGCCGCTCGAATTCCGCACCATCCCGTGCCCGACTTACCCGGAGATACGCCTGTCGTTGCTGCCGCGCCGCCGGCTGCGCGAGCGCATCGACCGTTTCGCGCCCGACGCGTTGCACATCGCGACCGAAGGTCCGCTGGGCATGGCCGCGCGCGCGTATGCGCTCGAACACAAGCTGCCGTTCACGACCGCGTATCACACGCGCTTTCCCGAGTACGTGCAGGCGCGCTTTCGCATCCCGCTCGCGGCGACCTACAGGTTTCTGCACTGGTTCCACAAGCCGTCGCTCGCGGTAATGGCGCCGACCCCCGTCGTCAAGCAGGACCTCGAGAAGTTCGGCTTCACGAACGTCGTGCTGTGGACGCGCGGCGTCGATCTCGAAATCTTCCGCCCGATGGACTCGAAGGTGCTCAACACCGCGCGGCCGATCTTCCTGTACGTGGGACGCGTGGCGGTCGAGAAGAACGTCGAGGCATTCCTGCAGCTCGACCTGCCCGGCTCGAAGTGGGTCGCGGGCGAAGGTCCGGCGCTCGCCGAACTGAAGTCGCGCTATCCGCAGGTCAACTATCTGGGCGTGCTGTCGCAGGCCGAACTCGCGAAGGTCTACGCGGCCGCCGACGTCTTCGTGTTTCCGAGCCGCACCGACACGTTCGGACTCGTGCTGCTCGAAGCGCTCGCATGCGGCACGCCGGTGGCCGCTTATCCGGTCACCGGCCCGATCGACGTGCTCGGCGACGGCGGCGCCGGTGCAATGCACGAGGATCTGCGCGAAGCGTGTCTGGAGGCACTGAAGATCGATCGGTCGCATGCGCGCGCATGGGCCGAGCGCTTCTCGTGGGCAGCGGCGTCCGCACAATTCGCCGCGCATCTGAAGCCGCTGCGCGATACGGCGTATCGTGAGGAAAGCGCCGCTGCGTGATGCGGCGCGCGGAGCCATCCATGCGAAGCAGTCGATCCAGCGCCGAAGGCGCATCGAACGGCGCACTGCGCGCCGTCGAGTCCACCCGCGACACCACCAGCATCGAACCGTTCGACGACGTACGCGAGCCGGGTATGACCGGGCATGCGGATACCGTGCATCGGGTGAACGGCGCGAGGACCACGACCGGCGGCGCCAGCGTCGCGGGTGGCGTGCAACCTGACGCCACCCAGGACACGACTCGCGACTCAAGCCACGACGCCCCCAACGAACCGCTCAGCCCCGACGACCCGCTCGCCCCGCTGCCCTTCAACCCCTACAAAGGCAACCGCGGCCTCACGCGCGCATGGCACGCGATGAAAAACTCGCTGGCCGGTTTTCGCGTTGCGATTCGCGAGGAAAGCGCGTTTCGTCAGGAACTCACGTTGGCCGCGATCCTGATTCCGTGCGGCCTCGTCGTGCCCGTCGATCCCGTGTCGCGCGTGTTGCTGCTCGGCTCGGTGCTGCTCGTGCTGATCGTCGAGCTGCTCAATTCGAGCGTCGAAGCGGCAATCGACCGGATCTCGCTCGAACGTCACGAGTTGTCGCGCCGCGCGAAGGATCTCGGCAGTGCGGCCGTGATGGTCGCGCTCGGCATGTGTGTGATGACGTGGGGAGTCATCGTCGGGCCGCTGGTCGTCGGCTGGGTTCGCGCGTGGCTTTGAGGTTCGATGCGGGTTGAAGCGCACGCTTCGCCACGCCCCACAGGATGAAAATCCGCGCAGGCGGTTGGGTATTAGAACGCTCGGTTTATAATCGTTTGACGGTCTCACAGGAAAGCGCTCGCGCAAACGGATCCGCGCCTCGCCTCATCCTGCCCTTTCGGGGAGCCCGCCGCGTGTCGGCGGGTTCGGGAGAGCTCAATATACCAACCGCATCCGGGTGGAACACGCAGCAGCGGCACGCCGCCACGCGCCCAGCCCGGCATAACCAGGGCCGGACGACATGGAAGCCAAACCTCCCCGCCGCACGCGCGAACGGATTCTCGAACTGTCGTTGAAGCTGTTCAACGAAATCGGCGAGCCGAACGTCACGACGACGACGATCGCCGAGGAAATGGAAATCAGCCCAGGCAACCTGTACTACCACTTCCGCAACAAAGACGACATCATCAACAGCATCTTCAGCCAGTTCGAGCAGGAGATCGAGAAGCGTCTGCGTTTCCCCGACGACCATCGCGCGACCATCGACGAGATGTGGTCGTATCTGCAGTACATGGTCGATTTCACGTGGCGCTACCGCTTCCTGTACCGCGACCTGAACGACCTCCTCGCGCGCAACCGCACGCTCGAGACGCACTTCAAGCAGATCATCAGCCATAAGGTGCGCTTCGCGAGCCAGTTCTGCGAACAGCTCGTCGCCGACGGCGAAATGGTCGCGACGCCGCAGGAAATGCAGGTGATCGCGACCAACGTCGGCGTGATCGGCACGTACTGGCTGTCATATCAGTTCGTGATGAATCCGCGCAAATACAACGAGCAGGAAGCGATCCGCGAAGAGCTGCATCAGGTCAGCGTGCAGATCGTCTCGCTGATGGCGCCCTACCTGCGCGGCCGCTCGCGGCAGCTGTTCGACGACCTCGTATCGGGCAGGCTGCCCAAGCGCGAGTTCTACGACTACCTGCCGCCGCGTGAAGGCGCCGCGCCTCGCAACGAATCGAAGGACAGTTGAGCATGAAGTCGGTGTGTGTCTATTGCGGCTCCTCGATGGGAGCCAAACCGTTGTATGCGCAGGCGGCGCGCGTGTTCGGCCGTGCGCTGGTCGAGGCCGATCTCGCGCTCGTCTATGGCGGCGGCAAGGTGGGGCTGATGGGCGTGATCGCCGATACCGTGATGGCCGAAGGCGGCCGCGCGATCGGCGTGATTCCCGAGCTGCTCGTCAGCAAGGAAGTGGGGCATAACGGCCTGACCGAACTGCACGTGGTGCCCGACATGCATCATCGCAAGAAGATGATGGCCGAGCTGTCCGATGCGTTCGTCGCGATGCCCGGCGGCGCGGGCACGCTCGAGGAGCTGTTCGAGGTCTTCACGTGGGCGCAGCTCGGCTACCACGGCAAACCGGTTGCACTCCTGAACACCGACGGCTTCTACGCGCCGCTGATCGACCTGCTTCAGCACACGGTCGACGAAGGCTTCATGCGCAAGACCTATCTCGACATGCTGCAGATCGACGCCGATCCGCTCGCGTTGATCGGCAAGCTGCAACACTACGCGCCGCCCGCGCGCGACAAATGGGCGGCGGTCCAAAGCGACGCGATCTGAATCCCGGGTCCGCCGAACCCGAGCGAAGCGCGCCGCGCACGCACCACCCCAACGACGAGGTTGCGATGACGAAAGCTGTTCTGATCACCGGCGGCAGCCGCGGCATTGGCCGTGCCACCGCGCGTCTGCTTGGCGCGCGCGGCTGGTGCGTCGGCGTGAACTACGTGCGTGACCTCGCCGCCGCGCAGCAGACGGTCGCAGAGGTCGAACAAGCGGGCGGCCGCGCGGTGCCGATCGCCGGCGATGTCGCGAACGAAGCCGACGTGACCGGCATGTTCGATACGCTGCAGCAATCCTTCGGCCGCATCGATGCGCTCGTCAACAACGCGGGCATCGTCGCGCCGTCGAGTCAGCTCGCCGATATGGACTTCGCGCGTCTGAAACGCATGTTCGACGTCAACGTGCTCGGCGCCTATCTGTGCGCACGGGAAGCGGCACGGCGCATGTCGACCCAGCGCGGCGGCGCGGGCGGCGCGATCGTCAATGTTTCGTCGGCGGCGGCGCGGCTCGGTTCGCCGAACGAATACGTCGACTATGCGGGGTCGAAAGGCGCAATCGACACGATGACGCTCGGCCTCGCGAAAGAACTCGGCCCGCAGGGCGTGCGCGTGAACGCGGTGCGTCCGGGCCTGATCGACACCGAGATCCATGCGAGCGGCGGCAAGCCCGAGCGCGCCGCGCAACTGGGCGCGACCACGCCGCTCGGCCGCCCCGGCCGCGCCGACGAAGTCGCCGAAGCCATCGTGTGGCTGCTCAGCGACGCGTCGTCGTACGTGACGGGCGCGCTGTTCGACGTCGCCGGCGGCCGCTGAGCGAACGCCGCACGCAACGCGGCGCAAGCCTTAAACACTTGGCGCGGTCCACTACGGCCGCGCCTTTCCAGCCCGCTCCCCCTCTCCTCCTTCCCCACGAACCCTGGTCGATTTCTCATGAAACCGGCACAGCCGCGCATCGAATGCGCGCGCGTTCGTTCGGGCGTAATCTTCAGTAATAATGCGGCGCTACAATCGACCAGATCGTATGCATCCGCAGGCGACGTAAGCAAAGCATAAGTACGAGGCCAACGCCGCCGCGTACGCTGACCAGAGACTTCCATGCAAGACCAGCAGTCCACGCGCTGGCGCGCGCACAGTGCCAACGCGACGGCCCCGACCTCGGCCGCTCCAGCAGGTGGCTCGCACGAGGCCGCGCTTTCCGCCAGCACCGCGCACCCGTTTGCCGGCGCGCAGACCCAGCCGGCGGCCGGGGACCCCGCGGCTTCGGCCGCAGCGGTATACAGCGCCGACACCGCCCATCCATCGGGCTCCGCCGTTTCTGCCGACCGCGCAACGCGCGGCCTGCAGCGTTGGCGCGCGCTCGCGGCGATCCGCCCGCTGCTGTGGCTGGTCGCGCTGGCGATCCTGTGCGCGTGGCTCGCCCCCGGCATTCTCGGCCACGAACCGTGGAAGCAGGACGAAACCTACACATTCGGCATCGTCCAGCACATGCTCGATACCGGCGACCTCGTCGTGCCGACCAATGCCGGCCAGCCCTTCGTCGAAAAGCCGCCGATCTACGATTGGGTCGCCACGGGCCTCGCGTGGATGTTCGGCCGCTATCTGCCTCTGCACGATGCGGCACGGCTCGCGAGTGCGCTGTTCGCGGGCCTGACGGTGTATTACACCGCGCGGGTCGCGCGTCGCGCGGTCGCTGCGTCGAGCTGGTTCGACCTGCGCGTGATCGGCACGCTCGCGCTGTTCGGCGGCACACTCGTCGTCGTCAAACACGCGCACGACATGATGACCGACGTCGCGCTGATGGCCGGCGCCGCGCTCGGCTTTTGCGGACTGTTCGAACTCGTACTCGTGCATCTGCGTGACGACCCGCGCGCCGCGTCGTATTTACCGATGCACTCGCAAGCCGCCCGGCAGACCGAACCGCTCGATGCCCGCGAGCGGCGTCACGCGATCATCAGCGGCGCGACGATGTTCGGCGCGGGCGTCGGCGTGTCGCTGCTCGCCAAGGGGCTGTTCGTACCGCTCGTGTTCGGCGCCACCACCTGCGCGGCGCTGCTGCTCTATCCCGCATGCCGCAGCCGCGGCTTCGCCGGCGCGCTCGGCCTCGCCGCGCTCGTCTGCGCGCCGTTCGCGCTGATCTGGCCGATCTGCTTCTACCTGCGCTCAGAGGCACTCTTCAAGGTGTGGTTGTGGGATAACAACGTCGGGCGTTTCTTCGGTTTTTCGGTCGCCGAGCTCGGCTCCGAAAACGAGAGCCACCTGTTCGTACTGCGCACCGTGCTGAGCGTCGGCTTTCCGGTCGTACCGCTCGCGCTGGCCGCGCTCGCCGGTGGCGCATGGCGGCGCTGGCGCGATCCGCGCGTCGCGTTGCCGGTGCTGTTCGCGGGTATCGGTTTCGCGGTGCTGCAAAGCTCGGCGACGGTTCGCGAGCTATACATCCTGCCGTTCATCGCGCCGCTCGCGCTGGTCGCGATGCAGGGCGTCGAACGTTTGCCGGCGCGCCTGCATACCGGCTGGGATATGACTAGCCGAGTGCTGTTCGGCAGCGCGGCCGCGCTCGTGTGGATCGTCTGGTCGATCATGACGACCCCCGCGAACACGCATGCGTCGCTGCATCTGCTCGGCCGCTGGCTGCCGCTCGACTGGGTGCTGCCGATTTCGCCCGCGCTGATCGTCGGCGCGCTGCTGCTGACGATCGGCTGGCTGTGGCTGCTGCCGTCGTTCAAGTACGCGGGCAAATGGCGCGGCGCGCTCAGCTGGTGCGCGGGCGCGATGCTCGTCTGGGGGCTCGTCAGCACGCTGTTGCTGCCGTGGCTCGACTACGCGAAAAGCTACCGCTCGGTGTTCCGGGACCTCGGCGCGAAGATGGATATCGAATGGAACGACGGCGACTGCATGGCAAGCTCCGGACTCGGCGAATCCGAAGCGCCGATGCTCTTCTACTACACGGGCATCGTGCATCAGCCGAGCGAAGATCCGCGCACGACCGCCTGCACCTGGCTGATCGAGGAAAGCCGCCGCGACAACGCGCGGCCGCCGGCCGGCGAATGGCGGCTGTTCTGGTCCGGTGCGCGACCGGGCGATTCGGATGAGCTGTTGCGCGTCTTCGTGCGCACGCCGATGGCGGGCAAGCTGCACGGCGACGAATAGAGCCGCGCAACGCGTCGCGCTGGCCGAGTGCCTCGCGCGCGCGTCCGCGTCGAGTCAGAACGACGAACCGGGCTCGCGCAGGAACGCGATCTCCTCGTCGCTCGATTCACGTCCGAGCAACCCGTTGCGATGTGGAAAGCGGCCAAATCGTTCAATCGCTTTCGCGTGGCGCAGCGCGTACTGATAGTAGCCGTCACCGCCCGGCTCCGCCGCAAGCTGTTTGAAGAGTCGCAGCGACTCCTGCTGGCTCGCGAGCGTTTCATCGTGCTCGAACGGCAGATACGCGAACGCGCGATGCTGCACGTCCGGCAACAGCCGATCGGCGCCGCTCGCGATGATCCGTTGCGCGGTTTGCAGCGCCTTGCCGTCGGTCGCGAAGGCGCGCGGCGTATTGCGATGGCAGTTGCGGGAAAACTGGTCCAGCACGATGACGAGCGCCAACGCACCCAACGGCGTGCTCTGCCATGCGTCGAGCTGACCCGCGTTCGCCGCATCGATCAGGTTACCGAAACGTTCGCGCAGCATCGTATCGACGGCGTCATCGCGCTTGAACCAGAACTTGCGCTCCGTGCCGCGCTGCGGCGTGCCCGGCGCGCCGAACCAGCAGTCGAGAACCTCGCGCGCCCGCGGCGCGAGCGCCGCATAGTCGGCTTCGACCGAATACGGTGCCGAGGTGGCGTGCGGCGGCGTGTCAGCCATTGCGGTTGCGCATCCAGTCGGCGGTTTCGAAGAACGAGCCGAGCAGGCGCTCGCGCAGCGGTTCCGGCAAGCCGACATCCTCCATCGCCCATGCCATGCACCTCAACCACTGGTCACGCTCGCTCGACGCGATCGCGAACGGCAGATGCCGCGCGCGCAGACGGGGATGGCCAAAGCGGCCGATGTAATGATCGGGACCGCCGAGCCAGCCGCACAAAAACCAGAATAGCTTGTCGCGCGAACCCTCGAGCGACGCCGGATGCAGCGCGCGAATCCCGGCGAAATCCGCCTCGAGATCCATCAGGTCGTAAAAGCGGTCGACCAGGTCGCGCACGCGCGTCTCGCCGCCCACCAGTTCGAAGGCCGTCGGCTTGTCCGAGGACACTTCGTCGTTCAAATCGCTCATACCCTGCTCAACAGCAAAAAGACATCACCAGGAAAACTCACGCGTCGCGCAGCGACTGCAGCGCCGGCCGCGCCAACACATGCCGCAAACTCAGCCACCCGCCGACACCGGCGCACGCGATGCCGGCCGCAACGCCCACCGGCAGCAGCCACGGATCGAAGTCCAGATAAAACTCGAACACGTGCGTGGCCAGCATCGAGCCGACGATCTGCGCGCCGAGCGCCGCCATCAGGCCGGCAAGCGCACCGACCGCGACGAATTCGGACACCTGCACCGACCGCACCTGACGATGCGATGCGCCCAGCGCACGCAGCAGCGCGGATTCTCGCATACGCTCGTCGCGCGTGCCGGCGAGCGCCGCGTATAGCACCAGCACGCCGGCCGCGAGCGTGAACGCAAACAGGAATTGCACCGCGCCGATCACCTGCTGCAACACGCGCTGCACCTGCGCGAGGATCGGGCCGGTATCGATCGCGGTCAGATTGGGATACGCGGCGATCAGGCCATCGATCGTCGACTGTTTCTCCACCGGCAGATGGAAGCTCGTGATGAACGTCGCCGGAAAATCCTGCAACGAAACCGGCGGCATCAGCACGAAGAAGTTGACCTTGAAAGAACCCCAGTCGAGCTTGCGCACGCTCGTCACCGGCGCCTCGACAGTCAGCCCCGTCACGTCGAAGCGCAGCACGTCGCCGGGCTTCACGTTGATCAGCTTCGCGAGACCCTGCTCGATCGAGATCTGCGGCTTCGTCGTCTCGCCGAACCAGGTTCCCGCGGCGATCCGGTTGTCGTCGGGCAGTTGCGTCGTGTAGGACAGGTTGAACTCGCGGTCGACCAGTCGCCGCGCATCCTCGCCCTTGAACGAATCCGGATTGACCGCCTTACCGTTGATCGCGACGAGCCGCCCGCGCACCATTGGCGACAGCGCCGCGCCGGCGATGCCGTGCGCGTCCAGATACTGCGTGACCGCGTCGCGCTGATCGGGCTGGATGTCGATGATGAACTCGTTGGGCGCATCGGGCGGGGTCGATTTGCGCCAGCCCTGCACGAGGTCGTTGCGCGTCATCGCGATCAGCAGCAGGCACATCAGGCCGATGCCGAGCGCGGTGATCTGCAGCGTGCTGGTACTGCTGCGCCGCTCGAGCGACGCCAGCGCATAGCGCCAGCCGATGCCCGCATTGACGCGCTCGCTGCGCACCACGCGCGCCGCGCCCCACAACGCGAGCCGCGCGATGCCGGCGAACACCAGCAGCCCGCCCGCGAATCCACCCGCGACGATGCCCCCGAGCTTCAATTCCCCCGCGGCGAGTATCAGCAGCCCCGCGAACAGCACGATGCCGACCGCGTAGGCGGCCCACGCAGTGCGTCCCTCCTCGCCCCATTCACGCCGCAGCACGCGCACCGGCGGCACGCGCGTGAGCGGCAACAGCGGCGGCAGCGCGAAGCCGAGCAGCAGCACGAGGCCGGCCGCGATGCCTTCGAGCGCGGGCCACAGCGTCGGCTGCGGCAGCACCACGTCGATCAGGCCGCCGAGCCACGTCAGCAGCGCGAGATGCCCGAGATAACCGAGCGCCACGCCGAGCACGCCGCCGAGTACGCCCAGCCCGACGAATTCGAGCGTGAACAGCGCGCGCAGCGCGGCCTGGCTCACGCCGAGACAGCGCATCGCCGCGCAGCCGTCGAGATGCCGGCGCATATAGCGGTGCGCGGCCATCGCGATCGCGACGGCCGCGAGCAGCGCGGTCAACAGCGACACGAGCGTCAGGAAATGGCCCGCGCGATCGAGCGTCTGACGCACCTGCGGCTGGCCGTCCTGCAGCGACTCGAGCGCGACGCCGCGCAGCTTGCCGCCGTCGACGTGCTCATGCGCAAACTGCGCGAAGCGCGCGACCGCGTCGTCTGAACCGGCGACCAGCAGCCGGTACGTGACGCGGCTGCCATAGGTGATCAGGCCCGTCGACGGTACGTCAGCGGCATTCAGCATCAGGCGCGGTGAAAAGTTGACGAACGAAAAGCCGCGATCGAGCTCGCGCGTGATCAGCGCGCCGACCGTGAAGTTGCGATTGCCGAGCTTCACCGCATCGCCGATCTTCAGCTTCAGCGCGTCGAGCAACTGCTGGTCGACCCACACGGTGCCCGGCGCCGGAATGGACGTCGCCGGATGATCGGCCGCACCGGGCGCCGCCGCGATGCGCAACGCGCCGCGCAACGGATAGCCGGGCGACACCGCCTTGACGGCGGCGAGCCGCGACGCCGGCTGCGCGCCGGTCGAATTGATCATGCTGGGAAAGATCGCCGTGGTGGCGGTGCGCAGGCCCATGGCGTGCGCCTCGGCGGCGAATTGCGGATCGACCGGATGATCGGCGCGCACGATGAAGTCGGCGGCGATCATGCGCCGCGCATCGCGCTCGAGCCCCTGATGCAGCCGATCGCCCAGAAACCCGACGCTCGACAACGCCGCGACCGCCAGCACGAGCGCGAGCAGCAACATCGTCAGTTCGCCCGCGCGCCAGTCGCGCGCCGTCATCCGCATGGCCTGGCGCAACAGATCGATGCCGCCGAGCCGCCGCGCCGGTCTCGTGTCGGCGCGCGTTCTTGAACCCGCCTTGGATCCTGGTAGTGCTTCGCTCAATCGTGCCTGCTCCTCGCAAATCGCGACACCATGTGCGTGGCCATGCCGCGAAAACCGCCCTGCACGCCACGCCACAATCGCGGCAATGCCCACGCCGCGAGCAGAAGGAAGCCTACCATCAAGACCAGAAACACGAGCGGCACGAACAGCGCAAGCAGTACGCCGCCGACCACGAGGCCGTCCTCGGCGGTCGACGTGACGAGGTTCGACACCGGCTCCGGCGACAGGTTGATCAGCGCGCGCGTGCCCGCCTTCGCGAGATGCGCGGTGCCGGCGAGCGTGCCGCCCGCGAGCGCGGCAACGCTCAGCAGCGTCGGATCGGCGTGGCCGAGCGCGCCGGCGGCCAGAACGGCGCCGGCCGGAATGCGGATGAAGGTGTGGATCGCATCCCACAGCGAATCGAACGCGGGGATCTTGTCGGCGAAGAATTCGGCCAGCGTCAGCACGGCCGCCGCACCGATCACCCATGGCGATGACAGCGCGGACAATGTGTTCGGCAAGTGAATCAGGCCAAGACGTTCGAACACGCCGGCCAGGAGGACCGTCAGATAGAGGCGCAGACCGCTGCCCCATGAAAGGCCCGCTGCAAGTGAAAGTGATTCAAGCATGGCCGCCTCCACGCGCTAAGTGCGTGCCAGGCGCCGCGGCGGGAACGAGCGGGCGTTCCGCGCCGAAGCCATCAGGCTCGCCAAGCTGGCCGCGCCAGCCAGGCCGCGGGCAATTTCAAGGTCGTTTCTGTCTCATTATAGCTACGATAATTCGCAGAACGCAGAGCGGCGAAGCCTTCGCTGTGGCTTGCAGGCAATGGCGGCCGCGCCCCGAGCGGACGTGGCCGCCCGGTCAGTGCCCCGACGACAGCTTCAGGCCGACGAGACCGATCACGATCAGCGACGCACTGGCGACGCGCGCGACCGTCAACGCCTCGCCCATCATCACGACGCCGAAGATGAACGCGCCGACCGCGCCGATCCCTGTCCAGACAGCATAGGCTGTGCCGAGCGGCAACTGGCGCATCGCGAGCGCGAGCAGCACGAAGCTGCCGAGCGAGGTCACGACCGTGAAGACGGACGGCCACAAGCGGGTGAAACCTTCGGAAGTTTTGAGACCGGCCGCCCACGCGACTTCGAGCAGACCGGCAATCAGGAGAAGAAACCAGGACATCGACACAGCTCCATGAAAAATGGGGCCGTCCCCGATGATTGATGCAGGCGCAAGGTCGTCCTTACGTCGGGAGATTATAGCGAAGCGGCATCGCGGACGAATTCACACCGCGCCCACCAGCCGGTACCCGACGCCGGTCTCCGTGACGATATGCTCCGGCTGCGCCGGATCGCGCTCGAGCTTGCCGCGCAGATGCGCCATGTAGATGCGCAGATAGTGGTGACTCTCGACGTGCGACGGCCCCCACACGTCGCGCAGCAACTGCCGGTGCGTGAGCACGCGGCCCGCATGGCGCACGAGCGTCGCGAGCAGCCGGTATTCGATCGGCGTCAGATGAACCGCGGCGCCGTCGCGCGTAACCTGGCGCAGCGCGAGGTCGACGGTGACCGCACCGAAACGCACCTGCGGCGATTCGTTCGCGCCGCCGTGATTGCGCCGCCGCAGATGCGCGCGGATCCGCGCAAGCAACTCGGACACGCCGAACGGCTTGGTCAGGTAATCGTCGGCGCCTGCGTCGAGCGCGGCGACCTTTTCGCTTTCCTGGGTACGCGCCGACAGCACGATCACCGGCAGCTCGCTCCAGCCGCGCAGCTCGCGGATCACGTCGAGGCCGTCGGTGTCGGGCAGGCCCAGATCGACGATCACGAGATCGGGCTTGCGCGTCGCCGCTTCGACGAGCCCCTGCTTGCCGGTCTCGGCGTCGTACACGGCGATGCCCTCGCCTTCGAGCGCCGTGCGCACGAAGCGGCGAATCTGCTTCTCGTCTTCGATCAGAACGACGGTGATGCTCAGGTCACTCATGGGCGGGGCGGGTGAGCGGGTTGAGGTCGGCGGCGGTGTCGGTGTCGGTGGCTGCGCCTTCGTCTTCGAGCGTATCAAACGTCTCGGGTGCGTCGGGCGGCGTCTTGACCGGCAGCGTGAACCAGAAGCGCGCGCCCTCGACGTGGCCATCCGCGGCCAGCCGGTTGAGCGCGCCGATTGTACCGCCGTGTGCCTCGACGATCGCGCGGCAGATCGCGAGCCCAAGGCCGATGCCTGGTTTCGCCGACTCCTTCTCGCCGCGCGTGAACTTCTCGAACACGCGCGCTTCCATGCCGGCGGGCAGGCCGGGGCCGTTGTCGTCGATCGTGATGCGCACGAACGGCGTGCCGTCCGCGTCGATCTGCTGCGCGCCGATCGCGAGCAGCGTGCCGGACGCCGTGTATTTGGCCGCGTTCTCGAACAGGTTCGAGAACAGGCGCTCCATCAACACCGCGTCGAGATGCAGCAGCGGCAGATCGGCGGGCAGCGTAACCCGCACCGGATGATCCGCGAGCACACGCTTGCACGCGCGCAGCGCGGCGCCGACGGTCTCCTCGAGCAGCGTCCATTGCTGGTTCAGTTGCAGGCTGCCGGCCTGCAAGCGCGCCATGTCGAGCAGATTCGTGACGATGCCGGTCATGCGCAGCGCTTCTTCGTGGATTGCGTCGACGAGTTCGTCGTCACGCCGCGCGGCGGATTGCGCGTCGGTCCGCAAAGAAGCATTCACCTCGCCTGCTGTCCGGCCCTGTCCCGCCTGCCGCCCCTGTGCGAGCATCGACGAAAACCCGACTATCGTCGTCAGCGGCGTGCGCAGATCGTGCGAAATCGCCGACAGCAGCGAATTGCGCAGCCGCTCCGACTCCATGTTGACGAGCGCATCGCGCGCGATATCGACGTAGTGCACCCGTTCGAGCGCGAGCGCGATCTGCGCGGCGAACGCATCGAGCATGCGGCGCTGTTCGGGCACGGTCAGCTCACGCTCGTCACGCACGACCACCGCGAGCACGCCGCGCGTGCGCATCGGCGCCTTCAGCGGCAGATACAGCGCCGCGGCGGCCGGCAGCGTATCGGTGCCGTGGCCGGCCGGCTTCTGCTGATCGTAGACCCATTGGCCGACGTCGAGATCGAGCGCGTCGCCTTCGAGCGTGATCGCCGCGTCGGGGTCCTCGATCTTCTGTTTGATCTGGTCGGCGCTGTCGGGCAGCAGGATCGCCACACGCGCGCCGAACACCTCGCTCACGTGCCGGGTGCCGATGCCGACGATCTGCTCGGTCGCGAGCGCCGCGGCGAGCTCGCGCGCCATCTCATACATCGCGCCGGTGCGCTGCTCGCGGCGTCGCGCGACGCTCGCCTCGTGGCGCAGGCTCGAAGTCAGATGGCTGATCACGAGCGAGGTCAGCAGCATGCCGAAGAACGTCAGCAGGTATTGCGTGTCGGAGACCGACAGCGACATGCGCGGCGGCACGAAGAAGAAATCGAACGCGGCGACGCTCGCGAACGACAGCACGACACCCGGCCCGCGCCCGAGCTTCACCGCGGTGAAGATCACGCCGAGCAGATACAGCATCACGAGGTTGGTCAGATCGATGCGGTCGATCAACTGGCTCGACAGCAACGTGATCGCCGCGCCGATCGCGAGCGCGAACGCGTACGCGCGCGGCGGCGAGCGACGCTCGCGGGCCGCGCTCAACGCCTCGCGCCACGCGTTCGCGGTCGTGTTCAACAGCCGCCGCTGCTCGCCGCCGTCCCGCTCCGACGACACGCGAATCAGCGTGAGATCGAGATCGCCGCTCTTCTCGGCGATGCGCTCGCCCAGCGGCCGGCGCAGCCAGCGGCTCGCGCCCGTGCGCGACGATGCGCCCGCCACCAGCTTCGATACGTTGCGCGCCTGCGCGTAACCGATCAGCGCGTCGAGCGCATCGGTGGCGGCGAGCGTCGCGGTTTCGGCGCCGAGCTCGGCGGCGAGCTTCAGCGCGTTCAACGTGCGTTCGCGGCGCGCGTCGGGCAGGCGCTGCAACGCGGGCGTTTCGACATAGACCGCGAGCCAGTCGGCCCTCAGGCTCGCGGCGAGGCGCGCCGCCGAGCGCACCAGCGCCGGCGCTTCGGGACCAGGACCGACGCACACCAGCAGCCGCTCGCGCGCCTGCCAGATACGCTGGATCGAACGATCGGCGCGGTACTCGCGCATCTGCGCGTCGACCCGATCGGCGGTGCGGCGCAGCGCGAGTTCGCGCAGCGCGATCAGGTTGCCCTTGCGAAAGAAGTTGCGCACCGCGCGCTCCGCCTGCTGCGCCATGTAGACCTTGCCGTCGCGCATGCGGTCGAGCAGTTCCTCGGCCGGCAGATCGACGAGCGTGACTTCGTCGGCATGATCGAACACGCGATCGGGCACGGTCTCCCACACCCGGATGCCGGTGATCTGGCCGACCACGTCGTTCAGGCTCTCCAGATGCTGCACGTTGACGGTCGTATAAACGTCGATGCCCGCGTCGAGCAGTTCGTAGACGTCCTGCCAGCGCTTCAGATGACGCGCGCCCTGCACGTTCGAATGCGCGAGTTCGTCGACGAGGATCAGTTGCGGCTTGCGCGCGAGCGCGGCGTCGAGATCGAACTCGCCGAGCTTGCGGCCGCGATACTCGATCTGCGCGAGCGGCAGCACGTCGAGCCCCGCGAGCAACGCGGCGGTTTCGCTGCGTCCATGCGTTTCGGCGATGCCGACCAGCACGTCGAGACCTTCTTGCTGGCGGCGGCTCGCGGCCTGCAGCATCGCATAGGTCTTGCCGACGCCGGCCGACGCGCCGAAGAAAACCTTCAGCCGGCCGCGCTGGCGTTTTTCTTCGTCGCGCTGCAGCTTGTCGAGCAGTTGGTCAGGATCGGGGCGGTTCATGCGCAGTGGTTTTGATAGTCGTACGAGCGGCGGTGTCTGCATGGTGGCACGGCCCGCGCCGGCCCGCAAATGGCGGCGCGGCGCCACGCGAAACGCCGCTGTTTCATCGATGAACCGCAATTGCGGCTGGTGCGTCGTCGATGCGTTCAGTGTCAGCCGCGCTTCATTTCATCGAGCGCGAGATTGAGCTTCAGCACATTCACGCGCGGCTCGCCGAGCACGCCGAACTGGCGCCCCGTCGTGTAGCGCTCGACGAGCGCCTGCACGTCGTTCGGCGCGAGGTGACGGGCCTGCGCGACCCGCTCGAGCTGATACGCGGCCGCGGCCGGACTGATCTCCGGATCGAGCCCGCTGCCCGACGACGTGACCAGATCGACCGGCACCGGCTTCGACATGTCGGTGCCCGCCGCCTTCAGCGCCGCGAGACGGCCCTTGATCTCGTCGAGCAGCGCGGGGTTGTTCGGCCCGAGGTTCGAGCCGCCCGAGCTTTGCGGGTTGTACGGCATCGGGCTCGTCGCCGACAGCCGGCCCCAGAAGTACTGGGGCGCGTCGAACTGCTGGCCGATCAGCTGTGAGCCGACCACCTTGCCGTTCTGCTCGATGAGGCTGCCGTTGGCCTGTTCGTGGAACGCCGCCTGGCCGAACGCGGTCATCACGGCGGGATAGGCGAGTCCTGTGATCGCGGTCAGCACCGCGAAGATCACGATCAGCGGACGGAACAGATTTTTCATGATGGGTCTCTTTCCCTTTTCATCACATGGTCACTGCGCTCAAACCCAACCGAACGCGGCGAGCACCATATCGATCAGCTTGATGCCGATGAACGGCACGATGATCCCGCCAAGGCCATAGATCAGCAGATTGCGGCGCAGCAGGATCGCAGCGCCTAGCGCGCGATAGCGCACGCCCTTCAGCGCCAGCGGAATCAGCAGCACGATGATCAGCGCGTTGAAGATCACCGCCGACATGATTGCCGAGGTCGGCGTCGCGAGATGCATCACGTTCAGCGCGTTCAACGCCGGATACGTCGATGCGAACGCGGCCGGAATGATCGCGAAGTACTTGGCGACGTCGTTGGCGATCGAGAACGTGGTCAACGACCCGCGCGTCATCAGCATCTGCTTGCCGATCTCGACGATCTCGATCAGCTTGGTCGGATTCGAATCGAGATCGACCATATTGCCGGCCTCTTTTGCCGCCTGCGTGCCGGTGTTCATCGCGACCGCGACGTCGGCCTGCGCGAGCGCGGGCGCGTCGTTGGTGCCGTCGCCGGTCATCGCGACCAGACGCCCTTCGGCCTGATGCGCGCGAATCGTCGCGAGCTTCGTTTCGGGTGTCGCCTCGGCAAGGAAGTCGTCGACGCCCGCTTCGGCCGCGATCGCGGCGGCGGTCAGGCGGTTGTCGCCCGTCACCATCACGGTCTTGATGCCCATCTTGCGCAGCTCGGCGAAGCGCTCCTTGATGCCGCCCTTCACGACGTCCTTCAACTCGATCACGCCGAGCACGCGCGCGCCCTGCTCGCCTTTCTCGGCAACCACCAGCGGTGTGCTGCCGCGTCGCGCGACATCGGCGACCGCGTTGCTGACTTCGTTCGGGAAACGGCCGCCGTTCGCTTCGACATAGTGCTTGACCGCATCGGCCGCGCCCTTGCGGATTTCACGGCCATGAGTCCCGTACGGAGTCCCTTGCGGAGACAGATCGACGCCACTCATGCGGGTCTGCGCCGTGAACGCGAGAAACACCGCATGCAGCGAGGCCATATCGCGCTGACGGATATTGAAGCGCTGCTTCGCGAGCACGACGATGCTGCGGCCTTCCGGCGTTTCGTCGGCAAGCGACGACAGCTGCGCGGCATCGGCAAGCGCCTCTTCGGTCAGACCCGGCGCGGGCAGAAACTGCGACGCCTGGCGGTTGCCGAGCGTGATCGTGCCCGTCTTGTCGAGCAGCAGCACGTCGACGTCGCCGGCCGCTTCGACGGCACGGCCCGAGGTCGCGATCACGTTCGCCTGCATCATGCGGCTCATCCCGGCCACGCCGATCGCCGACAACAGGCCGCCGATCGTCGTCGGGATCAGACACACGAGCAGCGCGGCGAGCGCGGTGATCGTCACCACGTGGCCCGCTTTCGCGGCTTCGACGGAGAACATCGAGAACGGCAGCAGCGTCGCGGTGGCGAGCAGCATCACGATGGTCAGCGCGACGAGCAGGATGGTGAGCGCGATTTCGTTCGGCGTCTTCTGACGCTTCGCGCCTTCGACCATCGCGATCATGCGGTCGAGGAACGCCTCGCCCGGGTTGGCCGTGACGCGCACGACGATCCAGTCCGACAGCACCCGCGTGCCGCCCGTCACCGACGAAAAGTCGCCGCCCGACTCGCGGATCACCGGCGCCGATTCACCGGTGATCGCCGATTCGTCGACCGAAGCGACGCCCTCGATCACTTCGCCGTCGGCCGGGATCACGTCGCCGGTCTCGACCAGCACGACGTCGCCACGGCGCAGATCGGTCGCGGTCGTGATGCGGATCGGCGACTTCGGATGCGGCTCGTTGAGCTTCTTCGCCATCACGTCTCTCTTCGCGCTGCGCAGCGACGCGGCCTGCGCTTTCGAGCGGCCTTCGGCGAGCGCCTCCGCGAAGTTCGCGAACAGCACCGTGAACCACAGCCACAGCGTGACCGCGAGGATGAAGCCCGCGGGCGCCTCGGCCTGACCGCCGAGCGCGGCGATCCACAGAATGGTCGTCAGGATGCTGCCGACGTACACGCAGAACATCACCGGGTTGCGAAACTGCGTGCGCGGCGTGAGCTTTTTAAAGGAGTCCACGATCGCCGGGCGCAGCAGCGCCGGGTCGAACATGGACCGGGTAGCGTTATGTTCAGTCATTGAATCCTCGAATGTCCGTGGGCGCTTGCAGGCTTGCGGCGTGCAAGCGCCTGTTCGGTCGTTGGCTCGCTGCCGTGGGTCACTGCCGTGGGTCAGTGCGCGCCGATCATCATCAGTTGCTCGACGCCGGGACCGAGCGCGAGCGCCGGGACATAGGTCAGCGCGCCGACCAGCAGCACCGTGCCGAGCAGCAGCACGACGAACAGCGGTCCGTGCGTCGGCAGCGTGCCGCCGGTGACGGCGATGCGCTTCTTCGCGGCGAGCGAACCGGCGATCGCGAGCACCGGCACGATCGTGCCGAAGCGCCCGAACCACATCGCGATCGCGGTGAGCCAGTTGTAGAACGGCGTATTCACCGTGAGACCCGCGAACGCGCTACCGTTGTTGTTCGCCGCCGAGCTGAACGCATAGAGGATCTCGGAGAAGCCGTGTGCGCCAGGGTTTGCGATGCCGGCCTTGCCCGCCTCGCTGAGCACCGCGATCGAGGTGCCCACCAGCACGAGCAGCGGCGTGAGCAGCACGACGATCGACACCATCTTCATCTCGTAGGCCTCGATCTTCTTGCCGACATATTCAGGAGTACGCCCGATCATCAGTCCCGCGACGAACACCGCGAGCAGCGCGAACACGAGCATCCCGTACATGCCGGAACCGACACCGCCGAAGATCACTTCGCCGAGCTGGATCAGCAGCATCGGATACAGGCCGCCGAGCGGCGTCAACGAATCGTGCATGTTGTCGACCGCGCCGCACGAAGCCGCCGTCGTCGCGACCGTGAAGATGCCCGACTGCGCGATGCCGAAGCGCGTTTCCTTGCCCTCCGCATTGCCGCCCGCCTGCAGCGCGTTCGCCGACTGGTCGATGTTGAGCGCCGTGAACGCGGGATTGCCGCTCTGCTCGGCGCTGATCTCGCCGAACACGCAAACGCCGAACGCGATCGTCATCGCCGCGAGCACCGCGACGCCCTGCCGCCGGTCGCCGATCACGCGGCCGAACACGAGCGCGAGCGCCGCCGGGATGATCAGGATCGAGATGATCTGTACGAAGTTCGAGAACGGCGTCGGGTTTTCGTACGGATGCGCGGAGTTGCCGTTGAAGAAGCCGCCGCCGTTGGTGCCGAGCATCTTGATCGCTTCCTGCGACGCGACCGGGCCCATCGCGATGGTCTGCGTCTTCACGGGCGTGTCGAGCGTCACCGGATCGCCCTTCGCGTCCTTCACCGGATTGCCTTGCGCGTCGAGCTTCGGCGCGGCGTAGGTGGTGGTCTGCAGCGTCGGCACCTCCTGATATGCCTTGAAGTTCTGGATCACGCCCTGACTCATCAGCAGTGCGGCGATGATCGCCGCCATCGGCAGCAGGACGTACATCGTCACGCGCGTGATGTCGACCCAGAAGTTGCCGATCGTCTTCGCCGTATGACGCGCGAAGCCGCGCATCAACGCGAACACGACGACGATGCCGGTCGCCGCCGACAGGAAGTTCTGCACGGTCAGGCCGAGCATCTGCGTCAGATAGCCGACGGTCTGCTCGGGCGTGTAGTCCTGCCAGTTGGTGTTGGTCACGAAGCTGACCGCGGTGTTGAACGCGCTGTCGACCGACATCGCGCCGAACTGCTGCGGATTGCCGGGCAGCCACCCTTGCACGCGCAGCAGCACGTACAGGAACGCCGCGCCGAGCACGTTGAATGCGAGCGTGGCGACCGCGTAGTGCCTCCAGCCCATTTCCGCCGCTGGATCGACGCCCGCGATACGGTAAAGCAGCCGTTCGAGCGGCGCGCCGAAGCGCACCACGCGCGAACTGCCGTCCATCACGGCGCCGAGATAGCTCGCCATCGGCACCGCCGCGGCCAGTAGCACGACAATAAAAAGACTCGCCTGCAGGACATCGTTCGTGTTCATTCAATGTCCTCCGCGCGCAGCAGCGCATACACGAGATAGACGAACAGCAGCGCGGTGGACGCGCCGGCCAGCCACAGCATCCAGGTCATCAGCGCGCTCCTTGTCCGCGGCGCAACTGCATCAGCTTCTCGCAGCCGCCAATCAGCCCAAAGGTCAGCAAGGCAAACAGCGCCAGGCCCCCGACATACAGCACATCCATTCTCGTTCTCCATTCACGGACTTTGGATGGATAGAACGGTATGCCGATCGGCCTAAAGGGCTGGTCAAAGATCGTGGGGTGCGCGTAAAAATCGCGTAAACGGACAAGGCCGTTTCATCTCGCGATGAAACGGCCCTGATGGATGACGTGCAGCGCAGCCCGAGGCCGCGCTGCCACTTCTTTACGGCAGCAGGATCGTCGACCCCGTCGTGCGGCGCCCTTCGAGGTCCGCATGTGCCTGCCCGACGTCCGGCAGCGCATAGCGCTGATTGATGCTCGTCTTGACCTTGCCCGAGCTCAGCACGTCGAACAGCTCGGCCGACATCGCCTCGTAGTCGCTGCGTTTCGCCATATAGGTGAAGAGCGTCGGTCGTGTAAAGAACAGCGAGCCGCGTCCCGCGAATTCCGACGAATCGATCGGCGGCAGCGGACCCGACGCGTTGCCGAAGCTCACGAACAGGCCGAGCGGCGCGAGACAGTCGAGCGATTTTTCGAAGGTGTCCTTGCCGATCGAATCGTAGACGACCGGCACGCCCGCGCCGTTGGTGATCTCGCGTACGCGCTTCGTGAAGTTCTCGCGCGTATAGACGATCGCGTGATCGCAGCCGTGCGCTTTCGCGATCTCGGCTTTCTCGTCGGAACCGACCGTGCCGATCACCGTCGCGCCGAGCGCCTTCGCCCACTGGCACACGAGCAGGCCGACGCCGCCCGCTGCGGCCTGAATGAGGATCGTGTCACCGGCCTTCACGCGATACGTGCGGCGCAGCAGATATTGCGCAGTCAAGCCTTGCAGCATCACCGACGCGGCCTGCTCGTCGCTGATCGCATCGGGCAGCTTGACGACCAGCGCGGCCTGCAGCACGCGCTCCTGCGCATACGCGCCGGGCGGCCGCGCGACGTACGCGACGCGATCGCCGACCTTCAGACCGGTCACGCCCGAGCCCACCGCGCTGACCTCGCCGGCCGCTTCCATGCCGAGTCCTCCCGGCAGCGGCAGCGGATACAGACCGGTGCGGAAATACACGTCGATGTAATTGAGGCCGACCGCCGTCTGGCGAATGCGGATCTCGCCCGCGCCGGGCTCGCCCACCTCGACGTCGACCCATTTCATGACTTCGGGGCCGCCGGTTTTGTCGAAACGGATTGCCTTGACCATCACGTCTCCTTCATCTGTCATCTGTATGGATGTGGGTGCGGCGACGCGCGCGCTCACGCCTCGCCGGACAGGCGCAGCGTCAGCACGTCGAGCACCATGCGGGCGGTCGAAATGTTCGTCGCGCACGGAATGTTGTGCACGTCGCACGCGCGCACTAGCGCGTTGATGTCCGGCTCGTGCGGCTGCGGCGTCATCGGGTCGCGCAGGAAAATCACCATGTCGACGCGCCCTTCGGCGAGCTGCGCGCCGATCTGCAGGTCGCCGCCGTGCGGGCCCGACAGCATGCGCTCGACCGTCAGGCCGTGCGCGTCGCTGATGCGTCCGCCGGTCGTGCCGGTTGCGACGATCTCGCAGCGCGCGAGCGTGTCGACGTATTCGCCGGCCAGTTTGACGATGTCGTCCTTCTTGTGATCGTGCGCGATCAGCGCTATGCGGGTGCTCATGACGTAAGACTCCTCAAACCCTTGTGGCTATCGTTGTTGTGATGTGACGGGTGTCGTTCGCGCGCGGCGGCTCGGTACGGGCCTGCTCGGTACGCACCAGCTCAGTACGTACCGGGATAGGCGCCGCCGTCGATCAACCAGTTCTGCCCGGTGATGTAACCCGCGTGCGTGCTGCACAGGAACGCGCAGGCGCGGCCGAATTCTTCGCGATTACCGAAGCGGCCGGCGGGGATCGTCTTCATGCGCTGTTTGCGCGCTTCGTCGATCGAAATGTTGTGCGTCTTCGCCTGCGCCTCGAACGTGACCGCGATACGGTCGGTATCGAACAGGCCCGGCAGCAGGTTGTTGATCGTCACGCCGGTCGGCGCGACCTTGCGCGCGAGCCCCGCGACGAAACCGGTCAGGCCGGAGCGCGCGCCGTTCGACAGACCGAGCACGTCGATCGGCGCCTTCACCGCTGAGCTCGTGATGTTGACGATGCGCCCGAAGCCGCGCGCGCTCATCGTGTCGATGGTCTGACGGATCAGCTCGATCGGCGTCAGCATGTTGGCTTCGAGCGCGCGGATCCAGTCCTCGTGCGTGAAGTTGCGGAAATCGCCCGGCGGCGGACCGCCCGCGTTGTTGACGAGAATGTCCGGCTGCGGGCAGGCCGCGAGCGCGGCCGCGCGCCCTTCAGGCGTGGTGATGTCGCATGCGACGGTCTTCACCTCGACGCCGCTCTGCTTGCGGATCGCCTCGGCGGTCGCTTCGAGCGTTTCGGCGGTGCGCGCGACGATCGTCAGGTCGACGCCCTCGGCGGCGAGCGCTTCCGCGCAGCCGCGTCCCAGACCTTTGCTCGCCGCGCAAACCAGCGCGCGGCGTCCTGCGATTCCCATGTCCATGTGTATGCCCTCGTGGCGAAGTTTCCCCAGATTCTAGAAGAATCGGTGCCGGACTGTGCCGCGTCGCTACAATCTCAGGTATCGCCGGGCGGTACTCTTTCGGTAAACTCGCGCGGTGGCGCGCTTTTCCACCGTTCGTCCGACCTTCGAGCGCGGACTGAGCCAACGGATGAGCGCGCCGAACCGATCCACCTTGCCGCCGCGCGCGAGCCCGCCATGACCCAGGACAGCCGTTTCCCCAATCTCTTCATCCTCGATCACCCGCTGATCCAGCACAAGCTGTCGCACATGCGCGACCGGGACACGTCGACCCGCACGTTCCGCGAACTGCTGCGCGAAATCACGCTGCTGATGGGCTACGAAATCACCCGCAACCTGCCAATGACCACGCGCCGCATCACCACGCCGCTCGTCGAGATCGACGCGCCGGTGATCGCCGGCAAGAAGCTCGCGATCGTGCCGGTGCTGCGCGCGGGCGTCGGCATGTCGGACGGCCTGCTCGAGCTGGTGCCGTCGGCGCGCGTCGGCCATATCGGCGTGTATCGCGCGGAGGATCATCGGCCGGTCGAATACCTGGTGCGGCTGCCGGACCTCGAAGACCGCGTGTTCATCCTCTGCGATCCGATGGTC
Organism: Paraburkholderia sp. HC6.4b; assembly: GCF_014200875.1. Taxonomy (NCBI): domain Bacteria; kingdom Pseudomonadati; phylum Pseudomonadota; class Betaproteobacteria; order Burkholderiales; family Burkholderiaceae; genus Paraburkholderia; species Paraburkholderia sp. HC6.4b. Next base: position 83,432 of record NZ_JACHDC010000005.1, read on the forward strand.
GCGACCGGCTACTCGGCCGTGCACGCGGTCGATGTGCTCAAGCGCCGCAACGTGGCGGCCGAGAACATCATGTTCCTCGCGCTCGTCGCCGCGCCCGAGGGCGTGCAGGTGTTCCAGGACGCGCACCCGGACGTCAAGCTGTTCATCGCGTCGCTCGATTCGCATCTGAACGAGCATGCGTACATCGTGCCGGGCCTGGGCGACGCGGGCGACCGGTTGTTCGGTACGAAGAACTGACGCGCCGGGGGCCAGCGGGGTGGCCTGGCGATGCCGCCGCCCCGGAACCGGCCCCGCTTTCGCCCGCATCCGGCCCTCGCGGCGACACATCCGCGCCGCCTCCATTCATTTTCGCGTCGATTTCATGGCATTTGCGGCCGGTTTCGCGGCGCGGCCCCCTCTGCCGCACCCTCGCGGCATGATAAAATTCGAATCCGCTCGACGGAGCGCCTCGACCCGCACGATCACTCGCACCACCGCCTGCAATTTCGACTGGCGCCCCGCGCTTTCGCATCAGGTCATGCGGCGCCTGGCCGCGCAAGCTGCGCCGCTCCGCCGCGTTGCCGCCCTGCGGCTCCGCCTGGCCGGCCGATCATGCACGAACCGGCACGAACACCTACCGGCGGGCAAGCGCGGAACGACGCGCGGGAACGGCCAGGCTGAGATCGGCGGCACAGGTGGCCGCCTCGACGGGCCAACACGAGCGACAAGCACAAGCGGCCGGCAGCCTTTCACCTGACGGATTGACATCGAGGCGCAACACGCGAGGCGCCCGACATCGCAACGACAATTGCACTATGCGTGCGCCCCGCTGGCGCGCGCGACGGAGAAAAGTATGGCGGGTCATTCGAAATGGGCCAACATCAAGCATAAGAAAGCAGCGGCCGATGCCAAGCGCGGCAAGGTCTGGACGCGGCTCATCAAGGAAATCCAGGTTGCGGCCCGTCTGGGCGGCGGCGAAATCGACTCGAACCCGCGTCTGCGGCTCGCGGTCGACAAGGCGTACGACGCCAACATGCCGAAAGACAACATCAACCGCGCGATCCAGCGCGGTGTCGGCGGCGCGGACGGCGCGAACTACGAGGAAATCCGCTACGAAGGCTATGGCATCGGCGGCGCGGCGGTGATCGTCGACACCATGACCGACAACCGCACCCGCACGGTCGCGGAAGTGCGTCACGCGTTCTCGAAGAACGGCGGCAACATGGGCACCGACGGCTCGGTGTCGTTCATGTTCGATCACGTCGGCCAGTTCCTGTTCGCTCCCGGCACCGCCGAAGACGCGCTGATGGAAGCCGCGCTCGAAGCGGGCGCCGACGACGTCGTGACGAACGAGGACGGCAGTATCGAGGTGCTGTGCCCGCCGAACGATTTTTCGAAAGTGAAGGCTGCACTCGAAACGGCGGGCTTCAAGGCCGAACTGGCCGAAGTCACGATGAAGCCGCAGACCGAAGTCGAATTCACCGGCGACGATGCCGTGAAAATGCAGAAGCTGCTCGACGCGCTGGAAAATCTGGACGACGTGCAGGAAGTCTATACAAACGCGTCGATCGCCGGCGAGTGATGGCGCGCCGGGCTCTGGCATCGTTTGCCCTTGCTGTTGATGGTTTATTGCACGGCTGAGCACACCGCTCGGCCGTTTATGGTTTTCAAGTCTCGGGGATTCACATGAAGTTACTCGTCGTCGGTTCCGGCGGTCGCGAACATGCGCTGGCATGGAAGCTCGCGCAATCGCCGCGGGTCCAGCTCGTCTACGTCGCGCCGGGCAACGGCGGCACCGCTCAGGATGAGCGTCTGCTCAACCTCGACATCACCGAGCCGGCCGCGCTCGCTGATTTCGTCGAAAAAGAACAGATCGCGTTCACGCTGGTCGGGCCGGAAGCGCCGCTCGCGGCAGGCATCGTCAACCTGTTCCGCTCGCGCGGTCTGAAGATCTTCGGGCCGACCAAAGAGGCCGCCCAGCTCGAAAGCTCGAAAGATTTCGCCAAAGCGTTCATGAAGCGCCACGGCATCCCGACGGCCGAGTACGAAACCTTCGCCGACGTCGCCGCCGCGCACGCGTATCTGGACGCCAAGGGCGCGCCGATCGTGATCAAGGCCGACGGCCTCGCCGCCGGCAAAGGCGTGGTGGTCGCGCAAACGCTGCAAGAAGCGCACGCCGCGGTCGACATGATGCTGTCGGACAACAAGCTCGGCGACGCCGGCGCGCGCGTCGTAATCGAGGAGTTCCTCGCCGGCGAGGAAGCGAGCTTCATCGTGATGGTGGACGGCAAGCACGTGCTCGCGCTCGCGTCGAGCCAGGATCACAAGCGTCTGCTCGACGGCGACCAGGGCCCGAACACGGGCGGCATGGGCGCCTACTCGCCCGCGCCGATCGTCACGCCGCAGCTGCATGCGCGCGTGATGCGCGAAATCATCCTGCCGACCGTGCGCGGCATGGAGAAGGAAGGTATCCGCTACACCGGCTTCCTGTACGCGGGCCTGATGATCGACGCGCAAGGCAACCCGAAGACGCTCGAGTTCAACTGCCGGATGGGCGACCCCGAAACGCAGCCGATCATGGCGCGTCTGAAAGGCGACTATTCGAAAGTGGTGGAACACGCGATCGCCGGCACGCTCGACACCGTCGAGCTCGAATGGGACCGCCGCACCGCGCTCGGTGTCGTGCTCGCCGCGCACAACTACCCGGACACGCCGAGGAAGGGCGACCGCATCAACGGCATTCCCGCCGAAACCGCGGATTCAGTCACGTTCCACGCCGGCACCACGCTGACGGACGGCAAGCTGACCACCTCGGGCGGGCGCGTGCTGTGCGTCGTCGGTCTCGCGGATTCGGTGCGCACCGCGCAGGCGGCCGCGTACCACACGATCAACCAGATCGCGTTCGACGGCATGCAGTACCGCCGCGACATCGGCTATCGCGCGCTCAACCGCAAGCACGACGGCAAGTAAGCTTCGCTAGCGCTGGACGCCGTGCGGGCGGCGCACTGCCGGTGCCACAGGCGCCGCCGTGCGGGCACGTTACACGACGCGCGCTACACTGAATCTGTCCCGCTCGTCGCGGCAGACGGGCCCGGAGCCCGCGAATCGACTGAAGCGGCAAGCCGCCTCTGATGTTCGCCTCCGGCAACCAGGCAATCCGAACCAGCGGTCCAAGTTCGCAGAGACCCGGCGCGAACGCGGCCATCGCTTTCTTTCGAAGAACCCGCGGCACGACGAGCGTGCCGCCCCAGCACCTGCATTCATGAGCAATTCGAGCTACGACGCACAAGCCGTGCGCAGCTGGCTGCAAGGCCTGCAATCGCATATCGCGGACACGCTCGGCGCCTTCGACGGCTCCGCGTTCGCTACCGACGCGTGGCAGCGCGCGCCCGGCGAGAAGCTGCGCGGCGGCGGCGTCACGCGGATTCTCGAAGGCGGCCAGTTCTTCGAGCGCGCGGGCATCGGCTTCTCGGACGTCGCGGGCGACGCGCTGCCGGGCTCGGCAAGCGCCGCGCGGCCGCAACTGGCCGGGCGCGGCTTCGAGGCGATGGGCGTGTCGCTCGTGCTGCATCCGCACAATCCGCACTGCCCGACCGTGCACATGAACGTGCGCCTGCTCGTCGCGACGAGGGAAGGCGAAGAACCGGTGTTCTGGTTCGGCGGCGGCATGGACCTGACGCCCTACTACGGCTACGAAGAGGACGCCCGGCAGTTCCATCAGGTCTGCCGCGACGCGCTCGCGCCGTATGGCGCGGATCTGTACCCGCGCTTCAAGCGCTGGTGCGACGAGTACTTCTTCCTGAAGCACCGCAACGAGCCGCGCGGCATCGGCGGGATTTTCTTCGACGATTTCTCGGTGCCGGGCTTCGAGCAATCGTTCGCGATGCTCAAAAGCGTCGGCGAAGGCTTTCTCAAGGCGTACCTGCCGATCATCGAGCGGCGCCGCGACACGCCGTACGGCGAAGCCGAGCGCGCGTTCCAGGCTTACCGGCGCGGCCGCTACGTCGAGTTCAATCTGGTCTTCGACCGTGGCACACTGTTTGGGCTGCAGAGCGGCGGACGCACCGAATCGATCCTGATGTCGATGCCGCCCGTGGCGAACTGGCGCTACGACTGGCACCCCGAGCCGGGCACGCCGGAAGCGCGTTTGTACAGCGATTTCCTCGTGCCGCGCGAGTGGGTATGACGCGCCACCTGTCTCGCTTACGGTCACGACAAAGGACCCTCACCTGAAGCCGAACGCTCACCCTGTCGCCCTGCCTCGCCGGATCGGTCTGCTGGGCGGCACATTCGATCCGATCCACGACGGCCACCTCGCGCTTGCGCGGCGGTTCGCCGACGTGCTGCGGCTGACCGAACTGGTGCTGCTGCCGGCCGGCCAGCCGTGGCAGAAAGCCGACGTGTCGCCCGCCGAACATCGGCTCGCGATGACGCGCGCGGCGGCCGCGTCGCTCGCGATCCCCGGCGTGACGGTACGCGTCGCGACCGACGAAATCGAGCACGTTGGCGCGACCTACACGGTCGAGACGCTGCAATGCTGGCGCGAGCGCGAAGGCGACGACGCATCGATCACGCTGCTGATCGGCGCGGATCAACTGGTGCATCTCGACACATGGCGCGACTGGCGGCGCCTGTTCGAGCTCGCGCATATCGGCGCGGCCACGCGGCCCGGCTTCGACCTCGCGTCGGTCGCCCCCGCGGTCGCCAAGGAAATCGCCGCGCGCCGTGCGCGCGCCGACGTGCTGCAGGCCACACCCTGCGGCCATCTGCTGATCGACACGACGCTCGCGTTCAACGTATCGGCCACCGACATTCGCGCGCATCTGCGCGAGCAGGTCAACCAGCGGCTCGCCCACGCGGGTGCGGGCGGCACAAGCCAGGATCGGGCCGCGAGTCACGTCCCCGCCGCGGTGTGGGACTATATTCTTCAACATCATCTGTACCACCGGTAACTCCATGGATATTCGCAAACTGCAACGCGTAATCGTCGACGCTCTCGAAGACGTCAAGGCGCAAGACATCAAAGTGTTCAACACCAGCCACCTGACCTCGCTGTTCGATCGCGTGATCGTCGCGAGCGGCACGTCGAACCGGCAAACCAAGGCGCTCGCGTCGAGCGTGCGCGAAGGCGTGAAGGAAGCCGGCGGCGAGATCATCAGCACCGAGGGCGAGGATATCGGCGAATGGGTGCTGGTCGATTGCGGCGACGCGATCGTGCACATCCTGCAGCCGGCGCTGCGCCAGTACTACAACCTCGAGGAAATCTGGGGCGACAAGCCGGTGCGCATCAAGCTGTCGACGCCGAATCCGTTTGGCGGCGCGCGCGCAAGCGAGCCCGACGACGAGGAAGACGAGGAAGCGCCGGCCGCGAAGCCCGCGCGCAAGACCACGGCGCGCCGCAAGTAAGCGGGCCGTGTCAGGCACACCGCTACTGTCCTCGCGATGAAACTGCATATCCTCGCCGTCGGCCACAAGATGCCGGACTGGATCGCGACCGGCTTCGACGAATACGCGAAACGCATGCCGCCGGAGTTGCGCATCGAACTGCGCGAGATCAAACCGGAGCAGCGCTCGTCGGGCCGTTCGGCCGAAAGCGTGATGGCCGCCGAACGGCAGAAGATCGAAGCCGCGTTGCCGAAGAACGCACGCATCGTCGCGCTCGACGAACGCGGCAAGGACTGGACCACGATGCAGCTCGCGGGCGCGTTGCCGGGCTGGCAGCAAGACGGCCGCGACGTGGCCTTTCTGATCGGCGGCGCGGACGGGCTCGATCCCGAGCTGAAGGCACGCGCCGATATGATGCTGCGTGTGTCGAGCCTCACGCTGCCGCACGCGATGGTGCGCGTGCTGCTGGCCGAACAGCTTTATCGGGCGTGGACCATCACGCAAAACCATCCGTATCATCGCGCGTAGGTGCTGGAGCCTCGCGCGGCGACGCCTGGCAACGATTCGTTGCTGCTGACGCGTCGCGGGCGCTCAGCTCCATACGCTTGAGCGTATTGCGGCTGCTTCATGCGATGATGCGCCCGACGCGCCGTGCATCGATGCCGCTAATGGCTGCAGCGCATCGATCGGATCACCGGGTCAACCTCGCCCCGCTCACTCTTGCACGCCCACCCGCGTTCACCACTCGCGCCATCCGTTTCCCGCTCCATCGAGACCCGTTCATGCCCACGCCCTCCGCTTCGCTGCATCCGTTCGTCTACCTCGCCTCGCAAAGTCCGCGCCGCCAGGAACTGCTGCAACAGCTCGGCGTGCGTTTCGAACTGCTGCTGCCGCGCCCCGATGAAGACGCCGAAGCGCTCGAAGCCGAACGGCCCGGCGAACACGCGCGCGACTACGTGCAGCGCGTGTGCATCGCGAAGGCGCAGGCGGCCCGCGCGCGGCTCCTCGACGGCGGTCACGAGGTGCGGCCGATACTCGTCGCCGACACCACCGTCACGATCGACGACGCGATTCTCGGCAAGCCCATCGATGCCGACGATGCGGTCGCCATGCTCACACGTCTCGCGGGCCGCACGCACGAAGTGCTGACCGCGCTCGCCGTGATCGATGCCAACGGCGCGCTGCTGCCCGCGGCGTTGTCGGTCTCGAAGGTGCGTTTTGCTGCAGTGCACGCAGACGCGTTGCGTCGCTACGCGGCGAGCGGTGAGCCGCTCGGCAAGGCGGGGGCGTATGGCGTGCAGGGACGCGCGGCGGAGTTTATCGAGCATATAGACGGGTCCTATTCGGGTATTATGGGTTTGCCGCTTTTTGAAACCGCTGCCCTCCTGCGTGCAGCGCGCATCGACTTCTAGAACAACACCATGAATGAAGAAATCCTGATCAATGTCACGCCGCAGGAAACGCGCGTCGCGCTCGTTCAACAGGGCGCCGTCCAGGAACTTCATGTCGAACGAACGCTGTCGCGCGGCCGCGTCGGCAATGTCTATCTCGGCAAGGTCGTGCGCGTGCTGCCCGGCATGCAATCGGCGTTCATCGACATCGGCCTCGAACGCGCCGCGTTTCTTCATGTCGCCGACATCTGGCATCCGCGCATCGCCGGCGAAGCGCAACATCAAACACCGCATCAGCCGATCGAAAAGATCGTCTTCGAAGGTCAGACGCTGATGGTGCAGGTCGTCAAGGACCCGATCGGCACCAAGGGCGCGCGGCTGTCCACGCAAGTGAGCATCGCCGGGCGCACGCTCGTGTATCTGCCGCAGGAGCCGCACATCGGCATCTCGCAGAAAATCGAAAGCGAAGCCGAGCGCGAGGCCGTGCGTGCGCGTCTGACCGCCGTGCTGCCCGCCGACGAGAAAGGCGGCTACATCGTGCGCACGATCGCCGAGGATGCGACGAGCGAAGAGCTCGCAGCCGACGTCGCGTATCTGCGCAAGACATGGGCGACGATTCTGTCGCAGGGGCAGCGCATGCCGCCCACCAGCCTGCTCTACCAGGATCTGAATCTCGCGCAGCGCGTGCTGCGTGATTTCGTCAACGATGAAACGTCGCGCATCCAGGTCGATTCGCGCGAGACGCATCAGATGCTCGCCGATTTCGCGGCCGAGTTCACACCGGCGGTATCGTCGAAGCTGCACCACTACACCGGCGAGCGGCCGCTGTTCGATCTGTACAACATCGAGGCCGAGATTCAGCGCGCGCTATCGCGTCGCGTGGATTTGAAGTCGGGCGGCTACCTCGTGATCGACCAGACCGAGGCGATGACGACGATCGATGTGAACACCGGCGGCTACGTCGGCGCGCGCAACTTCGACGACACGATCTTCAAGACCAACCTCGAAGCCGCGCATACCATCGCGCGGCAACTGCGGCTAAGGAATCTTGGCGGCGTGATCATCATCGATTTCATCGATATGGAAAACGTCGAGCATCGCGACCAGGTGCTAGGCGAATTGAAGAAGGCGTTGTCGCGCGATCGCACGCGGGTGACCGTCAATGGTTTCTCGCAACTCGGGCTCGTCGAGATGACGCGCAAGCGTACGCGTGAGTCGCTCGCGCATGTGCTGTGCGAGCCTTGCCCGATTTGCCAGGGCAAGGGGCAAGTGAAGACTGCGCGCACGGTGTGCTATGACGTGTTGCGGGAGATTTTGCGCGAGTCGCGGCAGTTCAATCCGCGCGAGTTTCGCGTGGTCGCTTCGCAGCAGGTGATCGATCTGTTTCTCGAGGAAGAGTCGCAGCATCTGGCGATGCTGATCGATTTCATCGGCAAGCCGGTGTCGTTGCAGGTGGAGTCGAATTTGAGTCAGGAGCAGTATGACATTGTGTTGATGTAATCGCCAAATGCTGAACGAGGATCAACGGGCCGTTCCCGTGACCGTCAGAATTCGAACTCAGAAAAGAAAGGCCCGCACGGATCGCTCCGGCGAGCCCTTCCTGTACTGATGACGCTCTATCGACATTCGCCCAGTGATGTCCACCCATCGAGCAGAATCGCGCCAATAGCGATCAACGATAAAAGGGTCGCGGCAAGGACATAGGCGCTCCATGCGGCCATGGGCTGCCGGTTAGGTCTGCATTCGTTGCTCGTCATGCTGCGTGATGTTTCGGCCGCGCGGCGTCGCAGCGTTGATCAATTGTGGCACGCACGATCGGATTGGCAAGCAGCTGGCGGGAATTAAGCACGCCATAACGGGCGCGAAGCGCTTTTTCAACCGCCTGACAGTCTGCATAGTTGCCGCTGTCGGCAAGGCTATACGCGATGCGTCTTACGGCCTCGCGCCGAGCCGTCGCTAGCCTATCCCGATTCTTGACGGTTTGCCTGTGACGTAACGGTGTCGGTTACATCATAGGGCGCACAGCGACACGCTGCCGCCATGCCTCGCCGTGTCTCGTTCAATCCAGATCGAACAGCGCCCGGTCGGCGGGCCGGGATAGCGCATCGTCCATCATCTGCCTGAATTCAGCCTCAGCCCACTCGCCGCGATCCACGCGCCGCAGAACCGCTTCGCCGACGAGCTGCACCTTGCGCTCGCGGTCCGCCTTCGTCTGCTTGTGCGCCTGGCGGCGCGCTTTGTCAGCGACCTTGCGGGTCTGCTTCAGTTCGTCGAGCTTCCTGTCGGTCGCGGTAACGCGGCTTTTCAGCAGAGACATCGGTTACTCCTTCGTATCGGTCAATGTGTGATGGCATCGAAGCGGTTTTGGACCCGGCCGGCGGCGCGCTTGATCTTTAGAAGCGGGATTTCCCCGGTTCGAAGCAGCGCCTCCCTCTCGCGACGCGAGGGAGGTCAATCAATCTCCTGAACCCCGTGGCACACCGCGACGACTTCCGCACCGACGGACGGCTCCAGTACGAACAGGATGGACTTTTTTGCAGCAATGGCTGCATCGATTGTCTGCGCTTTCTCGTCCGTCATCGCTGCGCGATAGTCGTGCTGGCTGTTTGCCCAATTTACATAGGTGCGAATCTCGTCGGACGCGAACGCATGCGACGTCGAAATGAGCAGGCGCGACACCACGTTCTGCTGGCAGAAATCGTTGATGCGTACGGCCGAGACTCCGGAGAACAACAGTTTCGGCACAGCGCCGTCCGCGCATTCGAAGCTGAGCAGCAGGGTGGAATCCGTGCGCGAATATGCGCAGCCGACCAGCTCGGCGTCGTGATAGCTATGTCTGGTTTTCATGAGTGGCAAAGGTAGGAAAGGGTGTGATTGCTTGCAGGATGGTCGGCTACCGGCGTTCACGGTAGCGGCGAAAACCGCACACCGGGCCCACGAATGGGAAAGGGGCCGCCCGCGTCCTCCCAGTTGTGGGCATGCGGGATGCCTTGCCCGTGGTCGTGGTCGAAATCAAAATCAACGACTGGAAAACCGTCTTGCCCGTACATCCGCATTTGGCCGCTGCCGGGGTTCGTGTACCAGCTGCCGGCCGCGCCCTTGTTAGGCGTCAGGTTGCCCGCAAGATCGAAGGAATCACCGGACACAGCGTCGTCGCCGTACTCGAACGGATGCGCACCGCTGAACGGCGTCGATGTACCCTCGGCCGATTCAGCGAACCCCTCGGCCACACCGTCACCTTCGCCCATGTCCGCGTTGCCGCCGACAAGTGCACCGGCCACGGCCTCGACTACCCCAAGCAGGGCGCCGCCGCTGCTACTGCCGCCCATCGCAGCGCGCGCGGCGACCAGTCGCGATTCCCACGTGGCCGGATCGTACGGGCCTGACAGGACCGGCTCGCCGTTGAATGAGGTGATGCCGGGCGGAAACAGATTGGGTGAGCGGCTCCAGTAGGTTCCACCTCCACCCCCTGATGACGGCCAGCGCAGCGGTGCAGGGGTGGGGCTGTACACACGCCCCAGCGCGGAACGCCGGTCACGGTGGACCACCGGGACGAGCCGCCCATCATTCACCGCCTGCCTGAGAACGCGCTCGATACTCGCGTTGTCGGTCGGCAGGTTCCAGTGCGCGAGACCCAGCGCATCCCTGACATAGATCTGGATTTCGCGTAGAGCCTGACCGCCCGTGATCGTCCGCAGGTCCAGGCGTGGCCGGAAATACCTGTCGAAATCCCGCCGGTCCTGTTCAAGCTGCCTGCGCGCGTCTTCTTCGTCCCGCCTGTCGTCCCTCATGAACGACGACCAGCCTCGCGAGCGGCTGCTATCTCGATCCCAAAACAGGCTGCTGCGCCGTTCTCGCTCCATGCTGTGATACTGGCTGGCGGCATGCAGCGTGCACTGCCAGCTGCACTCCAGCGGAATTTCTAGCGAGTTCCAGGGCATACGATGGTCTCTATCCGTGTGACGGCGTAAACCTAGCAGATGATTGCCGCGCTGGGTTTTCGGGATATGGCCTCCAGGTCTTCGGGTGGGGCCTAACGAGCCGTGTATCTCAGTCGGCACGCGTTAACCGGTGGGGGTTGACGAAATAACCTCATGAGGTTAAATTAACCTCATGAGGTTATTTCACGTGGTCGCGAGGGGGAAATCATGATTACTGCGTTTGGGGAGTTTGTCCGTAGCTTGCGGCACCAGCACTCGGAGCTGCTCAAGGACATGGCGGAAAAGCTGCTGGTTACATCGGCGTTCCTGTCGGCCGTGGAAACTGGCAAGAAGAGCGTTCCGGCCGAATGGGGCACAAAACTGTCTTTGATGTACGCCCTTCCGAAGAAAGAAGCATTGAAGCTTCGGAAAGCGATCGACGAATCGCAACGAAGCGTCACGATCGACCTGGACGGACAGTCGGCAGACCGGCGTGGCGTTGCCGTGGCGCTTGCTCGCCGCTTCAATGAACTGTCCGACGAAGAGCTTTCGCAGTTGAAACAGAACATGTTCTTGTTCAAGCCGAAGGGAGATAAATGATGCATGCCTTCCGTGCTTTGCCGATGAAGCGCGCCGAAATCAGGGTGGTTGCCCACAATCTTCGGCGGTCGTTGGGCCTGGAAGGCAGGTTATGGTTCCCTGTGCTTCAACTGGTCGAACATGCGTTTCCGCGCCTGGATAAGAAATACCACTTCGAAGTGGCGGAATATGATGAGCTTGGCGACTCGCATGGGCTAACCGAACGGGATGGCGATTCAGTATGCATTAAGATCCGCGAGGACATTTACGACCGGGCATATGCAGATGAAGGCCGGGATCGCGGGACAGTTGCGCACGAAGCGGGGCACTACCTGTTGCACGCTCGATCGCCCGCCTTGCACCGTCATTTCGGAGGCGAACTCAAGTCGTATGAAGATCCGGAATGGCAGGCCAAAGCGTTTCAGGGAGAACTGCTGGTCCCGAAACACCTTGTAGTCGGCATGAGCGCGGTCGACGTTACCCGCGAGTGTGGGGTGTCGTACGACGCTGCGGAGTATCAACTCAAGCCGTACGCTGCGGGAAAATAAAAAGCGCATTGAAGAGCGCCAACTCTCCAATGCGCCTGCAGCAAAGGAATGCCAAACCGCTCCTGGCGTTCCCTCGCGACCTACCTGTGTGCGACCGGAATAATAGGTATCCATTTCCGGACAGTCAAGTTGTGAGTTTCTATCGGGGCGCGCTTTACGGAGGTGTTGCATGTTCGCAAAGAGCCTGCACCCGAAGGTCGTCCGTGTAAGCAGCTATGTTCGTGTCCGGTTCGGCCGGCGGGAACATGTCTGTCAACACTGGCGGTCAGCACCAAGCGCTTAACTAGTGACACGGGGCCGGGTATGACCCGGCCCCTGTAACGCCGAAGATATTCAATCAACTTGGAAATTACGATATGGCAAGCAACTTCAAACCAGGCGCAATCGCGCAGCGATCGGGCGAATACGGGATCAAGGGGCCTCAAGGTGGCGACACGGGGCAAGAGCGGACCGTAGTGAAAGGGGAGCGCTTCCCGCCGACGCCGAAGCCGAAGCAGACGTATCAACTGAACCGACCCGCGCACAACGGCGCAGGAAAACCGCCGAAGAAGTAAATGATTGGGGCCGCGTGGGCATTCGTGTCCCCTGCGGCTTCTTCATTTTGATCATCGTTTCGGGAAAACACGCGACACAGCGCTGTTTTTCAAAGCTCGACGTGGCTCGTGCCGACGTTTCCGACGAATCCTGCCTTGCTCGCGTCGACGTCGGTCTGCCACCACTTGTCGGGGAATGCCGGCGTTCGTCAGCGGAGCGGCAGCCCGTCATTCCCTCGGCCGGATCGTTCTAGATCCACTTTTATTTCCGATGATTGACCGTCAGCGCTTAACGGGTCGACGCGCGGCAACGTCGGTGCGGTCTCCGTTTTCACCCGCAGCCGGCTGTTTGTCAGGCGTGACAATCGCCAACGCGTTCCTGTATAGATCAGCGCGTACGCTCGTCACTTTGCGCACCAGTTCGCTGACCTGTTCCGGCGTCAATCCAGCCGACCGCTCGAGCACATCGGGCAGCGTATCCAGAAACGTCGCGAAATACTTCGCGAGATCCGCCATCTGTTCGGCGTGCTGCGCAACCGGCATCAGTTCGCCCTCGAGCTTCGACAGTTCGAGATCGTTAATCCGCGTGCGGCTGCACAGGCTGTCGATCTGCGCCTGCCTGAGCGGGTCGTCGTCGAACCGCGCCTCGGCCTGCTGGTCGAGCGTGCGCCGCCAGAGGTGGCGCAGACTCAGACCGGCGAAGTAGTGCCCATGGGACGCTTTGACGGTCACGCCCTCGGCGGCCAGTCGCGCAATCTGCTCAACGGTCGCGATCGGGCCGAACTGCGTGAGCCAGTGGGCCGTGACCTCGAAGTCCGGCTCGGCTGCTGTTGCTTTAAACCGCCGTCCCGAGATCACGTCGATGCATTCATCAAAGCAGGACTCTCGACTGGTGGCAAATCCCACGGAGAGCCTAGCTTGAGGCCTCACTATCACCGCGACTATTACGCGGCATTTCTGGTCGACCCGGCTGGCAATCGCGTCGAGGCCGTCTGTCATACCTCAAGCCCTAACCTCTCAGCCGCCACGTCACACCCCTTCTGCTCCAACACAGCCTGCGCCCTCTGGTGCAGATTGCGGCCAGCCAACGACGCATCCGGCGACCTGGCCCACGTGCCCAACGCGGCCACAACATCGGCGCGAGGGTCGGGTCCGCATACGTGCGCGCGTGCGCCTTCGCGAACATCGCGCCGACGCGTGATGCGTTCCTGCCCCTCCGTTACACCTCGCGGTACGCGACTTGCTCGCCGAAGCGGAGCGGACCGGCGACGCTACACGCCGCGCGGCAGCGCTGCCTCGATGAACACCGCGCACAACGCTTCCATGCCCTTCGCGTCCTCCTCGTCGAAGCGCGCGACGACCGGGCTATCGACATCCCACACGCCGATCAGCGTGCCGTCGGGCGCGACGAGCGGCACGACGATTTCCGATTGCGACGCCGAATCGCATGCGATATGGCCGGGAAACTCGTGCACGTCGCGCACAACCTGGGTCTGACGGGTTTGCGCGGCCGTACCGCAGACGCCCTTGCCGAGCGCAATGCGCACGCACGCGGGCTTGCCCTGGAACGGGCCGACCACCAGTTCGCGGCCGTCGTGAAAGTAAAAGCCGGCCCAGTTCAGATCGCTCAACGAATGAAAGACGAACGACGAGAAATTCGCGGCGTTGGCGATCCAGTCGGTTTCGCCGGCTAGCAGCGCGCGCGCCTGCGCGACCAGTTCTTCATATTGCGCGGCTTTGGGCAGATGCGAGGTGGGGGAAACTTCGAACATGACGGCGTCCGTGATCAGAGCGGGATGGCAAGCGGTAAGGGGTGAAGTGTAAAGCAAGCGCAATCCCCGCGCGCGGGTGTCGAACGCTGTGACACGCGCCGCGCGTCTACGCTCGCCGTCCCCGTCGGTTCTCGACTATCCCTTCTTATTAATAGTTTCTATCTTGATAACATCAATATTCATTTCGCATTAGTTTAAATCGAACGGGTTTTTGTCGACTCTATTTTTGCTATATTACCGGCCGTGTCTTTTGCTGATAACTCGTCATTGCCAGAACACACGCGACGCGTCAGTCCCGCAAATACCGGAGACATGATAGCGGTAGCACAAAAAATGATGCTTAATGTGATGATTACCCCGCGTGATCGCAATGGCCGAAAGATAGGTCCCGCGAAGATAAGCCGGGGACTAATGAGCCGCCGTCAACGAGAATCCGCGCCCTTCCGGCAGTCGGCACAATGACAGGCCACAAGCTTTTTTCGTATGTGGCTCTCACGCTGACCGCCTCGGCAAGCGTGTGCACGGCACAAACACCACCACACGCTACGATTAATGATTTCATCGGCAATTGGGTCGTGACCGATGTAGTTGACTATGCCGATATTTCTGGTGGCATCCCCGAAGCAAAACGGATTCTCGGCATGACGATGACAATTACGCCGCAATCCATGAGCTTCGACAGTGAAACCTGCAAGCCCAACACAGGTTTTACCGTCAAACGAATTGACACGCTTTCGGCGTTGAGGAAACAGTTCGACCTTCGCGTGAATGAAACCGGGTTGCCCGCTACAACCGTTGTCGTAGATAGCGACAATTGTTTTGCGATCTTCCGGATGGACGCTCACAGGATTGTCTTTGGATGGGACGGGATCATCGTTCGCGCCATCCGCGATCAGTGAGAGCTCGTTGAGTACCCGTCCCAGAGGCCCGGGACTTTTACTGATCGACCCCAATAATCACGCTCGACGCCTTGAAAACCGCCGTCGCCGCCTTGCCGCTCGCGAGGCCGAGGCGCTCGACGCTGTCGTTCGTGATGATCGCCGCGATCTGCGCGCTGCCGGCACTGATCGTCACTTCCGAATTGACGGCGCCTGTCGTCACCGCCGCGACGGTCCCTTCGATGCAGTTGCGCGCCGACACCTGCTGCCTCGCGACATCGACCATTACGATCACCGACGATGCCTTCACGAGCGCAAACGCCTGCTTGCCGGTCGCCAGCCCGAGCGACTTCGCGCTGCCGTGCGTGATGATCGCGACGACCTCGAGACCGTCCGGCGTGCGCAGCGTGACTTCGTCGTTGACTGCACCGTGCTTGACGTCGGTGACTTCGCCGCTGAACTGATTGCGTGCGCTGGTTTTCATGGCGGACTCCCTGGCGATTGTCGCGCGTGGCGACGCGCGGGTGGGCGGATAAAGCGAGTGTAATCGAAGCCGCGCGCGTCCCCGCCCAACATCCGATGCGCCGTGCGCATCGCCGACACCGTATCATCTTGGCCGTGCACCTCATACGCCGAATCTTTATGCCCGTCGCCGTTCTCTCCCGCCGTGCCTGCCGCGCCGTCGTGCTGTGCGTCGCGGTCACGACGCTCGCCGCGTGCAGCACGCCAACGCCGCCGCGCGGCACGCACGCGTTCGTCGACAACGTCACGCTGTTTTCGCTCGCCCATTACGACCAGAACGTCGATCACTGGCTCGATCCGAACAGCCCCGACTACGATCGGCCGTTTCTCAGCGCCGCCGAGCAGCGCGCACATTTCGACGCGCTGTTCGCGCGCTACTTCGGCACGGGCGAGAACGCGCCGTCGCCGTGGAATCCCGCCTGGGTGACGACACGCGTGTTTCGCGAGCAGGGCGAGGACATTGCCGCACTGCAACAGCGCCGCATCGACAGATTCGACAACACCGGCAAGCGTGGCAGCATCATCGGTTACGGCGAAAACTTCCGGCCGCACGACAAGGCGTGGATCGACGCGATCGCGCGCAACATCAACGTCGCGCAGTTCACGCAAACGCCGGTCTATCAGCCCGAGCGGCGCGCGATCGCGACCGGCAACCTGATGGTGCGCGAGTTGCCTACCACCGATCCGTCGTTCTACGACCATCGCCTGGCCGGCGAGGGTTATCCGTTCGACAACCTGCAGATCTCGGCGGTGCGACCCGGCACGCCGCTCTATGTGCTCGGTAGCAGCGTCGACGGCGCGTGGCATTACGTGCAGACGCCCGACGTGCAGGGCTGGGTGCGCAGCGACGGCGTCGCGTTCGCCGACGATGGTTTCATCGATCAATGGCGCGCGGCGGCCGGGAAGTCGCTAGGCGCGGTGATCGTCGCGTCGGCGGCGGTCAACGACAGCCACGGCGTGTTCCGCTTCGCTGCCCCGGCCGGGACGATGCTGCCGCTGGTGGCGGGTGCCTCGGCATCGCCAGCCGCGACCAGCACCAATGCAGGCACACTCCAGCTCCTCGTTCCCGCGCGCGACGTCGACGGCCGCGCGCTGATCCGCGCCGCGTCGCTCGACGCCACGCAGATCACGCCGATGCCGCTCGCCGCGACGCCGCGCCATCTCGCGATGCTGTTGAAGGCGCTGATCGGCCGGCCGTACGGCTGGGGCAATAGCGGGCTCTACAACGACTGTTCGTCGGAACTGCAAAGCATCTTCGCCGCGTTCGGCGTGTGGCTGCCGCGCCATTCGTCGACGCAGATGAGCGCCGGCCGCATGGTCGATCTGTCGGAGTCGACACCCGCCGAACGGCTCGACTATCTGGCGCGGCATGGCCTGCCGCTGCGCACGCTGATCTATATCGGCGGCCACGTGATGCTGTACCTCGGCAACACGACGCGCGACGGCGCCACGGTCCCCGTCGTCTATCAGGACGTGTGGGGCCTGCGCCCGGCCGACAACAGCCGGCGCGCGGTCATCGGCGGCTCGGTGATCCTGCCGCTCGACGAGCGCATCCCCGAGGACGCGACGCTGCAGTCGCTCGCCGCGACGCCCACGTTCCAGATCAGCATCCTCGGCGCGCCGGCGGGCAGCACGGCGCCGTCCGCGCCGCCGGCGGACGAGGACAATCCGGCGGGATAAATGGCGGGCCGCCCTCCCCCGCGCCTGAAAATATTTTTTTCGGAGTGTCGATCCGACGGTGACCAACTCGTCGTAACGTTGAAGACCCAGCTCATGCAGCCGGTCTTTCCCCTGAGGAACCGTTACTTCAAGGAGTCACCGTCATGTCCAGCGCCGCAGCCAAACCGATCCCGGACGGGATGCACTCGCTCACGCCGTACCTGATCTGCAAGAACGCCGCCGAAGCGATCGCGTTCTACACGAAAGCCTTCAACGCCGTCGAACAGATCCGTCTGCCGGGCCCCGACGGCAAGGTGATGCACGCGACCCTGAAAATCGGGGACTCCATGCTGATGCTGACCGACGAATGGCCCGAGCACCAAACCTTCGGCCCGAACACGCTGAAGGGCACGCCGGTCACGATTCACCACTACGTACCGGACGTCGACGCGAGTTTCAAACAGGCGGTCGACGCGGGCGCGACCGTCACGATGCCCGTCACCGACATGTTCTGGGGCGACCGCTACGGCCAGGTCAAGGACCCGTTCGGCCACAGCTGGTCGCTCGCGACGCACAAGCGCGACCTGAGCGCCGAGGAAATCCAGCAGGCGATGGCCGCGATGGACTGTTCGTCCCAAGAGAAGAAGTGAGCGGCCGATGGGCGTCGGGCAATCGCACGCCCACGCCCACCGACACCAATCCCGAAGGAGCAACGTCATGCAGAAAATCGCGCCGTGCCTGTGGTTCGACGGCAACGCGGAAGAAGCCGCGGAGTTCTACACGTCGGTGTTTTCGGCGTCGCGCATCGCCACCACGCTGCACGCCACGGACGCCGGCCCAGGACCGGCCGGCAAGGTCGTCGCCGTCACCTTCGAAATCGAAGGCCAGGAGTTTATGGCGCTGAACGGTGGCCCGCAATATAAATTCACGCCGGCCATCTCGCTGTTCGTGCACTGCGACTCGCAGGAGGAAATCGATCGCTACTGGTCGAAGCTGCTCGACGGCGGCGGCGAGCCGTGGGCCTGCGGCTGGCTGCGGGACCGCTTCGGCGTGTCGTGGCAGATCGCGCCCAACGTGCTGCTGCAGATGCTGCGCGACCCGGATCGCGCAAAGGCAAGCCGCGTGATGGCGCAGATGATGAAGATGGTCAAGCTCGATATCGCGCCGCTCGAACAGGCGTATCGCGGCGAATAGGACGGCGGCCAGCGGGCGCCCCGCCTCGCCCGCGCGATCTTTTGATAGGATCGGTCTCGACCCAACACGGCGAGACAACTACGGTGCGCGTCAACCATCAGGCCTTCTTCTGCTCGCTGTTCATCGCGCGTCTCGCCGATCAGATCCTGCTCTTCCTGGTGCCGCTCGTGGTGTTTCAAACGACGCGCCAGGTCTCGTGGTCGGGGCTCGCGTTTTTCATCGAAACGCTGCCGCGCTACCTCGTGTTCCCGTTCTTCGGCGCGCTCTGCGACCGCTTTCCACCGCTGCGCCTGATGCGGCTGAGCCAGGCGGTGCGTGCGCTCGCATGCTTCGGCGGTATCGCCGCGTATGCGCTGTTTGGCGGCATCGGCTGGCTGATCGCGCTGTCGGCCGCGTGCGGCGTGCTGACGAGCCAAGGGCTCGTCGCGCGCGAGGTGATGCTGCCGCAGATCTTCAGCACGCAGCAGATCCAGAACGTGCTCGCGTATTCGCAACTGGCCGATCAGCTCGGCTTCGTGCTTGGGCCGATGCTCGCCGCGTTGCTGCTCGGTGTATGGCATTGGGAATCGGTGGTCGCCGCGACCGGTGTGCTGTTTCTGTGCGCCGACGCCGCACTGTTCGTCTGGCAGCGACTGAGCGGCTTTCGCGCGCCTTCGCCTGTGTCCGCTCGATCGCTCACGCCCGCCGCTCACTGGAGCACGCCGCTGCGCATCGCGCTCGATCACGTGTGGACGCTGCCGGGCCTGAAGAAGGTCATCATGCTCGCGGCCGCGGAGAACCTCGTCATCGGTGTCACGCTTGCGACGTCGGCGGCGATGGTGACGGGTTTGCATGCGCAATCGAGCCGCTACTACGCCGGTCTGCAAACGGCCGGCGCGATCGCCACGGTGCTGGTGCTGCTGACGGTTGCGCGCGCCGGATGGCCGGCGCGCGTGCTCGGTGTCGTCGCATTCGTGACGATCTGCGCGGGCGGCGTGATCGCAGGCGCGAGCGCGTCGCCGTGGGGCTATGCGCTCGGCTTCCTGCTGATCGTCGGCTTCGACAAGATGTTCAACGTCTACATCCGCAGCGCGCGTTTGCAGATCATCCCGCCCGAGGACTACGGCAAGACCATCGGCGTCGCGATTCTGCTGAACAACCTGACGCAGCCGCTCGCCGGCCTGCTCGTCGGCGTGGTCTCGGCGCGCACCCAAACCGGCCCACTGATCGTCGCGCTGTCGCTGACGATGGGCGGCATCGGCGCGGCGGTATCGATCGGCTCGGCGCTGCTGCGCCGCAGGCGCGCGTGGGCGCTCGAAGACTAACGGCGCTTCGACGCGCGACGACACGCTCGAAGTTACCCACAGTTTTTGTTGGCAAATCTGTGCATAACTTCCCGGAAAAATCCGCAAGCCTTTGATACGCCTGTCGTTTTTTCGTCTGCATCGAAGGTGCGGCAGCGCACGGAGTTTTACCGGGGTTCATGAGTGGCCGGCTGTGCGCAGACCGTCGTCAGCGCCGTGCGCATGCGAAGAGTTTCATCAGATTTACACGCTCGTCAGCTAAACCCGGCACGCTGTAATTCGTGACAAAAATGCCACGTTCTATTGCAGCGAAATTAGCCGCATTTCTGCTTAAGAATTCACGAAAATTAACGATCCACACATAGCCTAAATTTTTTGTATCGATGACAATGGGTCTGCATGCCCTGACGCAATCGGGGCCCACGCTTCCGCTTAGGATAAGGTATTGAGTCAATTCGCTGTGAACTCGATCCGAATATCCGCCGCAAATCATTATTAACAGATATAAATCTTTAAATCCCGATCTGCTAAATTCAATTTAAATCACATTTGTCAAATGCGTCCGGAGTACCGCATCTTTAACCAAATGCTTCGGCGAGCGCAGCAATTACGGCGCGAAACCGGCGCCGTGCCCGCGGACGTCGGCCCCGCGCTACGCGAAGACGCGGATGCTGCCGGCCTATCGCAGGGACGGCGGCGCGCGCTGAAAACGCTCTGGGGGCTTGCGATCGCCGCGCCCGCGGGCTGGCTCGCGAGCCGCTTGCCGTGGCAGATGTGGACCGCCGAATTCCACACCGGGACTGGCGAACTGGACGACGTGCTGCTGGCGGACGGCACTCAGATCACGCTGGGCAGCGCGAGTGCGATCAACGCCGCGTTCGAGGCGAAGGTTCGGCGCGTCGATCTGCTCGGAGGGGAAATCATGGTGCGGCCCGTGAGCGATGTTGGCGGCGCACCGGGCGCCCGAACGACTCATGCGCCTTTGCTCGTGCAGACGGCCGAAGGCGTCGTCCAAGCGCGCGGCGCGCAGTTCAGCGTGAGGCAAGGGGATGGTTTCACACGCGTGGCCGCGTTTCGCGGCGACGCGCTGGTGAGGCCGGCATCGGGCGCGGCGCTGGTGCTGACACAAGGCCAACGGTGCACGCTGACACGCTTCGGCGTCGCGGCGCCGCAAGCGCTCGACCCGCGCGAGGCGATGTGGACGCGTGGCCTGCTCTACGCGAACAACATGCGTATCGCGGATCTCGTCGACGAACTCGCGCGCTATCACACCGGCGTATTGCGCTATGCCGACGACGTCGCCGATCTGCGCGTGTCGGGCATCTATCAGCTCACCGATACCGACGCGACGCTCGCGCTGCTGCAGCGGACCTACCCGATCCGCTTGCGCTCGATCACGCCTTACTGGACCCTCGTCGAAGCGCTCGACAGCGCGAAAATCTGACGCTCAGGCCGCGACGGCCTGCGGCAACGCGAGCCCTTGCTCGCCCTGCTCGCCGCCCAGCGCATCGAGCAGATCGCGCAGCATGCGGTCGAGCTCGGCCGTCATCAGCGCAACGTCGGAATCGAAGCGCTCGTCGTCGTTCTGCGCGGTCGGGTCGCTCGCTTCCTTGAGCACGTCGAGCGGCGCGACGCGCTTGATCGTCAGCGACGGCGTCAGCACGAACGACACGCGATCGTTCCACGTCATCGCAAGCCGCATGCATTGCTTGCCCGCCTCGATGTGGCGGCGCATGTCTTCGGCGTCCAGCGCATGCCCGACATAGCGCACCGTCGCGTTGCCCTCGGCGGGCGAACGCAGCTCGGTGTCCTGATCGAGCGTGAAACCCGCCGGCGCGTCGCCGTCGAGCAGCCAGCTGGTCATCGCCGCGACCGGCGACTGCGCGACGCGCACCGTCATCAGCGGCAACTGGTCGATCGACTTCACGAGCAGACCGCGCACATCGTCGGCGACCGCCTGCGACGCCGCGTCGATCACGAGCCAGCCATTCGTGCAATCGATCCACACGCGCGTATCGCGGCGGATGCTGAACGCGCGCGGCCGCAGTTCGTCGGTGACCTGCTCCTTCAGGTCGCGCATCTGCTTGCGGCCCGGCTTGAAGCCCTGCTGCTCCTCGAGCTCGGCCGCGCGCTCGCGCGTGACCTGGGTGACGACCGACGCGGGCAGCAGCTTCTTCTCGGCACGGAACGTCAGCAGCATCTGACCGTTCATTGCGTAGACCAGCGAGTCGCCGTCGCGCGGGGGCGCCCAGCCTTGGGCCTGCATCTCGACGCTCTGGCCGGGCGCGAACGCGTACGGCGCGAGCCACTTCTGCATCTGTTCAGGGTTAACGGACCACGGCGCGGGCAGACGGTGCAGCTGAAGGTTTTTGAACCACATGAGCGAAGTCGGATTTAGGCAAAGCGCAACATTTTATCCGAGGAGAACCAGCCGGGGCGTTCTGGCGGACGCAATCCTGCAGACCGCCTAATTTCAAAAATTAAACGAAAATCTCTCCAACTGCGGCCCAATTATCAAAACGTCGCCGATCTCAGCAGAATGCGCTTCGTCAACCCACTTCCCAAGAGCGCCTCCATAGTCGAAGCCGTCATGGTTTGACCGTAGCCGGCCGCCCGCGCGTTTTGGCGGCAAATCACCTAGACTTTTGGACAGGACAGACCCAGACGGAGGCGGTCATGGCCGACCAAACCGCAAGCTGGCAGACGGTGCAATACGAGGGCTTCGAGATACACGTGTCACCTGTCGCGAAGGATCCGCCCGACCCGGCGCATGCCGCCGATGCGGCCGCGAAAAACAGCCGCTACACGTATCTAGGCTACGTCTGCCATCCGGGCGCCAACCCCCAGCTTCCCGGCCATGCGGTGCCGTTTCACGCGGACGGCGAGGAGAGCTTCGCGAGCCTGGCCGACGCGCTCTCCGAAGCGGTGCACGTGGGACGCAGCATCGTCGACGGCACGCATCCGGATCTGACGGTGCTGCCGCTCGTAACGCGCGGCGTTTGACACACGCAGCGCGTCAATCAGCCGTTTTCGGCTCGCCGCCCGTCAGCCCAACGCGCGCTTGATGCGCGACTTCAGCAGTGCACGGCGCAGCCGGCCGGTGCGCTCGGGCTCGCTGACCGCGAGCGTGCCGTCGATGGCGGTGCCGCGGCGCAGGTAATAGCGGTCGAAGGTCGCCTGCGTCATCCCCCACTTGTTGAGGAACTGGCGACGCCCGTCGTTCTTCACGATCTTGCCGGTGCTCTTCTGCTGGAAGTGATAGACGAGACTGTCGCCGACGCCGACGAACACGCGGCAGCCCGCGTCCCACAGCTTCATCGAGAAATCGTTGTCGCTGCTCATGCCGGGGCTCAGTTCGCTGCTGTAGCCGCCCACCTTGAACCACCAGTCCCGATGCACGAGCGTCGGCGGCCACGTCGCGCCGCGCCAGTCGGCGCGCACGAGACCGGCCGCGGCGGCGACCAGTTCGTCGGCGCGAAACGCCTGCGCGTCGCGGCCGAAGTCGCGCACGACCACGCATGGATTGCCCGAATCGACCGGCTCGATCATCGTGCCCGACAACATGAACAGGTTGTCGGCCGGCATCTGCGCGAGACGCTTGACGAGCGCGTCGTCCCAGCCGGGGCAGCAGTACATGTCGTCGTTCATGTAGACGATGTAGTCCTGCGTCGCGCGCGCCGCCGCGATATTGACCGCGTGGCAGATGCCGATATTGCCGGGCGACGCCGTGTGCTCGATGCCCTCGTCGCGCACCCACGCGAGCGTGCCGTCCGAACCGTCGTTCACGTGCACGAGGAGCTGGTGCGGATGCGTCGAATGACGGCGCAGGCTTTTGATCACGAGGCGCAGATAAGGCAGGTTGTTCCAGGTCGGGATGATGATTGAGAACATCGAGTCGGTCCGTTGAGCTGGGCGCGGGGCGCGGCATGCGCCGCGCCCCGGCCATGAATGTCGCGCGATTGTACCGCCCCCGCCTGCTCGCACGACAGACGCCGCCCGCCCCACCCGCATGCCGCGGACCAGCGGAACCTTCCCGCGTGCGGCAGCAAGCATTTCGCAAGGAAGCGCATGGTTATAATCCGGATCGCTCTACCGTCTTGAGAAACTCAAATGGTCCGGCACCCCCTGCAATTTCACCACCGGAACGGTAGTGTTTTCATCGATAACGTAGACCTATGATTTTTGCTTCCAGTCTGGTCTGGCTCACGTCGGCTCTGCTGTTTCTCGCGCCCGCCGTCAATCTGATGTGGCGCGGCGGCACCGGCTACTGCTTTTTCGCGCTCGTCGCGCTCGCGCTCGGCGCGGCCATCGTCAACCGGCGCATGCCGGGCTATTTCTCCGCGTTGCGGACCTACCGCTGGTTCACGATCGGCATGCTCGCGTTCGTCGTCGGGATCGGCGCGCAGCAGTTGGTGCTCGGCTACTGGCTGCCACGCGAGTTCGACAATGCGTCGCGTTTCGTGCTCGCGCTCCTGGTGTTCCTGCTGCTGCGGCAATTGCCGTCGCGCAATCTGCGCTTTATCGGCTGGGGCTGCGCGGCCGGTGCGCTCGCGGTCGGCGCATGGGCGTTCATCGATCAGCCGCCCGGCGGCTGGACCGACGCGAACCGGCTGAACAACTCGTACACGAACGCGATTCCGTTCGGCGATACCGCGCTGCTGCTCGGGTTCCTGTCGGTGTTCACGCTTGGCTGGGACAATCCGCGCGACTGGCGCGTGCTGGTGCCGCGCGTGCTCGCGCTGGTGTCGGGCGGCTATGCATCGTTTCTGTCGGGCTCGCGCGGCGGCTGGGTTGCCGTGCCGGTGTTCGTCGTGCTGCTCGGCATGCAGTACCACTGGTTCACGCACAAGAAGCGCCTGCTGATCGCGACGCTCGTCATCGTGATCGGGGCGGGCGGTCTGTTGTCGACCGAACGGGTTCAGAAACGCTTTGCCGAGGTGCCGAACGACGTGTCGATGATGCGCAAGGGCGAGGACGACACGGCCACCGGCCTGCGCCTGCAACTGTGGAACGCGTCGCGGATGATGTTCGAGCGGCATCCGGTGTGGGGCGTCGGCAAAGGCCATCTGGTCGACGAGCTCGGCGTGATGGCGAAGCGCGGCGAAGTGAAGGCCGAGATCGTCAACGAGCGCGCGCATAGCGACTTTTTCTCGACGCTCGCCGAGATGGGCGCGGTCGGCGTGATCTGCCTGTTGCTGTTCTACTACGGGATCACGGTGTATTTCTGGCAACACCGGCATGCGACCGATCCGGCGATTCGCGCCGCGTCGTACGCGGGTCTCGCGGTCGCGGCGAGCACGGTGATCTTCGGGCTCACTATCGACGTGCTGGTGCCGATGATGGTGGCGGTGCTGCTCGCCTCGCTGGTGGCGACGCTGCTGGCGGTGATCGATGCACGCAAGCGCGAGTTGCGAAGCGAAGCGCGGACCACGCCGGCGCCAGCCGCGGTCGTGCGCGAGACGCAGCCGCGCGATTGATTTTGATTTGACGAGAAGCGGCAACCCGAGCGCGGCGCGCCGCCCTCATCCCCGCGTGAACACCTCGTAAAGCGCCGCGACGTGCGCGTCGACGCTCGGGTCGTACACGAGGCTGTCGCGCGGCGTCGCGATGCGCGCGGCGCCGCTCTTCACGCGCTCGACCGCCTGCTCGATCGCGCGCTCGAAACTACCCGCGGTCTGCCGTGAGAACTCGATCTTCACGGCACCGGTCACCGTCTCCGCCGAGCCGACGTTGTCGGCGATCACGAGCGGCGTGCCGCACATCACCGACTCCACGCCGACGAGCCCGAACGGCTCGTACGCCGACGCGACGACCGTGAAATCGGCGGCCGCGAACAATTTCTCGATCTCCTTGCTGTAACCCGCGTAACGAATTGTGTCGCCGGTTTTCGGCACCGGGCGTCCCGCGACGACGAGGCAGACCGGCAGCGTCGTGCGCGAGAAAAACGCTTCGAGCAGCGGATAGCCCTTGCGCTCGTGACTCGTCGACGAGAACACGAACATCACGCGATCGTCGGGCACGCCGAGCTGGCGGCGCACGGCCGCGCGCGCGGCGGCGTCGAGCGGCCTGAAGCGTGCGGTATCGACGGGCGGATAGAGCACGTCGATCCGCGCGGCCGGCACGTCATAAAAACGCTGCAACTCGCGGCTCATCAATTGCGAATGCGCGACGATCGAGCGCGCCCGCGTGTAGACGCGCCGCTCGAGCTCGATCTGCCATTCGTCGCTGCGGCGCGGCGCGCGGCCCGCAGCTTCGAGCGAACCCGGATGCGTGCCGCCGCACAACGCGACATCGGCATGCGTCGAGTGATTGATCGAGAACACGCACGCCGGCCGATGCCGCTTCAACCGCTGCTTCAGACGCCAGTCGAACGCGAGGTTGCGCAGCTTGCGCGGCGCCCAGCGTACGTCGAGCGGCTGCGCATCGATCCACGCGGCCTCGGGCAGCGCGCGGTCGATCTCGCGCGCGAACAGCGTCGGGCGCAAACCCATGCGATGCAGGCCGGCGATCACGTCGCGCGTGTAACGCTCGGCGCCACCGCTGTTCTTCAGCGCCTGGGCGGTCAGTGCGATGTCGGTGAGGGGGCGGCGGTTCGGGTCGAGGGCTGCGTCGCGGGTTGGCTCTGACAAGGATCGGTCTCGGTGAGGCGCACGCGCGGGCGAGGCCGTGGGTGCGCAGTTTCGGGGCAGCGGCAATTGTAAAGGATGGGTTTCGCCGGGCTCAGCTCGGGGTGCCCGGGTTTGCCGCGTGCGTCGCGCGGCGCGACCGTCAGCGGCTAGAATCTAGGCCAATCGCCTTCGTCCCGACTCCATGACCGATAGCCCGCCGTCCGCCGCAACCGCCGACACCGCCCGCCCGCTCGTCTCGATGCTGCTGATCGCCTACAACCAGGCAGAGCAGATCGGCGACGCCGTGCGCAGCGCGCTCGCGCAAACCTACGAGCCGCTCGAAATCATCGTCTCCGACGACGCGTCCAGCGACGCCACCTACGCCGCGATCGAAGCGGCGCTCGCCGGCTACGCGGGCCCGCATCGCGTGATCGCACGGCGCAATACCGTGAACCAGGGCATCAGCGCGCACCTGTCGCAACTCGCGCAGCTCGCGCACGGCGAGCTGCTGTTCGTCGCCGCCGGCGA
Organism: Paraburkholderia sp. HC6.4b; assembly: GCF_014200875.1. Classification (NCBI taxonomy): domain Bacteria; kingdom Pseudomonadati; phylum Pseudomonadota; class Betaproteobacteria; order Burkholderiales; family Burkholderiaceae; genus Paraburkholderia; species Paraburkholderia sp. HC6.4b. Next base: position 110,211 of record NZ_JACHDC010000005.1, read on the forward strand.
CGACATGTCGGCGCCCGAGCGCTGCGAGCGCGTCGTCGACTGCTGGCTCGCGCATGGGCGCCGCCCCGACCTGATCGCCACCGATCTCGCCGACATGGACGAAGCGGGTCACGTGCACGAGCGCGTGAGCCCGACCGAGCTCGATCGCTATCGCAGCTTCGACGACTGGCTCGTCGAGCGTCCATGGCTGATCGGCGCGGCACATACGTGGTCGCGACGCCTGATCGAGCGCTTCGGGCCGATGCTGCCGGGCGCCGCGGCCGAGGATCAGATCATGGTGCTGCGCGCGATCCTGTCGGGCGGCGCGATCAGTCTGCGCGAGCCGCTGGTGCGCTATCGGCGCGGCGGACTTTCGCGCAAGCGTCGCTACCAGTCGGTCGACGAGCTGATCGCGCGGATGCGGCAAAGCAATCGCTACGGACTCGCGGAGCTCGCGCAACTGCAGCGCGACGCTCAGATCGCCGGTGTGGGCGAACGCATGCGCGCGGCGATGGCGCCGAAGCTCGCGCGCGAGCAGTTCATCCATGCGATGTTCGAAGCGGGCAGCCTCGGCGAACGCCTCGGGCTGGTGACGCGCAGCGCCGGCGTGAAGCTCGGGCTGCGGATTCGGATGTTCCTGTATGCGAGTTGCCCGATGGTCTACGCGCCGGGCATCTGGATCAAGCGGGTCGTGCGGGGCAGAAAGGCCTGAAGACGACGATAGGATCTCGCGGTGCCTGGCGACGCCACATCGGTCACGAAAGTCCGCGCGACGCGCCGCGCCGCTGCCGCAAGCGTCGCGCGAGACTCGGCCTTCGCACCTCGACGCCGAAGCTCAGCACGCTCGCGCGCAAGCGCCGCAGGATCTTCACCGAGCGCACGAAGGTCTCGCCGGTGTGGCTGATCATCACGAACTCGAATGCGCCACGCCAGCTCGCGACACCCCGCGAAAACGCATACATGTCGTGACGCGCATCGACGGGCAGCTCGGCGCCGAAGCGTCGCGCGAACACCCGCACCTGATCCGCGATGGCTTCGATCTGCCGCTGCCGGCTCGCGCCGCGCCGTCGTGCCGCCTCGGCGCCGCATTCGTCGCGCGCCGCGCCGCGCTCGTTGGTCGCGCTCGCGCCGACCGCATTGCCGTCATGCTGCCGATACTTCAGATGCGGCGCCGCGACGTGGCGAATCTCGCCGAACGACGCGACCACCATCGCGAGCCACCAGTCGTGCATCACGATGCCGGGCGGGAACGGCAGCGCGCGTTCGAGCGTCGCGCGATTGACGAGCATCGCGCAGCCGGGCACATGGTTGCTCAGCAGAAAATCGCGCAGTCGCGTCGCGCAGCGCGACTTCGCGGTGATATCGAACAGCGAGCGTGACATACAGCACAGCGTCGAGTCGACGAGCTCGATGTCGCAGAACGCGAGCGCCGGCGTCGCGGCGGCGTCGTCCGCGCTTTCCACGCGCCGCAGCTCGCGCATCAGATCGGTGACCTTCTCGGGCGCCCAGACGTCGTCCTGGTCGGCGAGCGCGATGTAGTCGCCGCGGCAGCCGGCGAGCGCGCGCTCGAAATTGCCGACGATGCCGGCCCGCGTGCCATCGCCGACGAGCCGCACCGGCACGCGTCCCGTATGGGACGCGAGCAGTTCGCGGGTGCCGTCGCAGGAGGCGTCGTCGGATACCACGACTTCGAGATGGGGCCAGCTCTGCGCTTCGAGCGAAGCCAGCAGCTCGGGCAGATAAGTGCGGCCGTTGTACGTCGCGAGCGCGATGGAGACGAGCGGCTTGCTCGGATCGTCGTGAGACATGGGCAGTCGATTTCCGCGAGGCGGACCGTGATTGCCCGCCAGCATGCGATTAGCGCCGAAAAAGCGCAATAAATTGAGACTTAAACGCAACACCGGCCCGCGCTCCCGTTCGCAATGGCCGGATCAAACCGGGCTTTGCTGGAACTGGATGCGATGCAGATGGGCGTACAAGCCGTCGTGCTCGAGCAGCTCGCGATGGCTGCCGCGCTCGACGATCCGCCCCGCCTCCATCACGAGGATGCGGTCGGCGCGCTCGATCGTCGACAGGCGGTGCGCGATCACGAGCGTGGTGCGGCCTTTCATCAGCGTTTCGAGCGCCGCCTGCACGTGGCGCTCGGACTCGGAATCGAGCGCCGACGTCGCTTCGTCGAGAATCAGGATCGGCGCGTTCTTGTAGATCGCGCGCGCGATCGCGAGACGCTGGCGTTGGCCGCCCGACAGCATCATGCCGTTGTCGCCGACGAGCGTCTCGATGCCCTGCGGCATCGCCTGCACGGTGTCCCACAGGTTCGCCGCGCGCAACGCCGCCTTGACCTTCTCCGCATCGACTTCCTGACCGTACGCGACGTTGTGCGCGATGGTGTCGTTGAACAGCACGACGTCCTGGCTCACCATCGCGATCTGGCTGCGCAGCGCATGCAGGTCGTATTCGGGCAGCGCGACGCCGTCGACCAGAATCGCGCCGCCGGTCGGATCGAAGAAGCGCGGCAGCAAGTTCACGAGCGTGGTCTTGCCGCTGCCCGACGGCCCCGCGAGCGCGACCATCTCGCCCGGCGCGATCTTGAACGACACCTGGTCGAGCGTATGGCGGTTGTGCGTGGAGTTCGTGCCGTAGATGAACGACACGTCGCGGAACTCGACCTCGCCGCGCGCGTGAGCGAGCGGCTTGCCGCCGCCTTCCGGCTCGGCCGGCTCGTCGATCAGGCCGAAGATCAGCTCGGCCGCGGTCATGCCGCGCTGCAACGGCTGGTTCACGTCCATCAGATGCTTGAGCGGCGAGATGATCAGGAGCATCGACGTGACGAACGCGACGAAGCCGCCGACCGTCGTCTGATCCGACGACGACTGCACCACCGCGATCGTGATCACGACCGCGAGCGCGATCGACGCCAGGAACTGCGTCAACGGCTGCGCGAGGCCACCGGAGACCGTCATGCGCATCGCGTAGCCGCGCAGGCGCCGGCTCATCGCGGTGAAGCGGTCCGTCTCGTATTGCTCGCCGTTATGCACCTTGACGACCTTGTAGCCGCCCACCGTTTCTTCGACGATATACGACAGCTCGTTGGTGAGCAGCTGATGCTCGCGGTTCAGTCGCCGCAGCCGGCGATTGATCTTGCCGACCAGCCAGCCGATGCCTGGCAGCAGCACCGCGACGATCAACGTCAGACGCCAGTTCAGATAGAACAGATAGCCGAGCAGGAAGATCACCGTCAGCGAGTCGCGCACGAGCGTGACCATCACGCTCAGCAGCACGTTCAGGATCTGATTGACCTCGAAGACGATCGCGTTGATCACCGTGCTCGCGGTTTCGCGCTGGAAGAACGCGACGCTCGTGTGGATCATGCGGTCGAACATCTTCAGACGCAGCTCGAGCAGGATCTTGTTCGACACGTACGCGAGCAGATAGCCGGACGCGTACTGTGACACGCCGCGAATCAGCGCGAGGCCGATCACCGCGATCGGCACGAGCCACTTGGTCTTGTCGACTGCGTGCGAGCCGAAGCCCTTGTCGAGCAGCGGCTTGAGCAGCGCGGGAATGGCGGCGTCGGTGCCGGCGCTCACCGCCATCGCGATGATCGCGCCGACCCCGACCCACAGCAGCGGCTTGATGAAAGGCCACAGGCGCCGCAGGACGACGGCCGGCGACGACGCATCGCCTGCCCCCATGGGTTTGCTTAACGTTGGCTTCGCGCTCAAGGAATCCTCTGGAAATGCGGAACGGCGAGCACGCGGCGCATGATCGGGCGGCCACGTGAAATATCAAAAAAGAGCATTGTAATCGGTTGCAGATGACGGCCGGCGCTCGGCGCGCGACGGCATGCGCGCAACGCCTGGCGGATCGGCGCCGTGGTGTGGGGACGGATGAGATGTGTATACTCGCTGCTCGATTGCCGGGTCGCGACCCGCTCCGTCACTTCGTCCTCCACGCAACTCAGGTATGCAAGAAACCACTCTTGGCGTTGCCATCATCACCCGGAACGCGGCGGCGCGGCTGGCCGAATGCCTGCAAGCCGTGGCCTTTGCCGACCAGATCGTCGTGATCGACGGCGGCAGCACCGACGGCACCGCCGACATCGCCCGCGCGCACGGCGCTCGCGTCATCGAACAGACGGACTGGCCGGGCTTCGGCCCGCAAAAGAACCGCGCGGTCGATGCACTGACCACCAGCTGGATCCTGTCGCTCGACGCCGACGAAATCGTCACACCGGAACTCGCCGCATCGATTCGCGCGACGCTCGCCGCGCCCGTCGCCGACGTCTATGCGGTGGACCGTCTGTCGAGTTTCTGCGGCCACTGGGTCCATCACAGCGGCTGGTATCCGGACTGGATTCCGCGCCTCTTCAAACGCGGCACCGCGCGCTTCTCCGACGACCTCGTGCACGAGCGCCTCGTGTTCGACACGCCCGCGCAACGCCTGACCGGCAAGCTGATGCACTACTCGTACGAGGACTACGAGGGTGTGCTGCGCAAGCTCGACGCGTATTCGACGGCCGGCGCGCGGCAGCGTTACGAGGCCGGGCAGAAAGGCAGCATTCGCCTCGCGCTCGGGCGCGGCCTGTGGGCGTTCGTGCGGACTTATCTGCTGCGGCGCGGTTTTCTGGATGGCCGCACCGGGCTGATGATCGCGCTGTTCAATGCGGAGACCGTGTACTACCGGTTTCTGAAGCTGGCGCGCCTGGAAAAAACGGGCGGGCGGTAAGGCTAGCCGGTACACGCGGCACTGGCCCATCCATACCGCGGACCTCGCTCAATACACGATTTCGATCGAGCTTCCCGCAAACTCGCCGCGCAGCGCGGCGAGCAGTTCATCGGTCGGCTTCACGCGCCACGCGTCGCCCAGACGCATTTCGCCTTGCGCATGCTCGCTGCGATAAACGACCTGCACCGCGAGCCCGTTCGGAATCTGCACCGCTTGACGCTGACGGCCGCCGTCGCCGCCGAAGCCGCCACGCCCACCGCCATTGCCGCGCGGCGCGGCCGCCGGCGCGGCTGTGGCGGACGGCTCGTCCTTGCCGGCGGTGTGCGCTTCGAGCACCCGGCGCAATGCCTGCGCGTCCGCGTTGCCGTTCATCTGCACCTTCAGCGAATCCGCGTAACGGCAGCGCGCGCGGCCGAGATCCATCACCGTTTCGACCGTGAAGCGGATGCCGCCCGTGAACGCGTCGTTGCGCGCCTGGCCCTGCACGACCAGCAGCTCGTCTTCCTTGAACAACTGCTTGTGCTCTTCGAAGACCTCGTTGAACACCGTCACTTCGCACTGGCCGGTGCCGTCGTCGAGCAGCGCGATCAGCATCTTGCCGCGCTGGGTCATCTGCGTGCGCAGCGACACGATCACGCCCGCGACCAGCTTGTCGCGCCCTTCCTTCAGCTCGCCGATCTTCTGGCGCACGAAGCGACGCACTTCGTCCTTGTATGCATCGAACAGATGGCCCGACAGGTAGAAACCGAGCGCGGCCTTCTCTTCCTGCAGCTTGCGCTTTTCCGGCCACTCCGGTTCGTCGACGAGTTCGTGGCCTTGCGACGGCGCGTCGCCCATGTCGAACAGGCCAGCCTGCAGCGCATTGGCCGCCGCCTGCTCGGCCGCTTCCATCGCGAGCGACACCGACGCGATCAGCTGCGCGCGGTTCAGATGCAGCGTGTCGAACGCGCCGGCGCGAATCAGCGCCTCGATCGTGCGACGATTGACGATGCGCCGATCGACGCGGTTGCAGAAATCGAAGATGTCGATGAAGCGGCCTTCCTCGCGCGCGCGCAGGATTTCTTCGATCGCGTTCTGGCCGCTGCCCTTGATCGCGCCGAGACCGTAGCGGATCGTGCGCGAGCGCTTGCCGTCGGCTTCGGCGACCGGCTCGAAGCGATACGCGGACAGGTTCACGTCCGGCGGCAGCACGGCCATCTTGTTCGCGAGGCAGTCTTCGAACAGGATCTTGACCTTGTCCGTGTCGTCCATCGCGAGCGACATGTTGGCCGCCATGAATTCGGCCGGATGGTGCGCCTTGAGCCACGCGGTGTAGTACGCAAGCAGCGCGTAGGCGGCCGCGTGCGACTTGTTGAAGCCGTAGCCCGCGAACTTCTCCATCAGGTCGAAGATTTCGTCGGACTTCTCGCGCGTGAGGCCGTTGGTGGCCGCGCCTTCCGCGAAAATTTCGCGGTGCTTGGCCATTTCCTCGGGCTTTTTCTTACCCATCGCGCGACGCAGCAGGTCGGCGCCGCCCAGCGAGTAGCCGCCGATGATCTGCGCCATCTGCATCACCTGCTCCTGGTAGACCATGATGCCGTAGGTCTCTTTCAGAACAGGTTCGACGCGCGGGTCCGGATATTCCACCACCTCGCGGCCGTGCTTACGCGCACAGAAGCTCGGGATCAGGTCCATCGGACCCGGGCGGTACAACGCGACGAGCGCGATGATGTCTTCGAAGCGGTCGGGCTGCGCGTCCTTCAGCATGCCCTGCATGCCGCGGCTTTCCAGCTGGAACACGGCGACCGTATTCGCTTTCTTCAGGATCGAGAACGACGCCGGGTCGTCGAGCGGCACCTGGGCGAGCGACCAGTCCTGCTTCGACGGATCGAGGCGGCGGATGTAGCGCTCGGCCCAATCCAGAATGGTCAGCGTGGTCAGGCCCAGAAAGTCGAACTTCACGAGGCCGACTGCTTCGACGTCGTCCTTGTCGTACTGGCTGACGACGCCGCTTTCGTCGCCCTGCGTGTACAAGGGGCAGAAATCGGTCAGCTTGCCCGGCGCGATCAGCACGCCGCCCGCGTGCATGCCGACGTTACGCGTCAAGCCTTCGACGCGCTGCGCGAGTTCGAGCAGCTGGTGCACTTCGTCTTCGTTGTCGAAGCGCTCCTGCAACAGCGGCTCTTCCTTCATCGCGTCGGCGATCGTCACGTGCTTGCCCGGCTTGAACGGGATCAACTTCGCGATGCCGTCCGTGAACATGTAGCCGAGATCGAGCACGCGGCCGATGTCGCGCACCGCCGCCTTCGCCGCCATCGTGCCGAACGTCGCGATCTGCGACACCGCGTTCGCGCCGTATTTCTCCTTCACGTACTGGATCACGCGATCGCGGCCGTGCTGGCAGAAGTCGATATCGAAGTCGGGCATCGACACCCGCTCCGGATTCAGGAAACGCTCGAACAGCAGGTTGTAGCGCAGCGGATCGAGATCGGTCACGCCGAGCGCATAGGCGACCAGCGAACCCGCGCCCGAACCCCGGCCCGGCCCGACCGGCACGCCGTTGTTCTTGGCCCAGTTGATGAAGTCCGCGACGATCAGGAAGTAGCCCGGAAAGCCCATCTTGATGATCGTGCCGCATTCGAATTCGAGGCGCTGGTAGTACGTCGGGCGTTGCGAGTCGCGCTCGGCCTCGTCCGGATACAACTGTTCGAGCCGCTTTTCGAGGCCCTCTTTCGACAGCTGCACCAGGTAGTCGTCGAGCGACATGCCGTCGGGCGTCGGAAAGAGCGGCAGCTTCGGCTTGCCGAGTTCGAGCGTCAGATTGCAGCGCTTGGCGATCTGCACCGTGTTCGCCAGCGCCGAAGGAATGTCCGCGAACAGCGTGGCCATTTCCTGTTGCGTGCGGAAATACTGCTCGGCCGTGAAGCGCTTCTGGCGACGCGGATTCGCGAGAATGTCGCCTTCGGAAATACACACGCGCGCTTCGTGCGCGGTGAAGTCGTCCGGCGTCATGAACTGCATCGGGTGCGTCGCGACGACCGGCAGTTTCAGCGATGCCGCGAGCGCGACCACCTGCTGCACGTACTGCTCGCCGCCAGGCTGGCCGTAGCGCTGCAGCTCGATATAGAAGCCGCCTGGGAACACCTTCGCCCAATGCTGCGCGTGGCGCTTCGCCGCCTCTTCGTTGCCGGCCGCCAGCGCGAGACCGATGTCACCCTGCTGCGCGCCCGACAGCGCGAGCAGCCCTTCGCCCAGACCGGATTCGAGCCAGCCGGCTTCGATTTCCGCGCGGCCGCGATACTGGTTCGTCAGCGAGGCCTTGCTGAGCAATTCGCAGAGGTTCAGGTAACCGCGGCGGTCCTTGACCAGCAGCAGCAGGCGGGAAGGCTTGTCGCGGTCGTCAGGATTGGTGATCCAGACGTCGCAGCCGGCAATGGGTTTGATCCCTTTGCCACGCGCTTCCTGGTAGAAACGGACGAGGCCGAACGCGTTGCCGAGGTCGGTAAGCGCGAGCGCGCCCTGACCGTCTTTGGCCGCCGCCGCGACGATGTCGTCGAGACGCACGATGCCGTCGGCAATCGAGAATTCGGAGTGAACGCGGAGATGAACGAAGCGGGGATCTGACATGGGCGACATTGTAACTCCACCCTTCCGCGGATTTCAGGTCAAAACGGCGCGTTGGCCATCCGGCCAGGACGAGGTCGGAGCGAGCGCTGTTTGCGCTAGCGCAACTCGTTGGCCATTCGGCCAGGTCGGGGAAAATGCCGGGTTGAGGGATAATAGGGGTTTCGCCTCTCTCGACGTGGCCATTTAACCGGCAAACGCACGGCAAACGCACGGCAAACGCACGGCAAACGCACGGCAAACGCACGGCAAACGCGCGCGAACCCGCGCGGCAAACCCCGGGTCTCATACGGGGCGCAACAGCGGCGGCACATCCCGCCGCCCCTCGCCACGCCGGCCATCTTTACCGCAGAACACACATGAGTATCGTCAATCTCGCCGCGTATCAATTCGCAACCATCGAAGACACCGCCGCCTGGCGCCCGTTCGTCACCGAACGCTGCAATGCGCTCGGCCTGCGCGGCACCATCCTGCTCGCGCCGGAAGGCATCAACCTGTTCATCGCCGGCACGCGCGAGAGCACCGACGCATTCATCGACTACATTCGCCACGACGCGCTGTTCGAAGGCAAGTTCGCGAATCTGCAGTTCAAGGAAAGCCTGTCGGACAAGCAGCCCTTCACGCGCATGCTGGTCAAGCTCAAGCGCGAAATCATCACGATGAAAAAGCCGGCGATCCGCCCCGAGCTCGGCCGCGCACCGTTCGTCGACGCGCCGACGCTGAAGACCTGGCTCGACCGCGGTCACGACGACGAAGGCCGTCCGGTCGTGATGCTCGACACGCGCAACGCGTTCGAAGTCGACGTCGGCACGTTCGACAACGCGCTCGACTATCGGATCACGAAGTTCAGCGAATTCCCCGAGGTAATCGAGAACAACCGTGCCGATCTCCAGGACAAGACGGTGGTGTCGTTCTGCACGGGCGGCATCCGCTGCGAGAAGGCCGCGATCCATATGAAGGAGGTCGGCATCGAGAACGTGTACCAGCTCGAAGGCGGCATCCTCAAATACTTCGAGGAAGTGGGCGGCGCGCATTATCACGGCGACTGCTTCGTGTTCGACTACCGCACCGCGCTGAATCCGCAACTCGAACCGACCGCGACCGCGCAATGCTTCGGCTGCCGCGCGGTGGTCACGCCCGAGCAACAGCAATCGCCGATGTACGTCGCGGGCAAGACCTGTCCGGCGTGCCACCCGGACAGCAAGGCCGCGTGCGCCGCGTAATGACAGCCGGGGGGCTCCGTGACGCGGGCGCCTCACCTGTCGTCCCCAAACCATGACCTATCGCGGACGCTTCGCGCCGTCGCCGACCGGCCCGCTGCATTTCGGCTCGCTGGTCAGCGCGCTCGCGAGCTGGCTCGACGCGCGCGCGCAGCGCGGCGCGTGGCTCGTGCGCGTCGAAGATATCGACGGACCGCGCACGGTGCCGGGTGCCGCCGAGGACATCCTCGCGACCCTCGAACGCTTCGGCATGCGCGCGGACGAAACGCCGGTCTGGCAAAGACAGCGCATGGCGCGCTATCAGCACGCGCTGGAGCAGTTGAAATCGACCGGTCTCGTCTATCCGTGCGGCTGCACGCGCAAGGAAATCGCCGATTCGCTGCTGCACGCGCACGCGCGCAACACTACACTCGCCTACCCCGGCACCTGCCGCACGGGTCTGCATGGCAAGCCGGCGCGCGCGTGGCGCCTGCGCGTACCCGACGGCGAGCCCGCCGTGATCACGTTCGACGACCGCTGGCAGGGTCCGCAGACGCAAAATCTCGCGACCGAGGTCGGCGATTTCGTGCTGCGCCGCGCGGACGATCAGTGGGCATATCAGCTGGCGGTGGTGGTGGACGATGCGGACGCGGGCATCACGCACATCGTGCGCGGCGCGGATCTGATGGATTCGACGGCGCGGCAGATTTATCTGCAGCGTTGTCTGGGTGTGGCAACGCCCGAGTATCTGCATGTGCCGGTCGTCACCAACGAGCACGGCGAGAAACTGAGCAAGCAGAACGGCGCGACCGCGCTCGATAGCGACAAGCCGCTCGAAGCACTAGGCGCGGCGGCACGGCATCTGGGGCTGAAGTTGGGAAGCGAGCCGCCCACGACGCTGGAGCAGTTCTACAGCGCCGCGACCGCGGCCTGGGCAAAACGGATGAACATTCGCGCATCCCGATGATGCGCACGCGTGAAGCCTGCTGCGTTTTCCGAGACATCGAACCGCGCGGCCCCACCGTTTTTACGCTCGAGGCGTTGCACCCCGAGCTCTGAACCCGACAGCCCGTCTTACGACGACGAAGGCGTCTTCCTCGGCATTCCGAAGCCACCGAGCAACGCTGCCAGTGGCCGCTTCGGCGCCGTCTTTTGCGGCGCGGAGTTCGACGCGGCCGTCTCCTCGATCTTGCGCACCGATGCCGGCGACGGCTCGTACGGCTTCAGGAAGAAATCGTCGACCGGTTGCGCGCGATGATGATGCGCACGGTCATACGAACCCGACGCCCCGCCCGTGCGACGGCGGCTGCGCTCGTCGCGCGATTCGCTGCGCTCGCGGCGCGGCGGACGGTCCTCGTGATGATGGCGCACCGGCGCCTCGACGGTCAGGCGCTGCAAGTCGAGCGGACGCTTGATCAGCTTCTCGATGTCGGCCAGTTGCTTGCGCTCGTTCGGGCTGCACAGCGACAGCGCGTCGCCCGATGCGCCCGCGCGGCCCGTGCGGCCGATCCGGTGCACGTAGTCTTCGGCGTTGAACGGCAGGTCGAAGTTGATCACGGTCGGCAGTTCGACGATGTCGAGACCGCGCGCGGCGACATCCGTCGCGACGAGCGCCTCGACTTCGCCGCGCTTGAACGCATCGAGCGCCTGCATGCGCTCGCTCTGCGTGCGGTCGCCGTGAATCGCGGTCGCGACCACGCCGTCGCGTTCGAGACTGCGCGCGAGCCGGCTCGCGCCGATCTTGCTGTTGCAGAACACGAGCACCTGCTTCAGGCCACGCTCGCGAATCAGCTGCACGACCGCGCCGGTCTTGTCGCCCTCGGCGACTTCGTAGACGATCTGCGTGACATTGGTCGCGGTCGAGTTGCTGCGCGCGACTTCGATGGTCTGCGGGTTGCGCAGATACGTCGCGGCGAGCTTCTTGATTTCGCCCGAGAACGTCGCGGAAAAGAGCAGCGTCTGGCGCTCTTTCGGCAGCAGGTTCAGGATGCGCTGCAGGTCGGGCAGGAAGCCCATGTCGAGCATGCGGTCGGCTTCGTCGAGCACGAGCATCTGCACCTGGCCCAGGTTCGCGGTTTTCTGCTGCACGTGATCGAGCAGACGACCCGGCGTCGCGATCAGGATTTCGACGCCGCGGCGCAGCTGCTCGGACTGCGGATTCATGTCGACGCCACCGAACACGACCGCGCTGCGCAGCGCCGTGTGCTTCGCGTAGGCCTGCACGTTCGCGGCGACCTGGTCGGCCAGTTCGCGGGTCGGCGTGAGGATCAGCGCGCGTACCGGATGGCGCGCCGGCGACGCGCTCGTACTGGCCTGCGGCAGCAGGCGCTGGATGATCGGCAGCGAGAAGCTCGCGGTCTTGCCGGTGCCGGTCTGCGCGGCGCCCATCACGTCACGGCCCGCCAGCACGACCGGGATCGCCTGCGCCTGGATCGGCGTGGGCGACGTGTAGCCCGATTCCTTGATGGCCTTCAGGATGTCGGGCGCGAGGCCGAATTGATCAAAAGTCTCGGTACTGGGCGTGACGGCTGTGTCGGACATGGTGGCTTTCGCTAAAAAGGCGCGTGGCGCGATGCGCGCGGCAGCGGTCGGGACCGCTGAGGGCATCAGGATGAAGGCGGAGCCACGTCGTTCCGCGCGAGACCCGTCTGAGTTCGGATAATGCGGCCGGCTCCGGCTGGCGGAAGCATCCGCCGAAAGCCGAGTATTGTAGCACTTCAGCAAAAACGCTCGTGACGGCTGGCCGGCCGGCGGCTCGCGGCCGTTGCTTCGGTCGCAGCGTAGTGCGCACAGACGACAGTGGCGTGACAGCCGGGCCCTTCGGCGGGCGGCGCGCGGCGTTCGTCAGCCGTCCCGGCGCCCGCACTGGCCCCATTGCGAACGGTCGCCCGCCCCCGCTCACGTCAGATCGCCCCTCACCACGTCTCGCGCATCACCATCAGCCGCATCTCGGTCATGTCCTCGATCGCGTAGCGCACGCCCTCGCGCCCGAGCCCCGAATCCTTGACGCCGCCATACGGCATGTTGTCGACGCGGAACGACGGCACGTCGTTGATCACGACGCCGCCCACTTCGAGCGCATCCCACGCGCGATGCGCATGCGCGAGCGAATCGGTGAACACGCCGGCCTGCAGGCCGAAGTCGCTGTCGTTGACCTGCGCGAGCGCCGCCTCGAAATCGTCGAAGCGCTCGAGTATCGCAACCGGCCCGAACGCCTCCTTGCGATACAGATCGGTGTCGCGCTTCACGCCTTCCAGCAGCGTCGCCTCGAACATCGCGCCGTCGACCTTGCCGCCCGCGACGATCTGCGCGCCCGCCTGCACCGCCCCCTCCATCCAGCCAGCGAGCCGCTTCGCTTCCGATTCGGAGATCATCGGCCCGACGAAGGTCTCTTCGTTCTTCGGATCGCCCATCACGAGCGACTTCGTCTTCGCGATCAGCTTCTCGCGCAGCGCGTCGTAGACGCTCGTGTGCGCGAGAATCCGCTGCACGCCGATGCAGCTCTGCCCCGACTGATAGAACGCGCCGAACGCGAGCCGGTCGACCACGTAGTCGAGCTTGCCGCCCTGGTCAGCGTCGACGATCGCCGCCGCGTTGCCGCCCAGCTCCAGAATCACCTTCTTCTTGCCGGCTTTGCGCTTCAACTCCCAGCCGACCGCGGGCGACCCGGTGAACGACAGCAGCTTGAAGCGCTCGTCGGTCGTGAACAGGTCGGCGCCGTCGCGATGCGCGGGCAAAATCGAGAACGCGCCCTTCGGCAGATCGGTTTCCGCGAGAATTTCGCCCATGATCAGCGCACCGACCGGTGTGCGGCTCGCCGGTTTCAGCACGAACGGCACGCCGGCCGCGATCGCCGGCGCGACCTTGTGGGCGGTCAGGTTCAACGGAAAATTGAACGGCGAGATGAACGAGCACGGCCCGATCGGCACGCGCTTCACATAGCCGTGATACCCGTTCGCGCGCGGCGAAATCTGCAGATTGATGATCTCGCCGTCGATCCGCACGCTCTCCTCCGCGGCGACCTTGAACGTATCGATCAGGCGCGTGACTTCGCCCTTCGAATCGTTGATCGGCTTGCCCGCCTCGATGCACAGCGCGAGGGCGAGTTCGTCGTAGCGCTCGCGAAAGCGCTTCACGCAATGTTCGAGCACCGCCTGGCGCTTGAACGGCGGGTACGCTCGCATGGCCGGCATCGCATCGACCGCCAGACCGATCGCCTTGTCGATCGCGGCCGCGTCGGCCATTGCGACGCGCGTGGCGACTTCGCCGCTGAATTTGTCGGTGACTTCGAGGTCGGTGTTGGCGGCCACCGGCTCGTTGGCCAGGTAGTACGGATAGGTTCTCTGCAACATGTCGCACTCTCCTTGATTCGATGCACGGCTGCTCAAAGCCGCGCGGACAGCCGCTTGATCTCGCGATTGAGCACGCGCTCGTTGTCCGAATAGTCGATCGGCACGTCGATCACGTGCACGCCGGGCGTCGCGAAGCACTCGCGCAACAGCGGCGCGAACTGCTCGGCCGCCTCGATCCTATGCCCCTGCGCACCATAACTCTGCGCATAGGCGACGAAATCCGGGTTCGCAAGCGTCATGCCGTAGTCCGGGAAGTTCATGTTCTCCTGCTTCCAGCGGATCATGCCGAACGCGTCGTCGCGCAGAATCAGGATCACCAGATCGAGCTTCAGCCGCACCGCCGTTTCGAGCTCCTGCGAGTTCATCATGAAGCCGCCGTCGCCGCACACGGCGATCACCGTGCGCTCCGGATGCACGATCTTGCTCGCGATCGCAGACGGCAGCCCCGCGCCCATCGACGCCAACGCGTTGTCGAGCAGCAGCGAATTCGGCTCGTGCGCGCGGTAGTAGCGCGCGAACCAGATCTTGTACATGCCGTTATCCAGACACACAATGCCGTCGACCGGCGTGGTCTCGTACACGTCGTTGACGATCCGCACCGGGTACATCGGGAAGCGATCGTCGTGCTGGCCCTTCACCAGATGCGCCTCGAAGTGCTCCTTGATCTCCTTGAAGCGCGTGAAGTCCCAATGCTCCTGACGTGTCTTCAGGCTCTCCTTGAGCTGCCACACCGCGTTGGCGATATCGCCGACCACTTCGATCTGCGGGAAATACACCGGATCGACTTCGGCGCCGAGGAAGTTCACGTGGATCACGGTCTTCTCGCCCGCCTCGCCGCTGCGCATGAAAAACGGCGGCTTTTCGATCACGTCGTGACCGACGTTGATGATGCAGTCCGCGAGCTCGATCGCGCGGTGCACGAAGTCGCCGTCGGACAGCGTCGCGTTGCCGAGCCACATCGGATGCGATTCGTCGATCACGCCCTTGCCCATCTGCGTGGTGAAAAACGGAATGCCGATCTGGTCGACGAACTCGCGCAGCATCTTCGTGGTGGTTTTGCGGTTGCCGCCCGCGCCGATCATCAGCAGCGGATGCTTCGCGGCGGTGATCGCCTCGACCGCGCGCGCGACCGCTCTCTCCTCGGCGACCGGACGGCGGCTGTAGCTCTTCGGAATCGGCTTGCCGTCGCCCTCTTCGTGCGCGACGTCCTCGGGCAATTCGAGGTGGGTGGCGCCGGGCCGCTCCTCCTCGGCGCGGCGCACCGCCTCGCGCACCGTCGCAGGAATGTTGCCGATCGACACGATCTGCCGTGTGTACTTGGTGAGCGGCTCCATCATCCGCACCACGTCGACGATCTGGAAGTGCCCCTGCTTGCTCGACTTGATCGGCTTCTGGCCCGTGACCATCAGCATCGGCATGCCGCCCAGCTGCGCGTAGGCGGCCGCGGTCACGAAGTTGGTCGCGCCGGGGCCGAGCGTCGCCAGACATACTCCCGTGCGGCCGGTGAGCCGCCCGTAGGTGGCGGCCATGAAGCCGGCCGCCTGCTCGTGGCGCGTGAGGATCAGACGGATTTTCGAGCGGCGCAGCGACTCCAGCAGATCGAGATTTTCTTCACCGGGGATGCCAAACACATACTCGACACCTTCGGCTTCCAGCGATTTGACGAACAGGTCCGATGCTTTCATTGAGGGTCTCGCTTGATGACTCGGGGAACGGACAATCGAAGACGACAACGACGGCTGCGCGCGAAACACCGCTCCGCGCGCGCGGCATGGCAAACGGCATGGCGAACGCCATGCCGGACAGCTTACTACTCGAACGGAAACGATGCGCGCGAGCGCACGAGGCGGCGCGGGACAGGAAGCCAGGCGCGAGAAGAAGAGGCGGCGGTATGGAATGAAGCCGCCGCATGCGGTGCACGTGTCCGCCGATCAGCAAATCAGCGAATCACGGTCACGCAGTCGGAGAGAATCGGCGGCGCGTTCTCGCCGCTCGTCAGGTCATATAGATTGGCGCGCGGACCCTTGGTCCACCAGGTGTAGCTGCCGGCCTGGTACTTCGCACCGGACCCCGAGATCGTGTTGACGAACAGCATCGACGCGCCTTTCACCGGCAGCACGGCGAAGCTCTGGCCGTTCTGCGCGTTCCAGTAGGTGACTTGCAGGATCTTGCCGGTCGCGCAGGTGTATTTGCGCGTCTGATGGTTCTTGCCCTCGATGTGCTTGAATTGCAATGGCGCGGCCGATGCGCCGCCGGAAGATGCCGCCAGCCAGGCCACCGTCCATGCTGCCGTCGAGAGGATTGCAACACGCCATGTCTTCATCGAACACCTCGATTGTTGCGGGGGTCAGGCAGGGAGGGCAACACCGGCCGCGACGCCGGTCACAGCCGAGTCACGGCCGAGTCACGGCCGAGCCACGGCCGAGTCACAGGCAGCTCATGGGCGATTCACGGACAGCTCAACGACGCTTCAAGGATCGATCACGCCGGCACACGCATCGGTCGGCGCAGCGGCGACGTGGCCGACCACCGGCACGATCTTCAGTCCCGCCGAAGCGATCCGGCACGGCGCGGCCGCGAGCCCGCAGCCGCTGATGCCGGCGCACAGCGCGAACGCCACGCCGAGTGCGCCGACCCGGCGAAGCGCGCCGCGCCATGGATTGCTGCGAGATTCAAGCGCCATACGATCCTCCTCCGATCTCTTTGCTTCGATAAGCCAGAAACGAATGCGGTGGGCTCTTTCGTGTGCGTCCCGCACACTTTTGCGCCGCGCCTCGCCGCCTGCCCGTTACTTCGCCGACACCGGCCGCACCGCTGCCGCTGCCTGCCTGGCACGCGAGCGCGCTTCCCCGATGTTCCCGCCGGTCGCGAGCGCGACGCCCATGCGACGTTTGACGAAGCTTTCCGGCTTTCCGAACAGGCGCAGATCCGCATTGGGCACCGCAAGTGCGGCCGCGACGCCTTCGAACGCGATGCCGGCCTCGTCGCGACCACCGTAGATCACCGCCGACGCGCCCGCCGCCCGCAACGACGTATCGACCGGCAGGCCGAGGATCGCGCGCGCATGCAGTTCGAACTCCGAGAAGCGCTGCGAGCACAGCGTGACGAGCCCCGTGTCGTGCGGACGCGGGCTGACTTCCGAAAACCATACGTCGTCGCCGCGCACGAAAAGTTCCACGCCAAACAGGCCGCGGCCGCCGAGCGCCGCCGTCACCTTGTGCGCGATCTCGCGCGAACGCTCGAGCGCGAGCGGGCTCATCGGCTGCGGCTGCCACGATTCGACATAGTCGCCCGCGACCTGCACGTGGCCGATCGGATCGCAGAAGTACGTGCCGACCGCGCCGCTCGCCGGGTCGATCGCGCGCACGGTGAGCTGCGTGATTTCATATTCGAAGTCGATGAAACCCTCGACGATCACGCGCCCGAAATTCACGCGGCCGCCCGCCATCGCGTACTGCCAGGCGGGTTCGACGTCGGCGTCGCTGCGCAGCACCGACTGCCCCTTGCCCGACGACGACATCACCGGTTTCACGACGCACGGATAGCCGACCTTCGCGATGCCCGCGCGCAGCTCGTCGAGCGAATCGGCGAATGCGTACGGCGAGGTCGCGAGGCCAAGCTCCTCCGCAGCGAGGCGGCGGATGCCTTCGCGGTTCATCGTCAGTTGGGTGGCACGCGCGGTCGGGATCACCTCGGCAAGCGCCTCGGTTTCGATCGCGGCGAGTTCGTCGGTGGCGATCGCCTCGATTTCGGGGACGATCAGATGCGGGCGCTCCTGCTCGACCAGCGCGCGCAGCGCGGCGCGGTCGGTCATGTCGATCACATGCGCGCGATGCGCGACCTGATGGCCCGGCGCGTTCGGGTAACGGTCGACGGCGATCACTTCGACGCCCAGCCGTTGCAGCGCGATGATCACTTCCTTGCCGAGTTCGCCGGCGCCGAGCAGCATCACGCGCGTCGCGGATTCAGAAAGGGGCGTGCCGATCCGTTGGCCGATCTGCATGGGAACTCCAGATAAAAGTCGGGATGAGGGTGGGATTGGATAGACCGCGATGTTAACATGCGGGCCCCTTGCCGCGCGGCGCTCAGGGTGCGCTTTGGGTGCGCTCGCGAGGCCGTGGCGGTCGAGCGGAACCGTGCCGCCGCGTCGACGTTCGCAGCCGCGATCACGTCACCGCGAGCATCGCTCGCGCACGACAAGCTTAGTACGTTACCCTTACGCCTTCGCCAGTTTGAACAGGAACGACGCCATGCTCATCCGCTCCCGCCCGCGACCTCTTGCGCGCATCATTCCGTGCCTGCGCACGGCCGTCGCCGCGTTGAGCATCGCCGCGCTGCTCGGTGCGTGCGCGATCCCGAAGCATCCGGACTCGTCGGCGCCGCCGCCTGATCCGTTCAATCCCGCCGCCGCGCAACTGCTCGACGACACCAGCTGGGTGCTGAGCTCGTGGAAGAACGCCGACGGCACGGCGCGCGCGGTGCCGTCGAAAGATCAGAAGCCGCTCACGCTGACGTTGTCGACCGAAGGCGGCCGGCGCCACGCGAGCGGCTTTTCCGGCTGCAACCGCTTCATGGGTTCGTACACGCTGAAGGACGGCAAGCTGAGCTTCGGTTCCCTCGCCGGCACACGCATGGCGTGCGTCTCGCCGGGCGGCGACATCGAGAAGCCGTTCCTCGACGCGCTCGAGCGCATCGATCGCACCGGCGTGCAGATGCGAGCGCCGCAGCAGATGCAGCTGATCCTCGACAACGGCGACACCCTGATGTTCGATCGCAGCGACAAGTGATGCGAGTTTGCGCCGCGTTCGTGATTCGCGCCGGCCTTCGAAGCCGCGCGCTGCGCCGTTTAAACTCGACGGATTGCGCTTCTCGCGCGCTCCGTCATTCGTAGATGTCTGGTATGCACACGGTAGTTTTCGGCTGGTTCGGCGGGTCGGCCGTCTGGTTCATTCCTCTTTTGTGGCGCCTCGTGAAGTCGATGCTGCCGGGCGGCGCGGGTCTGCGCGGCCCCGGCACGATCCGGCTGTGGCTCGGCTTCGTCTGCGTGCTGATCGCGAGTTGCACGCTCGAGGGCTCGCTGATCGGCATCGCCGGCATCAATGGTTTCGGTCATGCGCTCGCCGCGGGGCTTGGACATCTGCTCGGCCATGTCGGCACGCCGCTCGCGGCGCTCGCGCTGCTCGTGATCAGCCTGCCGTGGCTCGTCGACTTCCGCTGGAGCGACGTCGCCGTTTGGGCCGACGGCGCGTTCGGCCTCGGTCTATCGCGGGGACTCGCGAAGCGCGACGAGGATGCGCGCCGCCACCGCAGCGTCGACGACGGCGCGCCGTCGCATGTGTCGCCTGCTACCAACACGATGGCGCCACGCAATAACAAGGGTCGCTACGCGCGGCCGACGGTGTGGCGTCCGCCCGCGAGCGGGCGCGGCGCGGGCTCCGCCGCTGCTGCCGGCACCGCGGCGACTGGCATCGCGGGTAGCAAGGACGCTTCCGCCCGTGGCGCCGGCGCAAGCTGGCGAGCCGATGCGGCCGCTGACGCGGCGCGCGGGCCGGTCAAGCAGACCGAGCCGGTGCAACGCACGGGGTCGAGCGCGTCGCCGCGCCCGGCAACGTCGACGGCAACGCAGGCGCTGCATGCGGACAAGGCTGCGGACAGATCCGCCGCACCATTCGTGCCGACCGAGCCGATCGCGCCGGCCGGGTGGCTGCGCACCACGGAGCCGCGCGCGGCGACGGCGGCGGCATCGCTGGGTGCGGCGGGTGCATCGGCCGCATCGGGCATGTCGGCTCGTGATGGTGCTGCGCAGATCGGGCGGCGTTCGGTCGGAGATCAGCGTGCGGCCGCGTCGTTCGGCTCCAGTGCCGCGTTGGCGGCGACGGCCGCCAACGCGGCCGGCGTGTCGGCGCGAGCGGCACAGGCAATGGCGGGCCGCGCCGCCGCGTCGGGCGCCGGTATCGGCATCACAGCGGGATCGATGAATGCCGCGGGCCGCGCAAGCCGCCCGTCGTCGCTGCCACGTCCGGCCGACGGCAGCGCGCCGCTCAATCGCGGCGCGACCCCCCGTCAACCATTCCCGGCCGCTTCGCGCGCCAACAGCGTGACCTCGCCGTCGACCGTGCGCCGGCCTACACCGAACTTCACTGGAACGATGACGAACGCGTCGACGGTCGCGCCGCCCGCGAGCGTCGAGGAAACGCTGCGCAGCATCGCGGAAAACGCCGCGCGCTGGACCGACATGGCCGGCGTGAGCCTGGCGCGCAGCCGTGGCGCCGATAGCGCGAAGATTGGCGATGCGGAGCGTGCGTCGACGACGTTCGATGTGCCACCGGCGCAGCGGGACGTGCTACCTGTCGAAAACGGCGAGACGGTTGCGGCGCCGCAGGCGCAGAGCGTGGAGAGTTCGGCGCGGATGGTGTCGCCGGCGCAGTCGCAGCAAGAGACCGCATCGGTCGAGTTGCCGGCTGAGCGTGCGGTGGCCGAGTCCGAGAGGTCGGTCGAGGGCGGCAACGAAGCGGTTGCGCAATGGCCGACCGAACCGCCCGTCATTCATGCGCCGCTTACGGCTGCGCCGCAGACGACGACTGCAACCGAGTCGGTGGCCGACGTGGCTGCTGCGGCTGTCGAATCCGCGGTTGTCGAGCCATCGGCATCCGCTGTGGCTGAGCCTGCCGCCACCGAACCCGCCGCAAGCGCGCCGCAACATGAGTCGCCGACGGCGACGCCATTCGAGCGCTTCGCAGCCAGCCTACGAGACGATGCTTCGCAAGAAGACGCACCGGCGGTCCAAAACGATTCGACGCAGACAGCAACAAACACCAGCGTCCCGGCATCGCAGAGGGAGGAATCCGCGCGAACCGTCGAACCGGCCAGCGCCGACACCGCGACGCCTCCGCGAGCGCTGGCTCCGGCAGCCGAAATCGTCATCGACAAGACGCTCGTGCCTTGGGAGAGCAAGCTCGGCCCCGCCGCGGCTCAACGCGCGGCCGCGTCGGCGAACTCGCCGCAGACGGAGGCCGCCGCGCCGTCGAGCGCAAGCGTGCCGCCGTGGTCCGGCGCGACGGTCTCGGAGCTCGCCAGCGAACGTGCGCAGTCAGGTGAGCCCGCGACGTCGCAAGCCCCTGCCCTGCCCGCTGTGAACGAGCCCGCGAACGAGCCCGCGACCCCCCCCGCAAACGACTCGCCGTCGTCGACTTCGACGAGTGCGGCGAACCTCGCTATGCCGGCAACCGCACCGGCCGTCGTCTCGAACGTAGTCCGTTTCCCGGGCTTCGCCGCGCCGGCGACCAGCATCGAGCCTTCGGTCGGCGCAAGCGCAACGCCTGTCGCGAACACGCCGGCCGCCGAACCGTCGCCCGCTCCGTCGCCCGCTCCGTCGTCTTCGCCCGCGCTAACACCGCAACCGCAGGTTCAATCCGCCGACCAACCCACTGCCGAGCCCGCCGCCCGCCCGCCGCTGCCCGGCCACGCGCCGGTCAACGGCTTCGAGTTCCATGCGCCGGCCGCATCGATGGTCGAACTGCCGACGCTCGATCTGCTCGCCCCCGCCGATGCCGACATCGAACCGATCCCGGATGAAAAGCTCCGCGAAACCGGCCTGCTGATCGAGCAGCGCCTGCAGGAATTCAAGGTGCCGGTGACGGTGGTCGGCGCATCGGCGGGTCCGGTCATCACACGCTTCGAAGTCGAACCGGCGCTCGGCGTGCGCGGCAGCCAGATCGTCGGTCTGATGAAGGACCTGTCGCGCGGTCTCGGTCTCACGTCGATCCGCGTGGTCGAAACGATTCCGGGCAAGACCTGCATGGGCCTCGAACTGCCGAACGCGAAGCGCCAAACGATCCGCCTCTCGGAAATTCTCGAGGCGAGCGTCTACCAGAACTCGCACTCGCGACTCACGCTTGCGATGGGCAAGGACATCACCGGCCATCCCGTCGTCGCCGATCTCGCGAAGGCGCCGCACATGCTGGTGGCCGGCACGACCGGCTCGGGCAAATCGGTCGCGATCAACGCGATGATCTGCTCGCTGCTGTTCAAGGCGACGCCAGAGGAAGTGCGCCTGATCATGATCGACCCGAAGATGCTCGAACTTTCGGTTTATGAAGGGATTCCGCATCTGCTCGCGCCGGTCGTCACCGACATGAAGCTCGCGGCCAACGCGCTGAACTGGTGCGTCGGCGAAATGGAAAAGCGCTACCGGCTGATGTCGGCCGTCGGCGTGCGCAATCTCGCCGGCTTCAACCAGAAGATCCGCGACACCGAGACGAAGGGCAAGAAGCTCGGCAACCCGTTCTCGCTGACGCCCGATGCGCCCGAGCCGCTGGCGCCGCTGCCGCTGATCGTCGTCGTCATCGACGAGCTCGCCGACCTGATGATGGTCGCCGGCAAGAAAATCGAGGAGCTGATCGCGCGGCTCGCGCAGAAGGCGCGTGCGGCCGGCATCCACCTGATCCTCGCGACGCAGCGGCCGTCCGTCGACGTCATCACCGGTCTCATCAAGGCGAACATTCCGACGCGCGTCGCG
This sequence comes from Paraburkholderia sp. HC6.4b, assembly GCF_014200875.1. Lineage (NCBI taxonomy): Bacteria > Pseudomonadati > Pseudomonadota > Betaproteobacteria > Burkholderiales > Burkholderiaceae > Paraburkholderia > Paraburkholderia sp. HC6.4b. The sequence continues at coordinate 132,590 of NZ_JACHDC010000005.1, forward strand.
TTCCAGGTGTCGTCGAAGATCGACTCGCGCACGATTCTCGACCAGATGGGCGCCGAGTCGCTGCTCGGCCAGGGTGACATGCTGTTCCTGCCGCCGGGCACCGGCTACCCGCAGCGCGTGCACGGCGCGTTCGTCGCCGACGAGGAAGTGCATGCGATCGTCGAATATCTGAAGCAGTTCGGCGAGCCACAATACGAGGAAGGCATTCTCGACGGCCCGGCCGCCGATGGCGGCGCGGCCCAGGACCTGTTCGGCGAAGCGCCGGATGCGGAAGCCGATCCGCTGTACGACGAAGCGGTCGCGTTCGTCGTACGCACGCGGCGCGCGTCGATCTCGTCGGTGCAGCGGCAGTTGCGCATCGGCTATAACCGCGCGGCGCGGCTCGTCGAGCAGATGGAGACGGCCGGCCTCGTGTCGGCGATGAGCATCAACGGCAGCCGCGAAGTGCTGGCGCCGGGGCCGGCGGAATGAGCGCCCGGTGAATCGCTAACCGGGTCGGCGATGATCCGGAAGAAAAAACGGACAGCCTCACGATGTGAGCTGTCCGTTTTTCATTTACCCGCGCGTGCCGCGCATCACGACGGTGATACCAGCTTGAAGTCGACCGGCGAGCCGAGGTCGAAATGCTGCTTCGGATTTGGATCGAGCAGCCCCGTCTGCGGATCGCGCTTGAACACATAGACCGTGTCGCTCAGCTGATTGCCGACGATCAGCCAGTTGCCGGTCGGATCGATGGTGAACTCGCGCGGTGATTTGCCGAGGCTCGACTGCCGGCCGATCTGCTTCAGGTGTCCAGTGGCGGGATCGACCGAGAAGATCACGATCTCGTTCGCGTCGCCGCGATTGGACGCATACACGAAGCGTCCGTCCGGCGACATATGGATCGCCGCCGCGCCCACCTTCCCCTTGAAGTCAGGCTCGCTCAATGGCAGCGTCTGCACGAGCTTCAGCCTGCCGTCGTGGTAGTCGAACGTGCTGACGGTCGCCGCGAGTTCGCTCGTCAGATACGCGTGCTTGCCGTCCGCGCCAAAGATCAGATGGCGCGGACCCGTGCCGGCCTTCTGCTGCGTGTAGCCCCAGTCCGTCGCGATGAATGGGCCCGCGCCGGCGCTGCTCTGCGGCGCGTAGCGGTACGAGTACAGCTTGTCGGCGCCGAGGTCCTGCGCGAACAGATAGCGGCCGTCAGGCGAGAACACGGTCGAATGCACGTGAGAGTTGTCCTGCCGCCCTTTCACCGGACCGCCGCCCTCGTGATGCACGGTCTGCACCGAGGTGCCGACCTGGCCGTTCGCCTGCAGCGGAAACACCGCGAAACTGCCGCCCGGATCGGGCGCGACCGAATAGTTCGCGCCCAGCAGATACTTGCCGTCCGCCGAGATGCTCAGATAGCACGGATCATTGCCGTCCGACGACACCTTGTTCAGAAACGTCAGCTGCCCGCGCGCGGCATCGAAGCCGAACGCGCTGATCCCGCCGCGCTGCGTGGCCGGGCCGTTGTCACCGGGCAGTTCGTTGACCGAATAGACGAAGCGGCGGTCGCGGCTCACGACCAGAAACGACGGATTGACCGTCTGCGCGACCGACACCTGGGTCGCCGCGCCCGTCTTCGTATCGAAGCGAAAGACGTAGATGCCCTCGCTCTTGCCGCTGGTGTAAGTACCGACCAGCATCGTATAGACGCCGTCCGCGGGGACCGGGCCAGAATCTTGCGCATACGCGTGCGAAGCAACAATCGAAACCATGAGCGCGAAACCTTTTATTATCGAACGGGCGGCGCGGTCAGCGCCACGCGGACGGGAACCCTGAAAGGCAACACTGGCAAGAACAGAAGTAAAAACGGAAGTCGGAACTGGGCGCACGGCAATACGCCCGACGGCACGGCGACTGTGAAGCATGAGACCTCCTCGACATCGGTTGTCTGGTACGGGCTCGCGTATGAGCCGGGGTACGAGCGGTTGTAACGGAGTCTGGTCTGCCGCGCCGCGAATCGAGCGTCGTTCCACGTTGTTGTTGTCGAAGTCAGTATAAGAGCGTCAGGTCGGATCATGCAGTGAATCTACCGCTGCGGCACGGTCTGCGCCAGCGGCTTGGGTCCCGCGCGGCGGGACGTTTTTCAATCGTTTTCTCAATCGCGCATCACGCGTCTCAACCACGGAGTCTCCATGAACGTCACTCTCAGCCTGGGCCCGCTCGTTTCGCTGATCGCCGGCATCCTGATCCTGATCATGCCGCGCCTGTTGAACTACATCGTCGCGCTCTACCTGATCATCATCGGCATCATCGGGATCTTCGGCGTGGGCTCGTCGCATCTGTGAGCGACAGGCGCCGCGACGCCGGGCGCGAGATTTGCGTCCGGTATCGAGGTGGTTTCGCACGAAGGGAAGGTTCGCTGGGTGCCAGCGCCACTCGCCCGTGTGAGAGCGCGGTAAATGTCACGCCATGACATATGCGGGAAGCGGGCATCGCGCGCAAGATGGACGCGCGCGACCGCCCGCGCCACGCGAACGATCGACCTGACGCGACGCGGCGTGAAGATACGGATAGGAAATGCGAAGGCGCGGTACGAAGGGATGCGGCGAATGGCCGGCGCGGATACGCCAGGAACCTGCGCTACGAACGCTCGGCCCTACCGCTCAACCGTTCGCCAGCTGTTCGAGCCGCAGGCGCCCCTGCAATGACAGCGCGCCGACCGCATAATGATCGGCATCCTGCTGATAGCGCCGGAAGCAGGCCCGCTCGACCAGGAAGGAGGCGGCAGCCAGCATGCCGTTGCGGCTCAGGCCGAGCCGGCCATGATCGAGCGGCAGCATGGAGTCGCCGGCAAGCTGGCTGGCGGCCGAGAGAATCGTGATGCAATCGGATTTCGAAGGGTTCAGCATGGCTTTCGTCCTCGGAAACGGCGTCTGCAACCGCCATGAGCAAGGCCGATTCGCAGTCCGGCAGCTCGCTGGACATCGGCATGAAATTTGATTGTATGCATGGATTTGACAATTTTCCAACCCGCGTTTTGCCGCACTGTGCGGTGAACCAAACACTGCCGATCGTGGTCCGGTAATAACGCCCACTCGAAGCGCGGCTGCTGTGGCCGTCCGTAATAACGACTCGTTTTCCGACACGCTTTCCATGCCTGCACACATCGAAGACTACGCACTCATCGGCGATGGCCATACCGCCGCGCTCATCTCCCGCGAGGGTTCCGTCGACTGGCTCTGCTGGCCGCGCTTCGACTCGGGCGCCTGCTTCGCCGCGCTGCTCGGCTCGCCCGACAACGGCCGTTGGCTGATCGCCCCCGCCACCGAGGGCGAGCACGGCGCGCCGACCATCACGCGGCGCTATCGCGGCGAAACGCTGATCCTCGAAACCGACTTCGAAACGCCCGACGGCGCCGTCACGCTGATCGATTTCATGCCGCCCGGCAACGGCTGGTCGGAGCTGATCCGCATCGTCGTCGGCAAACGCGGCACCGTGCGCATGAAGATGGAACTCGTGCTGCGCTTCGACTACGGTTTCTCGATTCCGTGGGTCGACAAGCTCAAGCACGACAGCGGCATCAAGGCGATCGTCGGTCCCGACAACGCGGTGCTGCGCACGCCGGTCGAACTGCACGGCGAAGACATGAAGACCATCGCGGAATTCACGGTAACCGAGGGCGAGCGCGTGCCGTTCTCGCTCGCGTACGCGGCGTCGCATCTGCGCATTCCGCCCGCGCGCGATCCGCACACGTCGCTCGCGCGCACCGAAAACCACTGGCTCGAATGGGCGGCGCGCGGCACCGTCGAAGGACGCTGGGCCGGGCCGATCCGCCGCTCGCTGATCACGCTGCGCGCGCTCGCCTACGAGCCGACCGGCGGCATCGTCGCGGCGCCCACCACGTCGCTGCCCGAGCGGCTCGGCGGCACGCGCAACTGGGACTACCGCTACTGCTGGCTGCGCGACGCGACCATCACGCTGCTCGCGATGATGCGCGGCGGCTACTACGACGAAGCGCGCGCCTGGCGCAGCTGGCTCGGCCGCGTGATGGCGGGCGCGCCGGACCAGTTGCAGATCATGTACGGCATCGGCGGCGAGCGGCGCCTGCCCGAATCCGAAATCGACTGGCTGCCCGGCTACGAGGGCGCGAAACCGGTGCGCATCGGCAACAATGCGGTCGGGCAGCGTCAGCTCGACGTCTACGGCGAGGTGATGAACGCGCTGCATCTGGCGCGCGTCGGCGGCCTGCAGGCGGACGTCACCGCGTGGAGCGTCCAGCGCGCGCTGCTCGAGCACCTGAGCACGATCTGGCGCGAACCCGACGAAGGCATCTGGGAGACGCGCGGCGGCCCCGAGCATTTCACGTTCTCGAAGGTGATGGCGTGGGTCGCGTTCGACCGCGCGATCCGCTCGGCCGAAATGTTCAAGCTCGACGGCCCCCTCGACGAATGGCGCGCGACGCGCGACACGATCCACGCCGAGGTCTGCGAGAAGGCGTGGAATCCGCAGCTCAACGCGTTCTCGCAGTACTACGGCAGCGATCAGCTCGACGCGAGCGTGCTTCTGATGCCGCTGGTCGCCTTCCTGCCGCCGCAGGATCCGCGCATCAAGGGCACGGTCGAGGCGATCGAGCGGGACCTGATGCACGGCGGCTTCGTGCTGCGCTACCGCACCACGGAATACGACGACGGCTTGCCACCGGGGGAAGGCACCTTTCTTGCGTGTTCGTTCTGGATGGTGGATAACCTTGCGCTGCAGGGACGCGTGCAGGAAGCAACCGAGATGTACGAGCGGCTGCTCGCGCTGTGCAACGACGTCGGCCTGCTGTCCGAGGAGTACGACCCGGTCGATAAACGTCTCGTCGGCAATTTTCCGCAGGCGTTCTCCCACGTGGCGCTCGTGAACACCGGACTGAACCTGATGAAGCACGAGCAGGAGATGGCGCAGGCGACCGGCCATCCGGCGCATGACGGCATCCGCGCGATGGAGCTCGAGGTTCAGGCAAGCCCTGATAGCGGCGAAGCAGCATCGCCATTAGCATGACGCAGTGACAATTTGCGTACACTGAATGCGAATATTGTTGCATTGCACAAATTTGCCTTATTCGATATTATCGATCTGACTGTCGGCCGACAATAATGTGCCTACAACCACAATGGCCCGCCGCAACGCCTCACGCGTGTTTGCGAAGCCCCATGCGAACCGCTTAAAACGGAGCAAACATGCTCTATCAATTTCATGAATTCCAGCGGGCGATGTTGAGCCCCCTCACCGCCTGGGCTCAGGCCGCATCGAAATCATTTGCGAATCCGGCCAGTCCGCTAGCCTATGTTCCGGGCGCCACGCGCCTTTCCGCCGGCTACGAACTGCTTTACCGGCTCGGCAAGGACTACGAAAAGCCCGAGTTCAATATTCACCAGATTGTCAAAGACGGCCATAACATTCCGATCGTCGAGCAGACGTTCATCGAAAAGCCGTTCTGCCGCCTGATGCGCTTCAAGCGCTTCGCGGACGATAGCGAAGCTGTCAGCCAATTGAAAGACGAACCGGTCGTGCTCGTCTGCGCACCGTTGTCAGGACACCACGCCACACTGCTACGCGATACCGTGCGCACGTTGCTGCAAGACCACAAGGTCTACATCACCGACTGGCTCGACGCGCGCATGGTGCCGCTAGAAGCCGGCTGGTTCGGTCTGAACGACTACATCGCGTATATCCAGGAATTCATTCGCCATATCGGCGCGAAGAATCTGCACGTGATCTCGGTGTGCCAGCCGACCGTGCCGGTGCTCGCCGCCATTTCGCTGATGGCGAGCCGCGGCGAGGACACGCCGCGCACGATGACGATGATGGGCGGCCCGATCGACGCACGAAAGAGCCCGACCTCGGTCAATTCGCTGGCCACGCAGCACTCGTACGAGTGGTTCGAGAACAACGTGATCTTCACGGTGCCGCCGAACTATCCCGGCGCGGGCCGCAAGGTCTATCCCGGCTTCCTGCAGCACACCGGTTTCGTCGCGATGAATCCGGAGCGTCATGCGGCGTCGCACTGGGATTTCTACCAGAGCCTGCTGCGCGGCGACGAGGACGACGCCGAAGCGCACCGCCGCTTCTACGACGAGTACAACGCGGTGCTCGACATGGATGCCGATTATTACCTCGACACGATCCGCGTCGTGTTCCAGGAGTTCCGTCTTGCCGAGGGCACGTGGGTCGTCAACGGCGAACCGGTGCGGCCGCAGGACATCACGACGACCGCGCTGTTTACGATCGAAGGTGAACTCGACGACATTTCCGGCGACGGCCAGACTTACGCGGCGCACGACTTGTGCAGCGGCATTCCGACGAAGAACAAGCGTCACTTCACTGCGGAGAAATGCGGCCACTACGGCATTTTCTCGGGCCGCCGCTGGCGCACGATCATTTACCCGCAATTGCGCGACTTCATTCTCGAGCACAACAAGGCAGCAAAAACGGCGAAAGAAAAAGTCGAAGCCTGAGCATCAAACTTGCACTAGCATATAAAAAGCCAACGGTCCCGTTCGAGGCCGTTGGCTTTTTTATCGCGCTTTGTTCGTGATACTGATTTTTTGCCACGGCCATGATCACCGCGGCACTGCCCGTTACTTTCTCAACAAATACGCGAGCAGCAGTTCGGTATTCATCTGAATCACCTCGCTGCGTTCGGCGGCGCTGCTGAAATCGCGGCCGAGCGTCGCCTCGAGCGTGAAACGGTTCGACACGATGTAGTAGCCCATGCCCGAGAGCGTCACGTAAAAGCGCAGCGGGTCGATGTTCGTGCGAAACAGCCCCGCGCGCTGCCCACGTTCGAGAATGCCGCCGAGCGTGGCGACGATCGGCGAAATCATTTCGCGTATGCGCGTGGACTTCTGCATATAGCGTGCTTCATGCAGATTCTCGTTGTTGATGAGCCTCAACAACTCGGGATGATCGCGGTAGTAGTCCCACACGAAATGCGCGAGACGCGTAACCGCCTCGACCGGCGCGATTCCGTTGAGTTCGAGCGTGCGTTCCGCTTCGTTGAGCGCGCTGAACGCGTGCTCGAGTACCGCGGTGAATAGCTGCTCCTTGCTACCGAAGTAGTAATAGAGCATTCGTTCATTGGTTTCCGCGCGGCGAGCGATCTGATCGACCCGCGCGCCGAACAGCCCTCCATTTGCAAACTCTTCCGCCGCCGCGAGCAAGATGCGGCGCCTCGTGCCTTCAGGATCTCTTTTGATTTTCGGCTGATTCATGGTGGCATCGTCTTCGTGAGCCGCGTTCTCCGGATCGCGCCGCCGGCCTCTCCTCGAGCCTTTTTGTGGCGGCGTTTAGCGGGCGCGTCATGGTTGGGAAACACACCCTTTTCTGCGGTCTTTCGAATGAAGCGCTTCGATTATGGCACATGGATTGCGAATGGCAATCCGGGAAATCGGCGATAATGTGCTATTTAGTTCAGGTCGTGCGATCGCACGGCAAACCCCCGCGCCGCAACCGTGACAGACGTCAAAACACTCGCGGATCGCATCGAAGATCTGCTGCCCCAAACGCAATGCACGAAGTGCGGTTATCCCGCATGCCGTCCGTATGCCGAAGCCATCGCCAATGGCGAGGCGAACTATAACCAGTGCCCGCCCGGCGGCGCCGAGGGCATCGCGCGCCTCGCCGCGCTGCTCGGCAAACCGGTGATTCCGCTCAATTCGGCCAATGGCGTCGAACGTCCGCGTCCGTTGGCGGTTATCGACGAGCAGGTGTGCATCGGCTGCACGCTGTGCATGCAGGCCTGTCCGGTCGACGCGATAGTTGGCGCACCGAAACAGATGCACACCGTGGTCGCCGAGCTATGCACCGGCTGCGACCTGTGCGTGCCGCCCTGCCCGGTCGACTGCATCACGATGCTCCCCGTGACCGGCGAGGCCACCGGCTGGGATGCATGGAGCCAGAGCCACGCGGACGCGGCGCGGGCGCGTCATAACCGCCACGAGACCCGTCTCGCGCGCGAGCGCGACGCCGCCGAAGCGCGCGCTGCGGCGCGGCGAGCCGCAAGCGCGCCGCCGGCTGCGCCGGACGCGGTTGCGGCAAACGCCGCGACAGTGCCGTCCGAGGCTCCCGCCGCCCCGATTGCGGACGACGCGGAAGCGAAGAAACGCGCGATCATCCAGGCCGCGCTCGAACGCGCGCGCAAGAAGAAGGAAGACTTGGCCGCGAAAGGCGAGGGACCGCTGAACACCGAGAACGTCAGCGCCGACGTGCAGGCACAGATCGACGCCGCCGAAGCGCGCCGCCGTCGTCTCGGTCTTGCCAGCGGTGGCGACACGCCCGGCTCGGAGCAGCAGTCCGACGAGTCAAATGAGTCAAACGAGTCCAATCCACCGTCCAACTCGCCGCCAACCGCGCGCTGACCGCGCCGACGCAACCCGGCCCACTCACACGGACCCGCTCCGCATGAACGCGAACAAACGCCGCGCGATCTACGAAACGCTTCAGAGCCTCAATCCGCATCCGACCACCGAACTCGAGTACACGACGCCGTTCGAACTGCTGATCGCGGTGCTGTTGTCTGCGCAGGCGACCGACGTGTCGGTCAACAAGGCGATGCGCAGGATGTTTCCGCTCGCGAACACGCCGCAGAAGGTGTTCGACCTCGGCGAGGAAGGCGTCGCGAGCTATATCAAGACGATCGGTCTGTATCGCACGAAGGCGAAGAACGTGATCGCGACCTGCCGCATTCTGCTCGACCAGTATGGCGGCGAGGTGCCGGAGGATCGCGAGGCACTCGAAGGGCTGCCCGGTGTCGGCCGCAAAACGGCCAACGTGATCCTGAACACCGCATTCGGCCATCCGACCATTGCGGTCGACACGCACATTTTCCGCGTCGCCAACCGCACCGGCCTCGCGCCCGGCAAGGACGTGCGCGCGGTCGAAGCGGCACTCGAAAAATTCACGCCCGCCGAATTCAGGCAGGATGCGCACCACTGGCTGATCCTGCATGGACGCTACGTGTGCAAGGCGCGCCGCCCCGAATGCTGGCATTGCGCGATCGAGCCGCTGTGCGAGTTCCGGCCAAAGACCCCGCCACCCGATCTATAAGGCCGGCCCAGCTCGAAACCCAAGGCCGTGCAGCGCGCCTGCGGCCCACGCGGCCGCCGCGTAAAATAGTGCCTTACGCGCAGCGCGCACTGCGGACCCGCACCGTCGCGCTCCGCGCCTCCACTCCCACGCACCGGTTCCACGATGTTCAATCCCAGCCGCGACGAAGTTCGCCTCTTTTTCACCGACACCTGGCGCAAACAGCGCCAGGGCGAGATTTTGACGCCGCTCGAGGCGATCGCCGCCGACTGGATCGTCGAGCATCCCGAATATCACGCCGATCTCGCCGATGGTCCCGCCGCCCAGGCGCGGGACTATTCGCCGGAGCGCGGCCAGACCAATCCGTTCCTGCACCTGTCGATGCACCTGGCGATCTCCGAGCAGTTGTCGATCGATCAGCCGCCCGGCATTCGAGCCGCGCATGAGCGGCTCGCCGCGCGCCTCGGCTCGACGCACGAGGCCCAACACGCGATCATGGACTGCCTCGGCGAAACCATCTGGGAAGCGCAGCGCACCGGCACGCCGCCGGACACGGACGCGTATCTGCAGCGCATCGAACGGCGCGCGACGCGCGACTGAGGCGACTGGAAACGCCGGCGCGGCACGACGCCAGCACGCCGAGGTACGACGCCCTCAAAGCAAAACACCCCGCCAAGGCGGGGTGTTTTGCTTTTGAAGCTTAGGCGCGAAACCGGCGCCCGACGCTTACTTTTTCTGCACGAGATCGCCTGGCAGCGATTCGATGTAAGCGGCGATGTCCTTCATGTCGCCTAGCGACAGGCTCTGCACCTGTGCCTGCATGATCGCGTTGTTGCGGCCGAGGTGTGGATTGCCAGTACCCATCTGGTACTGACGCAGCGCCCAGTAGACATAGTCGGCGTACTGACCGGCCAGCTTCGGATACTCCGGGCTCACCGGCTTGTTCAGGTTGGGCCCGTGGCAGGCCGCGCAGTTGTGGCTGTCGGCGAGCACCTTACCGTTGCCGGCGTCGGCCGCGTGGGCTGCGTTCGCTGCGGCCAGACCGATTACCGCCGCCGCGCCGACCGCCTTGAATACCGTGTGGAGTGCCTGTTGGGGCTTGATCATGAAATCTCCTATCCCGCGAATTGGATGTGCTGGTGACCGACGCCGATCACTTGTCGGGATTGTTTTTCGAAGCGGCAGTTTGCGCTGCGTAGTACGCGGCGACATCGGCAATGTCCTGATCCGACAGCGTCACCGCGATCGCATGCATCGTGGCGAAATGGCGGTCGCCCTTCTTGTAGGCGCGCAGCGCGTTTTCGAGGTACGCCTGATTCTGGCCACCAAGCTTCGGCACGCGGAAAACCTCTGGATAAGCCGTGCGGTATTCGGGGATGCCGTGGCAGCCGATACACATCGCGACCTTGTCCTGGCCCGCCTTGGCATTGCCTACGACATCCGCTGCCTGCGCATTGGCCGCATACCCCGCGAGCACCGACAGCGCTGCGATCACGACGTGTTTGCCGACGAATTTATTCATAGATGTAACCTGGCTTGAGGGGAAACGGGTGCCCACAAAGGCAGCGGTCCGCGCCGTTCTTCTTGTAGGGTAGCCACGCAGGCCAAAAAAATCGGGCTAATTGTACCGCGCCGCCGCGCCGAACGTCCACCGGACACGGGGGCCGCGCAACGCCCGCCGGGACGGGCGCCACGCCATGACCGCGGCGGCTTCGCAACGACGCCACAGCGGCACCGCCGCCGCGTCACTGCGCGGCTGACACCATACGTGAGCCGGTTTCAGGCCAACAGGCCTTCTGACTTATACTGGGTTTTTTCCCGCACAAGAGCATCTCGTCATGCGTTTCGAAGGCTCATCGCAGTACGTCGCCACCGACGACCTCAAGCTCGCGGTCAACGCCGCGATGACGCTCAAGCGTCCGCTGCTGATCAAGGGCGAACCCGGCACCGGCAAGACCATGCTTGCCGAGGAAGTCGCCGCCGCGCTCGGCATGCCGCTCTTGCAATGGCACATCAAGTCGACCACCAAGGCACAGCAGGGGTTGTACGAATACGACGCGGTGTCGCGTCTGCGCGATTCGCAGCTCGGCGACGAGCGCGTGAAGGACATCCGCAACTACATCGTCAAAGGCGTGCTGTGGCAGGCGTTCGAATCGGACGAGCAGAGCGTGCTGCTGATCGACGAGATCGACAAGGCCGACATCGAATTCCCGAACGACCTGCTGCGCGAACTCGACCGCATGGAGTTCTACGTGTACGAGACGCGCGAGCTGGTGCGCGCCAGACATCGCCCGCTCGTGATCATCACGTCGAACAACGAGAAGGAGTTGCCCGACGCGTTCCTGCGCCGCTGCTTCTTCCACTACATCAGGTTTCCGGATGCGACGACGATGCAGCAGATCGTCGACGTGCACTACCCCGGCATCAAGAAGGATCTGCTCGCCGCGGCGCTGCAGAGCTTCTTCGAGCTGCGCAACGTCGCGGGGCTGAAGAAGAAGCCGTCCACCTCCGAACTGCTCGACTGGCTCAAGCTGCTGCTCGCCGAAGACATTCCGCCCGAAGCACTGCGCTCGGCCGATCAGAAGCAGATCGTGCCGCCCCTGCACGGCGCGCTGCTGAAGAACGAACAGGACGTGAGCCTGTTCGAGCGGCTGCTGTTCATGAACCGCAACAACCGTTGAGCCGGCGCCGCGCCGCAGGACATCCAGCATGCTGATCGACTTTTTCTACTCGCTGCGCGCCGCCCGCCTGCCGGTCTCGGTGAAGGAATACCTGACGCTGCTCGAAGCGCTGAAGGCCAACGTGATCGCGCCGTCGCTCGACGAGTTCTACTACCTCTCGCGCATCACGCTCGTGAAGGACGAGCAGTACTTCGACAAGTTCGACCAGGCGTTCGGCGCCTTTTTCAACGGTGTCGCGGCGACCTCGGAGCTCGCGTTCGAGATTCCGCCCGACTGGCTGAAGAAGAAGCTGCAACGCGACCTGTCGCCCGAGGAAAAGGCGCAGATCGAGGCGATGGGCGGCATCGACAAGCTGATGGAGCGCCTGAAGGAACTGTTCGACGAGCAGAAAGAGCGCCACGAGGGCGGCAACAAGTGGATCGGGACGGGCGGCACGTCGCCGTTCGGTCACGGCGGCTATAACCCCGAAGGCGTGCGCATCGGCGGCGACGCGGCCGGCAATCGCACGGCCGTCAAGGTATGGGAAGCGCGCGCGTATCGCGACTACGACGACCAGGTCGAAATCGGCACGCGCAACATCAAGGTTGCGCTGCGACGGTTGCGCCGGTTCGCCCGCGAAGGGGCGGCGGAAGAACTCGACCTGCCCGACACGATCCGCAGCACCGCCGCGAACGCCGGCTGGCTCGATCTGAAGATGGTGCCCGAGCGGCACAACAACGTGAAGGTGCTGATGCTGCTCGACGTCGGCGGCTCGATGGACGATCACGTGAAGCGCACCGAGGAGCTGTTCTCCGCCGCGAAGGCCGAGTTCAAGCACCTCGAGTTCTACTACTTCCACAACTGCGTGTACGACTTCCTGTGGAAGCACAACCGCCGCCGCCACGCCGAGCGCACACCGACGTTGGACGTGCTGCACAAGTTCACGCCCGACTACAAGCTGATCTTCGTCGGCGACGCGACGATGAGCCCATACGAAGTGTTGCAGCCCGGCGGCTCGGTCGAGTACAACAACGCCGAGGCCGGCGCGGTGTGGTTGCGCCGGCTCGCCGATCACTTCCCGCACTTCGCGTGGCTGAACCCGGAACCGGAAGCGCTGTGGCCGTACCGGCAGTCGGTCAGCGCGATCCGCGAAGTGCTGGGCCACCGCATGTATCCGCTGACGCTCGCGGGCCTCGAGACGGCCATGCGGGTGCTGAGCAAGTAACGCCCGCCGTTCCAGAATCCACGTCCCGACGCTTCAACTTCCACAACAAGAAAGCCTTCGCATGAGTTCGTCCCCGTCGCCCCAGCTGTCCCCCGCCGCCACGTCGCCCAGGCGCTTCAATCCGCTCGCCGATACGTCGCTGTCGACGATCGTCGCGGGCTTCGTCGCGGCGATGACCGGCTACACGAGCTCGCTCGTGCTGATGTTTCAGGCGGGCCAGGCCGCGCATCTGAGCGACGCGCAGATTTCGTCGTGGATCTGGGCGCTGTCGATCGGCATGGGCCTGTGCACGATCGGCCTGTCGCTGCGCTTTCGCGCGCCGATCGTGATCGCGTGGTCGACGCCGGGCGCGGCGCTGCTGGTGTCGTCGCTGCCGCATGTCGTGTATGCGCAGGCGATCGGCGCATTCATCTTCTGCGCGGCGCTGCTGACGCTGGTCGGCGTCACCGGCTGGTTCGACGCGCTGATGAAGCGGATTCCGTCCGGCCTTGCGGCAGCGCTGCTCGCGGGCATCCTGTTCGAGATCGGCATCGAGATTTTCCGTGCCGCGCAGTACCAGACCGCGCTCGTGCTGACGATGTTCTTTACCTACCTGATCGTCAAACGGTTCGTGCCGCGTTATGCAATTCCGACCACGCTCGTGGCAGGCACCGCAGCCGCCGGCGGCCTCGGGCTGCTCGACTTCAGCCACTTTCACGTCGCGCTCGCGCACCCGGTGCTGACGATGCCGTCGTTTTCGGTGGCGGCTTGCGTGAGCATCGGCATTCCGCTGTTCGTGGTCGCGATGGCCTCGCAGAACGTGCCGGGCATCGCGGTGCTGCGCGCCGACGGCTATACGACCCCGTCCGCGCCGCTGATCGCGACGACCGGCGTCGCGTCGCTGCTACTCGCGCCGTTCGGTTCTCACGGCATCAATCTTGCCGCGATCACGGCGGCGATCTGCACCGGCCCTGAAGCGCACGAAAACTCCGCCAGGCGCTACACAGCGGCCGTATGGGGCGGCATTTTCTATCTGCTCGCGGGCGTGTTCGGCGCGACGATCGCCGCGCTGTTCGCGGCGTTCCCGAAGGAGCTGGTCGTGTCGGTAGCGGCGCTCGCGCTGTTCGGCTCGATCATGAGCGGGCTCGCCAACGCGATGCAGGATACGAGGCAGCGCGAGGCGGCGCTCGTCACGTTCATGGTGACCGCCTCGGGACTCACGCTGCTGTCGATCGGCTCGGCGTTCTGGGGGCTCGTCGCCGGCGTGGTGACGCAAGTCGTGCTGAACGCGCGCCGCGTGTGAACGGATCGCCACGCCCGGCTGTCCATACGCGGTGTTCATACCGTCCTCGGCGATCCGCCATAGAATAGACGTATCCGGCAGCGTTTCCCAAGCCATCGTGGGACGCGCTGCGGCTTGACCCGCGGCCGCCGGCGCCGGCTGATTCCTCCTGCCGGCGCGGCGGCGTCCTCACTTCTCCTGAACCATGGCGCACACGCGCCCTGAAGGCCCGAACATGACAACCGCACTCGACCAACTCAAGCAATACACCACCGTGGTGGCCGACACCGGCGACTTCCAGCAGCTCTCGCAGTACAAGCCGCGTGATGCGACCACCAATCCGTCGCTGATTCTGAAGGCCGTGCAGAAAGACGACTACCGGCCGCTGCTCGAAAAGACCGTGAAGGCGCATGCGTCGAAGCCGGCCGGCGCGATCATCGACCAGTTGCTGATCGCCTTCGGCACCGAAATCCTGAAGATCATCCCGGGGCGGGTGTCGACCGAAGTCGACGCGCGCCTGTCGTTCGACGTCGAAGGCTCGATCGCGAAAGGCCGCGAGCTGATCGCGCTGTACAAGGAACACGGCATCGAGCGCGACCGCGTGCTGATCAAGCTTGCGTCGACGTGGGAAGGCGTGCGCGCGGCCGAGGTGCTGCAGAAGGAAGGCATCCACTGCAACATGACGCTGCTGTTCTCGCTCGTGCAGGCCGCCGCCGCCGCGGAAGCTGGCGCGCAGCTGATCTCGCCGTTCGTCGGCCGCATCTACGACTGGTACAAGAAGAACGCCGGCAGCGCGTGGGACGAAGCGAAAGACGGCGGCGCCAACGATCCGGGCGTCAAGTCGGTGCGCCGCATCTACGCGTACTACAAGAAGTTCGGCTACAAGACCGAGGTGATGGGCGCGAGCTTCCGAACGACCTCGCAGATTCTGGAACTGGCCGGCTGCGATCTGCTGACGATCAGCCCCGACCTGCTGCAGAAACTGCACGAGAGCACCGACAAGGTCGAACGCAAGCTGTCGCCGGAGACATCGCACGACGCGGACATCGAGCGCGTGCCGGTCGACGAGAAGTCGTTCCGCTTCCTCCTCAACGACGAAGCGATGGCGACCGAGAAGCTCTCCGAAGGCATCCGCACGTTCGCCGCGGACGCGGTGAAGCTGGAAAAGCTGATCGACACGCTGCGCTGAGGCGCCGGAGGCCGCGGGCGTGGCTGGCTGAGTGACGCTCACGCTCGCCGCGCGGCTCCGCGCGAGTCCCATCCATGACAGGCGGCGCTGGACCTCACGGTTCAGCGCCGCTTTTCGTTTACGCTGCGTCGCCACTGGCGACATAGCGTCACAAGCGACGCGCCGCCACCGACTACAATCGACTCCACGCCCCTCCCGCCGCCGCTGGCGAGGAACGACGGCGCCCGCCCAACGCCTGACCATGGAGACGATCATGTACGTTCAGCCCTATGTGTTCTTCAACGGCCGTTGCCAGGAAGCGCTCGATTACTACACCGACAAGCTCGGCGCCCAGGTGACCTTCAAGATGCTGTTCAAGGAAGCGCCGCCGGACGCGCACAATCCGCCACGCCCCGAACTCGCCGACAAGATCATGCACGCGAGCGTGCAGCTGGGCTCGAGCACGTGGATGGCTTCCGACGGCAACTGCGATCCGGCGGCCGGCCCGTTCAATGGCTTCAGTCTGTCGCTGACCGTCGATGACGGCGCGTCGGCGGAAAAATGCTTCAACGCGCTCGCCGATGGCGGCCAGGTCGTGATGCCGTTCCAGCAAACGTTCTGGAGCAAGGGCTTCGGAATGGTGGTGGACCGCTTCGGCATGATGTGGATGGTCACGCTGCCGCCGCAGGTTTGAGGCTTAGGGGCAGGCCAGCGCTAGCACCTACCTGCCACGCGTCGCCCGCTCGTGCCGCTCGATGTTCCAGTTCGGCTCGGTCTCCAGCAATAGCGCGCGCAACCGGTCTACCTGCTCCGCGAGCCGCTGACCGAGCCAGTACGGCCCTTGCCAGTCGGGCGGCAACGCGGTGGCCACGTCGCCGTGCCCCTTCGCGAGCGGCGCCGCGGCCGGAATGCCAAAGCGCGACGGACGGCCAAAACGCAGCCCGCGCGCGGTGGACAACAGGATCGCCCGCACGGCGCGCACCTCGGCGCCGCAATGCGCTGCATAGGCGGTCCGCGCGGCGGCATCGGCGTTCATCAGCGGCCCCGTGGCAAGCAGTTCCAGCGAGCTGAGCACCGAGCGATGCAGCCGCTGGATCTCCTCGAGCCTCGACTGCGGCACGTCGATTTCCTTCGCGACCGACGGCATCAGCGAGCGCAGTTGCACGAGCCGCTTGTTGATCCGCAGGAAGCGCTTGATCTGCTCCTCCTCGGTGATCGTTTCGCCGTCGAGCAGCCGCGCGTAGATGCCCGCGCATTCGCGCAGATTGGCGGCGAGGCCGTAGCGCCACGAATACGTCGCGTGCAGCGGAAACGCGAACGAAAACGCCAGCGCGATGACGATACCGATCAGCACGTTCAGCGTGCGCCACAGGCCGACGTCGATCAGATTGTCGCCGTGGCCCGCGACGATGCACATCGTGATGGCGGTCAGGAGCCCGATATAGCCGGACGAGCCAATCGCGAACCACGCGCAGATCGACGCGATGATCGCCTCCAGCACATAGGTGAGCGGCAGCGAACCGATGAAGTGCTGTTGCACGATCAGCAGGAGCCCGATCGATGCCCCGAGCAGCGTGCCGGCCGCGCGTTCGGCCGCTTTCTTGCGGATATTGCCGTGATGCTGCAAGCCGCCGATCACGACCAGCAGCGTTACCGACGACCAGATGCCGTGCGGAATATCGATGCCGGTCGTCGCGAGAATCGACACCAGCATCGCGAGGCCGACGCGCAGGCTATGCAGCACCTTGGCGTGCCGGTAGCGGTAGTACGGCGACGTGACCGCGCGCACCATCCGGCTGAGCGCCGCGCGGCGGGAAATCAAAGTGGGAGTATCGGCAGCAGCCATGGCGGCGGGCGGCGAACGCGTGAAAGGACGGTTCCGCTATCCTGCCCTGGAGTGCCCCGCAAACACAAACGCCCGCCAACTTCCGTCGGCGGGCGTTGCGTGTTTCAGAACGTGATTTGCAGCTGGAATCAGCCTTCGACGATGTCCAGGTAGTCCTCCGGATGCGTACGGTCCTCGGCGCGCTGCATGCCCACCGCGCGCACGACCAGGCTCACGACGACCGACACCACCAGGTTCACGACCAGCGACCACACGGCCGCATAGCCCGGAATCGCCATGCCGAACAGATGGATCGTGAAGATCGAGCTCGCGAGGTTCAACGAAATCGCCATCCACGTGCCGGTCGCGATACCTGCCGCCCAGCCGAGCAACAGACCCCGGTAGTCGAGCACGCGCGTGTAGAGACCCAGCACGATCGCCGGCAGCGTCTGGATGATCCAGATCCCACCGAGCAGTTGCAACTGGATCGCGTACGTGAGCGGCAGACCGAGAATGAACGCCACCGCGCCGACCTTGACGATCAGCGACACCAGCTTCGCGACGTTGGTCTCCTGCTCGTGCGTCATGTTGCGGTTGACGAACTCCTTGTGCACGTTGCGCGTGTACAGATTCGCCGCCGCGATCGACATGATCGCCGCCGGCACCAGCGCGCCGATACCGATCGCCGCGAACGCGACGCCGACGAACCACGACGGGAAGAAGTGCAGGAACAGCGCCGGCACTGCGAAGTTCGGGCCGAAGGCCTTGAAGTACGGCGCGAACTCCGGCATGTCCTTCACGCCGGCCGCGAGCGCCATGAAGCCGAGCAGCGCGAGCAGGCCGAGCACCAGCGAATACGCCGGCAGCAACGCCATGTTGCGGCGGATCGTGTTGCCCGACTTCGACGACAGCACCGCGGTGATCGAGTGCGGATACAGGAACAGCGCCAGCGCCGAACCCACCGCGAGCGTCGCGTACGCGCTATAGCCGTTCAGGCTCGACACGTCCGGCGACTTCAGCAGCAGCTTGGCCGGCGGGACCGCGCCGAAGATATGGCCGAAGCCGCCCAGCTGCGGCGGAATCACGATGATCGCGGCGAAGATCGTCACGTAGATCAGGATGTCCTTGACGACCGCGATCATGGCCGGCGCGCGCAGGCCCGACGTGTACGTGTAGGCCGCGAGGATCGCGAATGCGATGATCAGCGGCAGATCGCCGACGAAGCCGGTCGTGTCGAAACCGAGCGCGCCGATCACCACTTCGATACCGACCAGTTGCAGCGCGATGTACGGCATCGTCGCGACGATGCCGGTCACCGCGACGGCAAGCGCGAGCATGCGGCTGCCGTAGCGGGCCGACACGAAGTCCGCCGAGGTCACGTAGCCGTGCCGCTTCGCGACGCTCCACAGCTTCGGGAACACGACGAACGCGAACGGATAGATCAGGATCGTGTACGGCAGCGCGAAGAAGCCCGTTGCGCCCGCACCGAACACGAGCGCCGGCACCGCGATAAACGTGTAGGCGGTGTACAGGTCGCCGCCGAGCAGGAACCACGTGACGATCGTGCCGAAGCGCCGGCCGCCGAGACCCCACTCTTCGATATGCGCGAGATCGCCGCGCCGCCAGTGGGCCGCGACGAAGCCGAGAATCGTGACGCCGATGAAAAACAGAACGAAGACGAAAGTTGCAATGGGGTTCATCGTTGCGCGCCCCCGTTCGTGCGACCCGTATAGCGGGACCTGGTCTTCGAATAGACGAACGCGGTGATGACCGCGCTGATCAGCACCCACAGCAGCTGATACCAGTAGAAGAACGGGAAATCGAACAGCTGCGGCTCGATCCGGTTGTAGGACGGCACCCAGATCATCGCGATCCACGGTAGCAGCAATAGCCAGAGCCAGTGCTTGCTGGCTTTCTTCACGTCGGCGTCGTGAGCCATGACGTCTCCTGTTTCCTATTTAGAATTTATCTGCCCGCGGTCGACGGGAGGTGGGACTCAGCGGGTGGTCGTCCCGCGGTCAGCCACGGGCTCCCCGAAAGCTTCGAAAGAGTATAGGAGTGGCGAACTCCCGGTCAAGCAGGGACGACCCGAGGCGCGTCGGGTCCAACAACGCGACGAAAGCGCCAACGATGCAGGCTGGATGACGTTGCGGCGTAGACGTGAAAAAAATACCGGAAGCAAAGCGGCCATGCCGACCGCTACGCCGGTACGGCCGCTTCATTCTCCGTGCGCTGATCAGATCGCAAACGATGCGCCCGTCTGCCCGGTCGATTCGCGCAGGCCCTTGATCCATTTGCGCGCCGGCAAGCCGAGCTCGGCTTCGATCAGCTTCGCGCGCGCCTCTAGCGCGGTGAACGGCACGTCGAGCGCGGGGCCCGAGAAGGCGATCGCGATACGGTTGCCGTCGTGCACTTCGGGCAGCGCGACGACGCGACCGTCGAAGGCTTCGTTCAGACGCTTCATGTTGCGCACGAAGCTCGGATGATCGCCGAACAGATTCACCGTGACGATGCCCGCGTCGGTCAGACACGCACGTGCCGCACGGTAAAAGCCGACGCTGTCGAGTACTGGGCCACGCGCGGTCGCGTCGTAGACGTCGATCTGCAGCGCGCCGATGGTGCCGTGGTTCGCGCTCTCGTTGACGAAGTCCCACGCGTCGCTTTCATGCACGCTCAGACGCGCGTCGTCGGGCGGCAGTTCGAACATCGTGCGCGCGGCCACGACGACCGCCGGATTCAGTTCGACGGCCTCGACCTTCGCGCTCTTCAGGAAGCGGTGCGCGAACTTGGTCAGCGACGCGGCGCCGAGCCCGAGCTGCACGATGCGCTTCGGCGTTTCGAGGAATAGCAGCCAGGCCATCATCTGCTGCGCGTATTCGAGTTCGATGTGATCGGGCTTGCGCAGACGCATCGCGCCTTGCACCCATTCCGTGCCGAAATGCAGGTAGCGCACGCCGCCCTCTTCGGAGAACGTCACCGGTGCGAAGCGCGGCTTGCGCGGCGCTTCGATTTGCGGCGCGTCGTGTGCGTCGTGCTCGACGGTGCCGCTCGCGTTGCGCGTGGATTTGGGCGCCTTTTTGTGGGCCATTTGCTGTTTACCGCCGATGGCTTGGGCGTCGCGGTTACGGAAAGCGCGCGCCTCGGCCGAAGCGCGCTTGATCAGATTCGTCATGTAGGGATGTCGCGCGACAGGCGCAATATTTTTGGTCGAACGAGAGCATAGCATTCGCTGCGGTTCGCTCATTCAAATCGACCGCTCACAAACTGCTTTCAACGAACTCACTTTTGCGGCCGCTGGGTCGCGACCAACCTGCGCCATTACGCCACGCGCAAACGATTCACGTGGCGCTTTATCGCCGTTTTCCGTCACCAGCCGCAGCTTGCAGCGCATTTCCTCCTGGTGCAGCGCCCGGCGAGATCATCTATTCCGAGGGCTACTCGGGTGAGCCCGTGGTCTTTCTGATCACGGAAGGCAAGGTCGAACTTTCCACTCGCTGCGACGACATGAAGGTCGTCGATTCGTTCGATGTACTCAACCCGATCGCGCAGGGACTGCAAAAGGATGCGACGGGGAATGTGCTCGTCGAGGGGCATACCGACAGTGTGCCGATTTCGACCGCGAAGTATGTGTCCAACTGGGAGCTGTCGTCGGCTCGCGCGGGCGCAGTGGTCAGGTATCTTGTCGAGCGCGGGATCGAGCCGCATCGGCTGGCCGCGATCGGACGGGCGGACAATTTTCCGCTGGTCGCCGGCAATGACGCGGCGGCAAGAGCGGCCAACCGGCGGGTCGCGATCGTCGTGCAGTATTGAACGCGTTCGCCGGTAGCATTGGCCGCCCTTCCCTACTACGAGCCGCCCGCCGGCGGCTCGTCTTCACATCACCTCACTTCACGCATCACGTCATTCGACGCGTACCGCCCCAAGCGCCTCGTTCAGCGTGCGGCTCGGCCGCATCACCTCTTCGAGCTTGTTGAAGTCCGGCTTGTAATAGCCGCCGATGTCCGCCGGCGCGCCCTGCACCGACGCGAGCTCCGCCACGATCACCTGCTCGTTGGCGGTCAGCTGCGTCGCGAGCGGCGCGAACTGCGCGGCGAGCGCGGCGTCGTCCGTTTGCGCGGCCAGCTCCTGGGCCCAGTACATCGCCAGATAGAACTGGCTGCCGCGATTGTCGAGCTCGCCCGTCTTCGGGCTCGGGCTGCGATTGTTGTCGAGCAGCTTGCCGGTTGCGGTGTCGAGCGTCTTCGCGAGGATCTTCGCCCGGTTGTTGCCGGTCTTGATGCCCAGTTCTTCGAGCGACGCCGCGAGCGCGAGGAACTCGCCGAGCGAGTCCCAACGCAGATGGTTCTCTTCGACGAGCTGCTTCACGTGCTTCGGCGCCGAACCACCCGCGCCGGTCTCGTACATGCCGCCGCCCGCCATCAACGGCACGATCGACAGCATCTTCGCGCTCGTGCCCAGCTCCATGATCGGGAACAGGTCGGTCAGATAATCGCGCAGGATGTTGCCGGTGACCGAGATCGTATCGAGCCCGCGCACGACGCGCTCGAGCGTGTAACGCATCGCGCGCACCTGCGACATGATCTGGATGTCGAGGCCCGTGGTGTCGTAATCCTTCAGGTAGGCCTCGACCTTCCTGATCAGCTCCGCTTCGTGCGGGCGATACGGGTCGAGCCAGAACACCGCGGGCATGCCGGAATTGCGCACGCGCGTGACCGCGAGCTTGACCCAATCGCGGATCGCCGCGTCCTTCACCTCGCACATGCGCCAGATGTCGCCCTGCTCGACGTTCTGCGTGAGCAGCACCTCGCCGCTAGCCAGATCGACGATGCGCGCCTCGCCGTCTTCCGGCACTTCGAAGGTCTTGTCGTGCGAGCCGTATTCTTCCGCCTTCTGCGCCATCAGGCCGACGTTGGGCACGGTGCCCATCGTGACCGGATCGAACGCGCCGTTGGTCTTGCAGAAGTTGATGATCTCCTGGTAGATGCGCGCGAACGTGCTCTCCGGGATCACCGCCTTGGTGTCTTTCGGACGGCCGTCGGCGCCCCACATCTTGCCGCCGAGGCGAATCATCGCCGGCATCGACGCATCGACGATCACGTCGTTCGGCGCGTGCAGGTTCGAGATGCCCTTCGCCGAATCGACCATCGCCAGTTCCGGACGATGCTCGTGGCATGCGTGCAGGTCGCGGATCACCTCCTCGCGCTGCGATTCCGGCAGCGTCTCGAGCTTCTCGTACAGATTGACGAGGCCGTTGTTGACGTTCACGCCAAGTTCCTCGAACAGCTTGCCGTGCTTCGCGAACGCGTCCTTGTAGAACACCTTCACCGCGTGGCCGAAGACGATCGGGTGCGAGATCTTCATCATCGTCGCCTTCACGTGCAGCGACAGCATCATGCCGGTCTTGCGCGCATCTTCCATCTGGTCTTCATAGAACGCTAGCAGCGCCTTCCTGCTCATGAACATGCTGTCGATGATCTCGCCGTCCTGCAGAGCGACCTTCGGCTTCAGCACGATCGTCTTGCCGTTCTTCGTGACGAGTTCCATCTTTACGTCGCGCGCGCGATCGAGCGTCATCGATTTTTCGCCGTGATAGAAGTCGCCGTGCCGCATGTGCGCGACGTGCGTGCGCGACGCCATGCTCCATTCGGCCATGCTGTGCGGGTGCTTGCGGGCGTAGTTCTTCACCGCTGCCGGCGCGCGACGGTCCGAGTTGCCCTCGCGCAGCACCGGGTTCACCGCGCTGCCGAGACACTTCGAGTAGCGCTGACGGATCGCCTTCTGTTCGTCGGTCCTCGGATCTTCCGGATAGTCGGGCACCTTGTAGCCCTTCGCCTGCAGTTCCCTGATCACGCTCGTCAGTTGCGGCACCGATGCGCTGATGTTGGGCAGCTTGATGATGTTGGTGTCGGGTAACGAGGTCAGGCGACCGAGTTCCGCGAGGTTGTCGGGCACCCGCTGCGCTTCGGTCAGAAACTCGGGAAACTCACCGAGGATGCGGCCCGCGACCGAGATGTCGCTGGTCTCGACCTCGATGCCGGCCGGCCTGGTGAAGGTGCGGATGATCGGCAGGAACGCGGCCGTCGCAAGCAGCGGCGCCTCGTCGGTGAGGGTGTAGATGATGGTCGGTTGCTGGGTCGTCATTGCTAGGCTCTGGGCGGGCGGTTGAGAGGCATCTCGCACGTGATACGGGCAGGATGCGCAAACGTCGATCAGGAAAACGACAACGCTAGGACACAAACGCTGTGCGTGGCGGATGGCGACGCGGGGCCCTGGAACGCCAAAGCGGAACGATTAAGCGAACACGGCGGACTGCGTCGCGCAGCGGGTCGCACGGTTGGATTCTGCCTCATTTTTGGGCTGCCAGGAGAATTCGGAATGTGAACAACGGGAGCACGCATGGACACGGCAGAGCAAATGACGATCGCGGCTGACTGGATACGCGAAGCCGACGGCATTCTGATCACGGCAGGCGCAGGCATGGGCGTCGATTCCGGACTACCCGACTTTCGAGGCGATCACGGATTCTGGGCGGCTTATCCGGCGTTGAAGGCCGGCGGAATCAATTTCTATGACATTGCCAATGGAACAGCCTTCCTGCGTGATCCGGTCCGCGCATGGGGTTTCTACGGCCATCGGCTCAACCTGTACCGGCGCACCGTCCCGCACGCGGGTTTCGAGATCTTGCGCCGCTGGGCATCGGCGAAAAGAAGCGGCGGGTTCGTATTCACCAGCAATGTGGATGGCCAGTTCCAGAAGGCCGGCTTCGCCGACGATCGCCTGTTCGAATGCCACGGATCGATCCATTTCCTGCAATGCGGACAGTCCTGCAGTACGCCTGAATAAATCAGAACCCGAATTTTCATCCGTCGCCCGTTCCTCTCCCTGTTGTCGCCTGCTAGCGTGGCAGTCCCGACAGCTACGGAGAAGTTCGGAATGTCGTATCAACAGGATGCGGACGGCGTGCGCGTGGTGCTCAGCGCGCCGCAACTGGCGGCGGTACTGGCAAGGCAGTCAATCACCCAAACCGAAATGCTTTCCAACCGGCTATGGGGCGGGTTGCAAATCGTCGGTGGCGTGCTGGAAATGGTCGGCGCAAGTGCGTTGTGTGTGATCCCGGAACCGACCATGCTCACCAAGGCAGGGTGTGTCGTGTTCGGCGTACATGGTTCTGGTACGGCGGCGGCTGGTTTGCGTCAGGTCTGGACGGGCCAGGACACGGCCACATTGACACAGCAGGGCACGACGAAGCTGGCCGAGGCAATGAAGGCAAGTCCTGACATGGCCAACAATATCGGCCTGTCACTTGACATGGTCGTGCCGTTCAGCTTTGCCGGGTCAATCAAGGCGATGCGGGCTGCGCGTATCACGATGGGCGAGATCAACCTGAACATGCATGAAGCGAAGACGCTTCGCGGGGTTGGCGGGCATACACTTTTGAAGCATGTGGGAAAGGATGAGGCCTGGTTGCGACAAAGACTGAAAGATGAGCCGCGGATAAAAGCGGCGACATCATTTAAAGACCAGAAGACTGCCGAGAAAGCCATTTCGGAAGTGATGATGGGCGAAACTACCCGCATCAGATCCTGGTCTCAGTCTACGACGAGTGCTCCGTTGCGTTTAACAAGGTACATATCTGGGGACGTGGGTTACGGGGTTTGTCAGGAAGACAGGACAATTTGCGAAAGGAAACAAGGTTTTGGTGGTACTTAAGCGGGAGATATACAATGGAATGCCCTATTACGTCCTGACGGCGTTCATCGACTTATGAGACGCAGTTATGAATGAAAATCCGCTGTACCCCGAACTAAACCAGCTCTTTGGTGTGTACCTTAACGAGGATTTTTCGTACTGGGGTAACACCATCAAAGTGATCATAGGTTGCTACAGAAGAGATAGTTCACAAGAGAGTTTAAGGAACATACTTGTTGAAATTGAAAACTTCGAGAGAGAGAACTTTAGCAATCTGGACGATGCATTCGAAGAGGCGTATGGCTCCCAGTTCGGCCCGGAGTTGTGGGGTTACACCACTGCTTCCTTCCTTGACGAATTGAAGCGGCTACTGAGTGAGTAGGCAATTGCTCGGGACAGACTATAAAGAAGGCCCGCCATTGTCGCGGGCATTTTCACGCACGCGCCCCTCAACACGCAGACAGGGAGTGAAGGCTTATCGTATGGTTGACGGTGAGGAATATGGCAATCTGACGGGGTTGATTCGCTCTCGTTTCCACGAAGATTTTGACCTTTTCGGAAACTCAGTAGAAGAACTCGTTTCTTCCTATACCGCGAAAATGTCAACGACTGACATTGACGCGCTCATGTCTGACATAGATTCATTCAAAGCCGACTATCCAGAGACGTTGGACTCAAAGTTCAAGGAGCGGTTTGGCCGCCAGTTCGATCCTGTTTTGTGGGGCTACACGACGGCTTCCCTCCTTGATGAAGTAAAACGGTTACTGAGTGAGTAGGCAATTGCTCAGGAGCGGACCCGCGACGAGACACTGACGTCAGTCGCACTATCACGCATGCCAAGCGTGCGAACATTCGCACCGGTACAATCCTCCGATATCGATGTTCCCGCAGATCTGCCAAACCAAGCCGGAGCGTGTGATGGACGGCGATACCAGCAAAGCCCAATCCGACTGGATTTCCCGTTCGGAATCGACCCACGGAATCGAACGCATCGAAGCGTTTTTCCACGGCAACGCGTACTCCATGCATCGGCACGACACCTACGCGATCGGCGTGACCCTCGCCGGCGTTCAGTGCTTCCATTACCGGCGCGGTTTGCGCACCAGCCTGCCCGGGCAGACCATGGTCCTGCATCCCGACGAAGTGCACGACGGTCAGGCCGGCACGAACGAGGGATTTCGTTATCAGATGATTTACGTGCAGCCCGCTGCAATCCAGGAAGTCCTCGGCGGCCGCCCCCTGCCGTTCGTCGAAGGCGGCGTCACGACCGATCCGCGCCTGTTCGAAGCCACGCAGACAGCGCTGCGCCAGATGCGTGGCGACGCGGAGCCGCTCGAACGTGACGACGCGCTCGCCGGTCTCGCGCTCGCGCTGGATAACGCCTCGGGCGCGCGGCAGACGCGCAAGTCCGCGGATTTCGCGGCAGCGCAGCGAGCACGCGAATATCTGCACGCATCGTGCACGCACACCGTCACGCTCGATGAACTTGCCCTCGTCAGCGGGCAGGACCGCTGGAGCCTGTCGCGCGATTTCCGAACTTTTTACGGCACCAGCCCCTATCACTACCTGGTCATGCGCCGGCTCGAAGCCGCGCGCGCGATGATGCTGCGCGGCGTTTCCCTCGTGGACGCGGCGGCGGCAGCCGGCTTCGCCGACCAGAGCCACATGACCCGACATTTTCGCCACGCGTACGGAATCCCGCCCGCACGTTGGCTCGCGATGACGAGCGATCGGCGCGCCGGCTAACGCAAGCTTGCACGATCGTTCAAGACACTCGCCGGCGGCGGGACTATGCTCTGTTCCAGGTATCACCCGAATGGAGCCACCATGCACAGCGATTCCCAGCCGACACCCGAGCAACGCGGCCAATACAAGACCATCAACCTGCTCGACAAGATCAGTCAGATCGACGACCACTGGCAGCCGCGCGTCGTGGCTGAAATGAATGACTATCAGTTCAAGGTCGTAAAGATAGCCGGCGATTTCGTCTGGCATCGGCATGCCGATACCGACGAGACGTTCATCGTCCTCGCAGGCCGGTTGCGCATCGACTTCCGCGACCGCTCGATCGAACTGTTTCCCGGAGAAATGGCGGTGGTACCAAAGGGAGTCGAGCACAAGCCGTATGCCGAGTCCGAGGTGAAGCTGCTGCTCATCGAACCGCGCGGCGTCGTCAATACCGGCGATACGACCACCGAAAGAACGGCCGAAAACGACGTATGGATCTGAGAGCCGCCATGCAAACGCCGCGGCCGATCGTTCGCGAAGCCGTTTTCCCCGCCGACACCCACAACCTCGTCGCCGTGATCCGCGAGTATGTCCGCTGGCTGGATATGGATCTGTCGTACCGTGGATTCGATGCAGAAATGGACGCGTTCGAACACGTTTATACGCTGCCATCCGGCATGTTCTTCGTCGCCGACGCCGGCGGCGAGCTCGCCGGTTGCGCGGGGCTGCTGCGCCATACGGCAGAGACTGCGGAAATCAAACGGCTCTATGTTCGTGAAGCATTCAGAGGGTTGTCGCTTGGCGAAACGCTGGTCACATCGGTGATCGGGAAAGCGAAGACATTGGGATTCTCGACGCTGGTTCTCGACACGGTTCCGCAAACCCGTTTTGCACAGCGCATCTACGAGCGGTTAGGGTTCGTCGAAACCGCGCCCTACTACGAGAATCCAGTCGAAGGCACACGGTTTCTTGCGCTCGATCTATGACCGCGAATGGCATCCTGTCGGTCGATCAGACCCAGGTTAGCCGTCGCCATATGTCCAGCTTTTGAGCGTATGAAACCGAGGCATGGGCGGGACTGCTCGATGGCAAACGGACAAGCCGATATTGCACTCCCCGCTCGCCCAACGCTTTCATCCCGATTTTGGCCGCCGTCCCCCCGTTGAAGGCGATGGTAGCCAGTTTCGGCAGCGTATCGATCAGAGCGATCAGATCGTTGCTGGCATGGTCGCGAATCCGGCTATCCAGGCTTCCTGCTCGACGAGCCTCAGCAACGACATCCCATAGTCCGATATGGTGTTCGAGCAACGTCTCGAGACGCGTCGAATAGACCATGCCAACCAGATCCCGTTCTATCGCTTCACCGACCAGTAACCAGAATTTGTTCTGCGGGTGTGCGTAGTATTGGCCGTGAGCCAACGACACCTCGCCCGGCAAGCTACCGAGGATCAAGACCCGCGTATCAGCGGCGACGACAGGCGCAAAGCAACGCTTGAACGACATCAGCGGCTCCGCTCGTCGGCGCTGCGCGGCACGCTGTGCGCACGCGACGCGGTGTGATCGAGCGGACGACCGTGCTCGCGCACCCGCGCGTGCGCGATATGCGCCGCGCCGGTGCCTGACGCGGCAGCGTGCGCGCGAGCGGCCGCGTCCAACGCACGCAAATGCTCCCACAGTGCCGGCAACATGCATTCGGTCACCATCAAAGGCGCGCCATGCCGCTCGAACACCGAGCGACGCGCCACCAGCGCATGCGGCGCATGCCGATCGCCGCCGTCGATTTCATGCGCGGCCAACCGATACAACGGATGCCGCTGCCCCACCCTGCGGCTCACCAGCGACGAACGCGCGACGCTGCTATCGCTATACAGCAACTCCGCGAGCGGCCGGGTGCGCAGCCAGCGCGTCGCCTGCCAGACGCCGACGCTCGCGGCACGCGGCGTCACGCTATGCGCGGCGACGAACGGCACGCCATCGACCGACAGCACCACTTCGCGCACCCACACCGGCGCGCGCGGCGCGAGTCCGAGCGCGGCGGCTTCGTCGGGCCACGGCAGCGCGACGGCTTCGCGAGTCACGCGCACCGCGACCGCGCCGAGCGCGCGCAGGTGCGCGGTCAGTGAACCGCCGCGGGTCAGCCAGTCTTTCTGGGCGGCGCTGAAAGTGGCCAAAGGCGCGACGCGCCAGTGGGCGTCGGCAGGATCGAAACGGATAGGCATGGTGTCGGATTATAGCGGCGTGCTCCGACGGTAATTTTTCGCGGCAACGACCGCGGCGATCGTGCGCGCGGCTTCAGCCAGGGGAGCCGACGCAAACCAGAAGGCAAAAAAAAAATGCGCTGCCGAAGCAGCGCATTTCTCAACTACCGGGCGTCAATCCAGCAACGACATCAACGCTTTCGGCTCACGCTCAACCCGCGCGCGACAGCAGCAACGCATTGGTCCGCTTCACGAAGCTCGCCGGATCTTCCAGCGCGCCGCCTTCGGCGAGCAGTGCCTGATCGAACAGCAGATGGCACCAGTCGTCGAAATTCGCGCTATCGGCATGCAGACCCTTCACGAGGGCGTGCTCCGGATTCACTTCGAGAATTGGATGGAACTCAGGCGCCTGCTGGCCCGCGGCCTTCAGCATGCGCTGCAGGTAGCCGCTCATTTCGCCGTCGTCGGCAACGAGGCACGACGGCGAGTCGGTCAGGCGGAACGTCAGACGCACGTCTTTCGCCTTGTCCTTCAACGCTTCCTTCATCTTCTCGACGAGCGGCTTGAACGCTTCGCCGATCTTCTCCTGCACCTCTTTTTCCTCGTCGTTCAGCGCGCCGAGATCGAGGTCGCCGCGCGCGACGCTTTGCAGCGGCTTGCCGTCGAATTCGTTGAGGAACGACAGCATCCATTCATCGACGCGATCGGTCAGCAACAGCACTTCGACGCCCTTCTTGCGGAACACTTCGAGATGCGGGCTGTTCGACGCGGCCTGCCACGTGTCGGCGGTCACGTAGTAGATCTTCGTCTGCTCGGGCTTCATGCGAGCGACGTAGTCGGCCAGCGACACGGTCTGCTCGGCCGTGCCCGTATGCGTCGTCGCAAAGCGCACGAGCTTCGCGACGCGCTCGCGATTGGCGAAGTCCTCGCCGATGCCTTCCTTCAGCACCTGGCCGAATTCCTTCCAGAAGCCCGCGTACTTTTCCTTCTCGGCGTCGTTGTCCGCGTTGGCCAGTTCTTCCAGCATCGACAGCGCGCGCTTGGTCACGCCTTCGCGGATCGCCTTCACGTCGCGGCTTTCCTGCAGGATTTCGCGCGACACGTTGAGCGGCAGATCGGCCGAATCGACCACACCCTTCACGAAGCGCAGGTACGTGGGCAGCAGTTGCTCGGCGTCGTCCATGATGAACACGCGCTTCACGTACAGCTTCAGGCCGCCGCGCTGCTCGCGGTTCCACAGGTCGAACGGCGCGTGCGCCGGCACGTACAGCAGTTGCGTGTACTCGCTGCGGCCTTCGACGCGGTTATGCGTCCACGTCAGCGGGTCTTGATGATCGTGCGAGATGTGCTGGTAGAACTGCTTGTATTGCTCGTCGGTGATGTCGTTCTTCGAACGGGTCCACAGCGCGCTCGCCTGGTTGACGGTCTCGTCCTCGTCCTTCGTGACCATCTCGCTCTTTTCCGCGTCCCACTCTTCCTTCTTCATCAGGATCGGCAGCGCGACGTGGTCCGAGTACTTCTGGATGATCGACTTCAGCCGATACGACGACAGCAGTTCGTCCTCATCGGCACGCAGATGCAGCGTGATGGTCGTGCCGCGCGCGGCGCGCTCGATCGTCTCGACCGCGAAATCGCCTTCGCCCGCGCTTTCCCAGCGCACGCCTTCCGAGGCCGGCAAACCGGCGCGGCGCGTCTCGACGGTGATCTTGTCCGCAACGATGAAGCCCGAGTAGAAGCCCACGCCAAACTGGCCGATCAGCACCGCGTCCTTCTGCTGGTCGCCCGACAGCTTGCCGAAGAATTCCTTGGTGCCCGAACGCGCGATCGTGCCGAGGTGCGCGATCGTCTCGTCGCGGCTCATGCCGATGCCGTTGTCGTCGATCGTGATGGTGCGCGCGGCCTTGTCGAACGACACCCGAATCCGCAGGTTCGGATCGTTCTCGTACAGCGCGCTGTTTTCGATCGCCTCGAAGCGCAGCTTGTCGGCCGCGTCGGACGCGTTCGAAATCAGCTCGCGCAGAAAGATTTCCTTGTTGCTGTACAGCGAATGGATCATCAGTTGCAGAAGTTGCTTCACTTCTGCCTGAAAGCTCATGGTTTCTTGTGCCATGGTCGGACTTCCTCTCTGTTGCGAATTGGGGGATGAGCGGCGGCCGAAGCGGATTCCAACCGCGGTTCGGGCTCGCCGTGCCGGAGCGCCGGAACGCCGGATCGTCCGCGCAAATGGGGACGCTCCGGCGCGGTTTCAAGAGGCCCGGCGCGCGACGCCGTCGAGATAACGGCTTAGGAACGCCGGTAATTCAGGATCGCCGCAATTGGCGATGTTGAAGCGCATCCACGTGCTCGGCGACTGCTGCGGCGAAAACAGCCCGCCCGGCGTCAGCAGATAGCCGGCTTCGTGCCCGGCCGCGGCGAGCGCGCCTGCGTCGACGCCGGTGTCGGCCCACAGGAACATCCCGGCCGTCGGCGTCAGAAACAGCTTCATGCCGGTCTTCTCGATCATCCGCACGGCCTTCTCGCGCACGCCGTCGAGCCGTGCGCGAATGCGCTCGACGTGCCGCCGGTAGTGGCCCTCGGTCAGGATCTTGTAGATCACGCGCTCGTTCAACTCCGGGCTCGTCATGCCGACCAGCATCTTCTGATTGGCGACCACCATCGCGACCTCTGCCGCGCACGCGATGAAACCGACGCGCAGATTCGGCGCAAGCGTCTTCGAGAAACTGCCGAGGTAGATCACGCGCTTTAGCTGATCGAGGCTCGCGAGCCGCGTACCGGCGTAGCTGGGCGGGCACAGGTCGCCGTAGATGTCGTCCTCGACGACGATGAAGTCATACGCCTCGGCAAGCCGCAGGATGCGGAACGCCTGCGCGGCGCTCAGCGAGGTGCCGGTCGGGTTCTGCAGCACCGAGTTGATCACCAGCATTTTGGGGCGCCATTCCTGGACCAGCGCTTCGAGCGCGTCGAGATCGGGGCCGTCCGGTGTGTACGGCATGCCGACGAGCCGCGCGCCCTGCGACGCGAAGCAGCCGAACATCTGGAACCACGCCGGATCGCCGACGATCACCGCATCACCCGGCTTCACGTAGATGCGCGAAATGAGGTCGATCGCCTGGGTGACGCCCGACACCATCACGATCTGCTCGGGCGACGCGCCGATCTCCAACTCCTCGAGCCGCGTCTGCAACTGCTGACGCAGCGGCAGGAAACCTTGCGCGGTGCCGATGCCGAGCATCTGCATGCCGCTTTGCCGGCCGAGCGTGCGCAGCGCGTTGGTGATCAGGTCGCCGTCGAGCCAGCGGGCCGGCAGATAGCCGAGGCCCGGGCTGCGCTCGGGCCGCGCGCCGGTGTGCAGCATGTTGCGCAGCAGCCAGACGACGTCGATATTGGCCGGCGCGGGCAGCGTCTCGGCGCGCGGGTGCAGCTCGGAGACCGTCGCCGCGCCGCCCTGGCGCTCGCGCACATAGAAGCCGGAGCCGCGCCGCGACTCCAGAAAACCCTGCGCGACGAGCCGCTCGTACGCTTCGACCACCGTGAAGCGCGACACGCCCTTGTCGAGCGCGAGCTTGCGGATCGACGGCATGCGCATGCCGGGGCGGAACACGCGCTCCTCGATGCGGCGCCGCGCCCATTGGACGAGCTGTTCGACCAGCGTCAACGACGCGGTGTCGTGCGGGGCGGGAATCTGGGTAAGCGGGACGGACATGACGGACTCCAACTGTACCGAATAGTATCGCGCCGATTGTACCGTTACTGTGCAGGTCACGGCCGTTACACTTGAATCCAGCGAGGCTGGTGACACCATGTAAATCCATACGTATGGCCGGCCGATCCGGCAAACGGTTATGCTTACGGCCCCGGCAGCGCTGCCCACAAGCGTGGCGCGCAACTGGCCCTTGCACAGAACAGCGTTTTCCGTCGATCCGCCATGACCACCCTGACAGCCCAATCGCTCAGTCTCGATCACCTCGTCGTCTCCGCGCGCACCTTGGACGAAGGCGTCCAGTACGTCGCCGATACGCTCGGCGTCGCGCCGGCCGGCGGTGGCGCGCATCCGCTGATGCGGACCCACAATCGCCTGCTCGGCCTGTGGGGCGGGGTCTACCTGGAAGTGGTCGCCATCGATCCGCACGCCGCGGCCGAGGCAACCGATGGCACCGCGCCGCGCCCGCGCCTGTTCGCGCTCGACGACCCGGTGACGCAGGCGCGACTGGAAAACGGGCCGTATCTGTCGCATTGGGTCGCGCGCGTCGAGCGGCCGAAGCATCTGGCGACGTGGCAAGCGCAGTATCCGCAGCGCATCGCGCCGGTCGTGCCGATGACGCGCGGCGATTTCACGTGGGGCCTGACGGTGCCCGACGACGGGTCGTTCCCCGCGTGGCAAGGCGCCGGCGACGGCGTGCTGCCCTCGCTGATCCAGTGGGACTCGATGCGGCATCCGTCGCAGTCGCTGGCGCCGACGAACCTCGCGCTGAAAGCGTTGAAAGCCGTGCATCCGCGGCCAGAGCTGATTGGCGAGCAACTGCGCTGGCTCGGCGCCGCGCACCTGCTCGACGTACAGCCGACCGACGGCGCGGCGGCGCTCGTCGCCGAATTCGAAACACCCGAGGGTTCTCGAACCCTCGGATAAACAGCGCGTGGTTGGGCAACCCCCGTGGCAACCCCGGTGGCACCCCAGCGGCAATGGTTGGCCAGTCGCGCGATAATTGAAATTTTGACCGGTTCCAGAAATACCAGAGGAGATCATGGACCAAAGCGACCTGAAAGCCCCGACGTGGCAATTGTCCGAACGCGCGCGCAAGCTCACGAGCTCCGCGATCCGCGAGATCCTGAAGGTCACGGAACGGCCCGAAGTCATCTCCTTCGCCGGCGGCCTGCCCTCGCCTGCCACCTTCCCGGCCGAGCGCATGCGCGAGGCGTCCGACCGCATCCTGCGCGACACGCCCGCCGCGGCGCTGCAGTACAGCGCGACCGAAGGTTATCTGCCGCTGCGCGAATGGGTCGCGCAACGCTACTCGATCAACGGCGCGCAGATCCGTGCGTCGCAGGTGCTGATCACGACCGGCTCGCAACAGGCGCTCGACCTGCTCGGCAAGGTGCTGATCTGCGTCGATAGCCCGGTGCTGGTCGAAACGCCGACCTACCTCGGCGCGCTGCAATCGTTCTCGATGTACGAGCCGCACTACGTGCAGGTGCCGACCGACGAGCAGGGCCTGATCCCCGAGGGCCTGAAGCCGGAACTGACCAATGGCGCGCGTCTGCTGTACGCGCAGCCGAATTTCCAGAATCCGACGGGCCGCCGTCTGCCGGTCGAACGCCGCCGCGCGCTCGCCGAGTTCGCGAAGACCGCGCCGTTCCCGGTGATCGAGGACGATCCCTACGGCGCGCTCGACTACGCGGGCGAACCGCTGCCGACGATGTTGTCGATGGCGCCCGATCACATCGTCTATCTCGGCTCGTTCTCGAAGGTGCTCGCGCCGGGTCTGCGCGTCGGTTTCATCATCGCGCCCGAGGAACTGATCTTCAAACTCGTGCAGGCCAAGCAGGCCACCGACCTGCACACGCCGAGCTTCACGCAGCGCATCGTGCACGAGGTGGTCAAGGACGGCTTTCTCGACACGCACGTGCCGACGATCCGCGAGCTGTATCGCAACCAGTGCGACGCGATGCTCACCGCGCTCGAGCGCTATATGCCCGATGGCGTCAGCTGGAACCGTCCGGAAGGCGGCATGTTCATCTGGGTCAATCTGCCGGCGGGCATCGACACCATGAAGCTGCTCGAGGAAGCGGTCGCGCAGAACGTCGCGTTCGTGCCGGGCGATCCGTTTTTCGCGAGCGAGGCGCAGCACAACACGCTGCGTCTGTCGTTCGTCACGGTGCCACCGGCTAAAATCGACGAAGGCGTGGCGCGTCTCGCCGCACTCGTGCGCGCGAAAATCTGAACGGCGTTAGCCGCACTGCCATCGGGGTGAAGCTTGCACGCGCGTTGCGTGCGGACTTCGCCCCGCCTGCATTCATGCAATCTCACCGAAACGAGGACACGATATGGCTCAATCGAATGTGTACGACAAGCTCAAGGAACTCGGCATCGAATTGCCGGCGGCGGGTGCGCCGGCAGCGGCCTATGTGATGAGCGCGCAAAGCGGCAACACGGTGTACCTGTCGGGCCACATCGCCAGGAAGGACGGCAAGGTGTGGGTCGGCAAGCTCGGCGCGACGCTCTCCACCGAGGAAGGCAAGGCCGCCGCGCGCTCGATCGCGATCGATCTGCTCGCCACCTTGCATGCGCACGTCGGCGACCTGAACCGCGTCACGCGCGTCGTCAAGCTGATGAGCCTCGTCAACTCGACGCTCGAGTTCACCGAGCAGCATCTGGTCACCAACGGTGCGTCCGAGCTGATCGCCGACGTGTTCGGCGAACGCGGCAAGCACGCGCGCTCGGCGTTCGGCGTCGCGCAGATTCCGCTCGGCGCGTGCGTGGAGATCGAGCTGATCGCCGAGGTCCAATAGCATCGACGCGATGTGACAATGCGTGCGGTGTCGCGCGAGATCGGCACCTGATTCACGCCGCATTGCGATTGAAACGCGCCGACCGGTGTCACGCACCGGCGGCGCGTTTTTCTTTTATGGCGACGGTGGATCGCCGCCGCGCAGGCGGATAGAATCCGCGAACTCCCTCAACGTCCATTGCGCCGGGGCCTGTCGATGTCCGCTCACACCGTTCGTTTCAAACAGGTCGACGTGTTTACGTCGACACCGTTCAAGGGCAATCCGCTTGCCGTCGTGTTCGATGCCGACGCGCTCGATACCGCGCAAATGCAGGCCATTGCGCGCTGGACCAATCTGTCCGAAACCACGTTTCTGCTAAAGCCGACCGACGCGGCCGCCGACTATCGCGTGCGCATCTTCACGCCGGGGGGCGAGTTGCCGTTCGCGGGTCATCCGACCTTGGGCACCGCGCATGCTTTGCGCGAAAGCGGCTACCAGCCGAAGCAGGCCGGCAAGCTGATCCAGCAATGCGGCGTGGGTCTCGTCGAACTCGAAGCGCTCGACGGCGGCGACAACATGCACGGCGCATGGGCGTTCGCCGCGCCGCCCGCGCGCGTGACACCGCTCGCCGAGCATCGTTACGAAGCGCTGTCTACGGCTTTACGTAGTCAGGCGATCGACTTCAGCGCGCCGCCATGCGCGGTCGACAACGGTGCGCCGTGGCTCGTCGTGCGGGTCGATTCGGCACGCGCCTGCCTCGCGCTCGAACCCGACGCGGCGGCGCTCGCCGAGCTCGTGCATTCGGTCGACACGCACGGCGTCGCCGTGTATGGACCGCACGACGCCGACGGCCCCGCGACGTTCGAGGTCCGTTGCCTGATGGCGGGCGGCGGCTTCGGTGTCGGCGAAGACCCGGTGACGGGCAGCGCCAATGCCGCGCTCGCGGGTCTGCTGAACCTGCAGCACCGTCGTCCCGCCGCGCGCTACACGGCGCGTCAGGGCACCGCGCTCGGGCGCGCGGGCCACGTGTCGGTCCACTACGACGATGCGCGCGGCAAGATCTGGATCGGCGGGCCTTCGGTGACGATCGTCGACGGCACGTGCCGGCTCGCGTAAGCGAGCTGCGGCTTCGCGCGCACGCCACGGCGACACGCCACATGCCGCCGCTTCACACCACAAAAAGCCGCAGCGCGATGGCGTCGCCATACCTGGTTCTCCGAATTCATCGTGGCCGGATTGCAAAAGCCCTGCCAGAAACTGCCGAGTGGCAGGCACCGTTGCCGATGAAGTCTTCGACAAATCACGGACCGGCCGCGTCATAAGACCGGCGATGCAGGCCACGTGAACAGCCGCACCCGGGCCCCCGCCGCGCGAGCGTATACCCCATGCCCGGAAGCTTCCTTAATCCAGTGGCATTCAGTAATATCGAACCGTATCCGATGACCTGTGGACGGTCCGGCGCGGCGCCACGCCCTCTCATCCTGCGCAGCAGCTTTGGCATCTTGGTCACCATGCAGCCATCCATCTATTTCGCGCAGTCGATGCCCATGCGTTTGCAAGCGGCCCGCACCCAGCCAAGGCCCGCGCGATGACTCAGTCCCGCTTCTCCGAGCCGCGCGAAGCCAGGCCGCGACGCGATCCATTGGTCACGCGCCGGCGCGCATTGCTCGTCATTCCCGCCCTCGGGGTACTCGTACTGATCCTGCTGTGGACCGTGATCTTCGCGCGGCTGTCGGTAGAAAGGGACGCGACGTACCGCGAAGCGATGGCGTCTTCCGCAATACTTTCCGCGGCGCTCGAGCAGCACACCATCAAGGCGATTCACCAGGTCGATCAGATCACGCGCTTCGTCAAGTACGAGTTCGAAAAGACGCCCAATCATTTCGATCTCGCGAGCACGGTCGAAAAAGGCGTCGTGCAAAGCGAAACGCTCGTGCAGGTGTCGATAATCGACGAGCACGGCAGACTGATCGCCAATACGGCCGAACTCAACCCCGCTCACATCGACTTGTCGGACCGCGAGCACTTCAAGGTCCACGAGCACGAAAACGACGACCAGCTGTACATCAGCAAGCCCGTGCTCGGCCGCGTGTCGGGTCACTGGACGCTGCAGATGACGCGGCGTCTCAATCATCCGGACGGCTCGTTCGCGGGCGTCATCGTGGTCTCCGAAGACCCGAGCTACTTTACGTCGGACTTCTACAACAACGCGGCGATCGGCCGCGAAGGCGTGATCGCGGTGATCTCGGACAGCGGCACCGTGCTCGCGCGCCGCACCGGCAACGCCAGCAGGACGAGCAGCACGTTCACCGCGAGCGGCACGTATCCGACCTCGGAGCATGTGTCGGGCACCTACGTCGATTCGATCGACAACGTCACGCGCATCGTGTCGTACCGGCACATCGACGGCTATCCGCTCGGCGTGCTCGTCGGTCTTTCGCAGGGCGAAGAATTCGCCGATTACAACCACACGCGCAACGTCTATCTGTTGATGGCGGGCTTCATCTCGCTCGCGATGCTCAGCTTCTTCGCGGTCGCGACCGGCCTGATAGGCAAACTGCTAGGCCGCGAGCGCGAGATGACGCAACTCGTCGAATACGATCTGTTGACCGGCCTGCGCAATCGCTACGCGACGCTGCAGGCGCTGCGCCATGACGTCGCGCAGCCGTTCAACCTGGGTCGCCTCGCGATTCTTTTTATCGACCTCGACAACTTCAAGACCGTCAACGACACGCTCGGCCACAACGCCGGCGACATCGTGCTGCAGATGACAGCCTCGCGCCTCGCCACCGCGGTCGGCGACGACGGCGCGCTGAGCCGCATCGGCGGGGACGAGTTCGTCGTCGTGATCAAGGGCGACGATGTCGAAAAGCGCGCGGTCGCGCTCGCCGAAGCCGCCGGCGAAGCGTTCTCGAAGCCGTTCGAGGTGCGCGGCAGCGCGTTCGTGCTGCATGCGAGCATCGGCATCGCGCTGTACTCGGTCGCCAACGAAAGCGAGATCGACCTGCTGAAGAAAGCCGACCTCGCGATGTACAGCGCGAAGGACGCCGGCAAGAACTGCTACCAGTTCTATTCGCCGCATCTGTCGCATCGCGCCGACCATCTGATGAAGTGGGAGCAGCAGTTGCGCGTCGCGCTGGCCGAGGGGCAACTGTTCCTCGCCTATCAGCCGAAGATCGATCTGAAGCGCCGCTGCATCACCGGCTTCGAAGCGCTCGTGCGCTGGAACCATCCGCAGCACGGACTGATCCCGGCCAACGAGTTTATCCCCGTGGCCGAGTCGACCGGCCTGATCGTGCCGATCGGCGACTTCGTGATCGAGACCGCATGCCGTCAGCTCGCGCAATGGCAGCAGCAGGGCTACGACACGCTATCGCTCGCGGTGAACATTTCGGCGGTGCAGTTCTGGCGCGGCGACCTGTTCGAAACGGTCTCGCGCGCGATCGAGGAAACCGGCATCTCCGCCCGTCGCCTCGAACTCGAAATCACCGAAACGACGATGATGGAATTTCCGGAAGTGGTCTCCGAAAAAATCTTCGCGCTGAAGCGTCTCGGCGTACGCATCGCGCTCGACGACTTCGGCACCGGCTACTCTTCGCTGTCCTATCTCAACCGCTTTGCCGTCGATACGCTGAAGGTGGACCGCTCGTTCGTCCAGGCGATTCCGGGCGACCGCAGCGTCTGCGTGATGGTCACCGCGATCGTCAACCTCGCGCGCTCGCTCGGGCTCACGGTGGTGGTCGAAGGCACTGAGACCGAAGAGCAGATTGCGTGGCTGGCCGCGCTCGGCCATATCGAGGCACAGGGCTTTCTGTTCTCGCGGCCGGTGCCAGTGGAGGCGATCCCGGCACTGCTCGAGCGCTTCGGGGTATGCGGCATGAACAGCGTCGGCGGCCGCCGCGTCGCGCACGAAGCCCACAGCGCAAGCAGCCTATCCAGCAACAATTAAAGGACGGGCGCCCGCATGGCGGGGCCCGCGCAGCGCCGATGCAGACCATCACGAGCGATGAGGCTGCCCGCCGCGGGCAACGGGAACCGCTATGGACGCTGTTCCGGGTCGTGTGCGGCCTGTCGGCGCTGTCGTGGGGCGGTCTCGCGTTGATGGCGCAGCTCGAGCATCATTACGTGGAACGCGAGGGGCGGCTCTCGCGCGTGGCGTTCTCGGACCTGATCGCGCTCGCGTGGATGGTGCCGGGACCCGTCGGCTGCAACGTCGCCGTGCAGCTCGGGCACGCGCTGCGCGGACGCGCGGGCGCATGGGTCGCCGGGGTGGCGAGCGTACTGCCCTTCTTCACGCTGATGACGCTGTTCGCGATCTTCTATCGCACGCCCATCGTGCACACGATCGCGTCGCAAACCCTGCTGCATCACTTCAGCGTCGTGCTCGCGACGCTGATCGCGCTCACCTGGTACAAGCAAACCCGCGCGCTCGTGCGGGGCAAGCTCGAATGGACGGCGGCGCTGCTCGGCAGCATCGCGCTGCTCTATGCGCACAGCGCCGCGGCGTATGTGGTGATGCTCGGCGCGGCCTTCGGCGCCGGCTGGTTCGCGAGTCGGGAACGCGACTCGCGACTCGCCGTGTCGCTCCAGCGCGGCGACTGTCGGCTGCTGGCCGCGCTCGGCGTGCTGCTCGTGCTGTTTGCGCTGCCGCTGCCGCATTGCTATGACCTCGCGCTGCTGTGGCCGCGCCTCGCGGGCGCCGGCATGACGCTGTTCGGCGGCGGCTTCTCGGCGTTGCCGGTGCTGAAGACGCTGTTCGTCACGCCGGCGGTCGGCGTGTCCGATAACGACTTCACGCTCGCGTTTACGCTGTCGCCGTTGTCCCCGGGACCCCTGCTGAACGTGGTCCCGTTCTTCGGTTATCTCGTCGATGGCTGGCTCGGCGCGCTGATCGCGACGCTCGCGCTATTCGTGCCGTCAGGCTGCCTCGTCGTGCTCGCGCAGCGGCATCTGCATCAGTTGAAGGTGAACCCGCGCTTCGAGCACGGCATGAGGATTCTGCGCGCGGTCACGACCGCGTTTCTCGCGGTCGCGGTACTGCGCATTGCGGTGCGCGTACCGCTGGAGCCGATCTATCTGCTGACCGCGACGTTCTCCGCGATGTGCTTCGCGAAGCTGAAGGTGCCGGTGTATGCCGTGTATGGAACGGTGGCGGTGGCGTGCGGTTTGTGGCTCGCGTACGGCGCCACGACGTGATGCGTCGCGGGCCGCGCGAAGCCTGCTGCGCCGTTGGCGATCCGGCGATCCGGCGATCCGGCGATCCGGCGATCCGCCGATCAGAACCCGCGCGACAGCACAGCGAAGCCGATCGTCACGACGCCCAGCACGAGATTGATCAGCACGAGACGGCGGACCGTGCCGACCGCCTGCGCGCCATCTGGCCACTTCTGCGCCTGCACCGCGCGGCGAATGCGCGGATATACGGCGAAGCGGATATGCCCGAAGATCAGCATCATCACGATGCCGAGACCGGCCATCGCATGCAGCGGCCAGCTAGCATGAGCGCCGCCGAATTGCATCAGCAGGAAGCCGCCGCTGATCAGGATCACGAGCACCGACACCCCGACCCAGTTGAAGAAGCGGCCAAATACCGACTCCCACAGCGGCAGGCGCAGTTGCGGCGACAGATCGCCGAGCGCAGGGCGCAGGCAGAAATGCGCGAACACCATACCGCCGACCCACACCGCCACCCCGAGCAGATGCAGAAAAAGCGCGACTTCGACAGCCTTGTTCATGTAGTTTTCCTCTCCCGACGACGCCACACCGTTTAGGACACGCGATCCCGCTCAGCACCAACTGAGCGCGTTCGACCATACGTGATGCAGGCAGTTCCGGGTATCGACGTCTATTGCGTCGTGTTTTGTCGTTGTGATCGCGGCCCGTTCATCTGGCCGCGACGCCGCCGCGCCCCGTTTGCTTCCACGCCCTTCGCGCGACGGACTCTGCTGCGACAGACCGCGAGCGCCCCGCATGCTAGCAGGCGCCCTCGGTTTTGCAGCGTCAAACTTCGTTAAATCGACTCCACTAGGCCGGCAGCACCGGACGCATGCCGTCGAGCTTCAGCTTGCTGGCGGGCGCGCGTCCCTTGCGCGCACGCTTGCCGACATGCGCCGCAAGCTCGGCGCCGGCCAGCTTCTCCTCGTCGACGCGGCCGCCACGACGCGTGCCGATCAGCATCACGCCTGCTTTGTTGATCGCGAGCGCCTGCACGAGCGTTTCGTTGTCGTCGAGCGCCATCAGCGTGACGCCACGGCCGCCGCCCGACAGCGTCTTCATCTCGTCGAGGCCGAACACGAGCAGACGTCCGCCCGACGACAGACACGCGACCTGCGCCGCGTCCGGCAGCATCGGCATCGGCGCGAGCGGCGCGGCGCCGGCGTCGATCGTCATGAACGACTTGCCGGCCTTCACGCGGCTCACCATATCGCCGACCTTCGCGATGAAGCCGAAGCCGTTGCTCGACGCGAGCAGCAGCGCCTGTTCCGCCGACGCCGCGTAGTAGTGCATCAAATGACTGCCCGATTCGAGCTCGATCAGCGACGTGACCGGCACGCCGTCGCCGCGTCCGCCCGGCAGTTGAGCCACCGCGACCGAATAGACGCGCCCGTTGCTACCCCACGCGATCAGCGTATCGGGCGTGCGGCATTGGAACGCCGCGTAGAGGCCGTCGCCGGCCTTGAAGCTGAAGCCGGCCGTATCGAGCCCGTGGCCCTTCAGCGCGCGCACCCAGCCCTTTTGCGACACCACGACGGTGACCGGCTCGTCGACCACGCGCGCTTCGAACGTCGCGCGCTTTTCCTGCTGGATCAGCGTGCGGCGCTCGTCGCCATACTGTTTCGCGTCGGCTTCGATTTCCTTGATCAGCAGGCGCTTCATCGCCGGTTCGCTGCCGAGCAGCTCTTCGAGCTTGGCCTTCTCGTCGCGCAGCTCGGCCAGTTCCTTCTCGATCTTGATCTTCTCGAGGCGCGCCAACTGACGCAGCCGGATTTCGAGGATGTCCTCGGCCTGGCGATCCGTGAGACCGAACGCGGCCATCAGCGCGACCTTCGGCTCGTCCGATTCGCGAATGATGCGGATGACTTCGTCGATATTCAGGAAGACGATCATCCGGCCTTCGAGAATATGGATGCGGTCGTCGACCTTCGACAGACGATGCCGCGTGCGGCGCGTCACCGTCGCGAAACGGAACGCGATCCACTCGTGCAGGATTTCGCTCAAGCCCTTCTGACGCGGCCGGCCATCGCCGCCGACCATCACCATGTTCAGCGGTGCGTTCGATTCGAGGCTCGTATGCGCGAGCAGCGTGTTGACGAAGTCGGTCTGATCGATGCGGCTCGACTTCGGCTCGAACACGAGACGCACCGGCGCGTCCTTGCCCGATTCGTCGCGCACCGCGTCGACGAGCCCGAGCAGCGTCTGCCGCGTCTGCAACTGCTCGGGCGTCAGCGTCTTCTTGCCGAGCTTGATTTTCGGGTTGGTCTGTTCTTCGATTTCCTCGAGCACCTTCTGCGCGGCCGTATTCGGCGGCAGTTCGGTGATCACGAGTTGCCACTGGCCACGCGCGAGATCCTCGATCTTCCAGCGCGCGCGCACCTTCAGGCTGCCGCGGCCGGTTTCGTACGCGGTGGCGATTTCCGCCTCGCTCGAAATGATCTGGCCGCCGCCGGGGAAGTCCGGACCGGGCACGTGCTGCATCAGCTCCGCATGCGAGAGCTTCGGATTGCGGATCAGCGCGACCGCCGCTCCTGCGACTTCGCGCAGGTTGTGCGACGGAATTTCCGTCGCGAGGCCGACGGCGATGCCCGATGCGCCATTGAGCAGCACGAACGGCAGACGCGCCGGCAGCACCTTCGGCTCTTCGAACGAGCCGTCGTAGTTCGGCATGAAGTCGACCGTGCCCTGGTCGATTTCGGCGAGCAGCAGCTTTGCGATCGGCGTCAGGCGCGCTTCGGTGTAACGCATCGCCGCCGCGCCGTCGCCGTCGCGCGAGCCGAAGTTGCCCTGGCCGTCGATCAGCGGATAGCGCATCGAAAAGTCTTGCGCGAGACGCACGAGTGCGTCGTACGCGGACTGGTCGCCGTGCGGGTGATACTTACCGAGCACGTCGCCGACCACGCGCGCCGATTTGACCGGCTTCGCGTTGTCGCCGAGGCCCATCTCGTTCATCGCGAACAGGATGCGGCGCTGCACCGGCTTCTGCCCATCGCAAACATCGGGCAGCGCGCGGCCCTTGACCACGCTGACCGCATACTCGAGGTACGCGCGCTCCGCGTAGTTGCCGAGCGTCAGCACGTCGCTGTCCGACGGCGGCTCGTTGAAAAGGTCGAGAGTGTTATCGTCGTCCATCTAGATTCCGTGTCCGTGTTTGGCTTGAAGTGTCGTATGCCGCATTGAGGCGCAATGCGCTCAGATGTCCGCTTCCACTTCGTTGCCCTTCTCTTCGAGCCAGCTGCGGCGCGACGCCGCTTCGCCCTTGCCCATCAGCATCGTCATGCGCGCGACGGTCGCATCGTAGTCGAGTTCGCCGAGCGCGACCGGCTGCAGGCGGCGCGTGTCGGGATTCATCGTCGTGTCCCACAGCTGCTCGGCGCTCATTTCACCGAGCCCCTTGAAGCGGCTGATCGACCACTGGTTGTCGCGCACGCCGTCCTTGCGCAGCTTGTCGAGAATCGCCTCGAGCTCGCCTTCGTCGAGCGCATAGAGCTTCTGCGCGGGCTTCTTGCCGCGCGCGGGCGCATCGACGCGAAACAACGGCGGACGCGCGACGCACACATGACCGCGCTCGATCAGTTGCGGGAAATGCTTGAAGAACAGCGTGAGCAGCAGCACCTGGATATGCGAGCCGTCGACGTCCGCATCCGACAGAATGCAGATCTTGCCGTAGCGCAGATTCGACAGATCGACCTTGTCGTCCGGATTATGCGGATCGACGCCGATCGCCACTGAAATGTCGTGCACCTCGTTGTTCGCGAACAGGCGATCACGTTCGGTTTCCCATGTGTTCAGCACCTTGCCGCGCAGCGGCAGGATCGCCTGGTATTCCTTGTCGCGGCCCATCTTCGCGGAGCCGCCCGCCGAGTCGCCCTCGACGAGGAACAGCTCGTTGCGGCCGATTTCCGTCGATTCGCAATCGGTCAGCTTGCCGGGCAGCACGGCAACGCCCGAGCTCTTGCGTTTCTCGACCTTCTGCCCCGCGCGCGTGCGCGCCTGCGCCTGCTTGATCACGAGGTCCGCGAGTTTCTTGCCATGCTCGACGTGCTGGTTCAACCACAGTTCGAGCGCCGGCCGAGCGAACGACGACACGAGCTTGACCGCATCGCGGCTATTCAGGCGCTCCTTGATCTGCCCTTGAAACTGCGGATCGAGCACCTTCGCCGACAGCACGAACGACACCCGCGCGAACACGTCTTCGGCGAGCAGTTTCACGCCCTTCGGCTGCAGGTTGTGCAACTCGACGAAGCTCTTGACCGCCTGATAAAGACCGTCGCGCAAGCCCGACTCATGCGTGCCGCCCGCGGGCGTAGGAATCAGGTTCACGTACGACTCG
Source organism: Paraburkholderia sp. HC6.4b (assembly GCF_014200875.1). Taxonomy (NCBI): domain Bacteria; kingdom Pseudomonadati; phylum Pseudomonadota; class Betaproteobacteria; order Burkholderiales; family Burkholderiaceae; genus Paraburkholderia; species Paraburkholderia sp. HC6.4b. Next base: position 177,416 of record NZ_JACHDC010000005.1, read on the forward strand.
CGCGTGAGCGGCCCTTCCTCGCTCCACGCGACGACCCACGCCGCGCCCTCGCCTTCGGCGAACGTCTCTTCGCTCGAACGCGAGCTTTCCGCGTAGCGCTCGCCCTCGAACAGCGGAATCAGCAGATCGCTGCCGTTCATGCCTTCGAGCAGATAGCCGCGCAGGCCGTCTTCGTATTTCCAGCTTTGCCGCTCGCCGGTTTTTTCGTTGACGAGCGTGACCTCGACGCCCGGCAACAGCACCGCCTTTGAGCGCAACAGACGCTGCAATTCGCCGAGCGGCAGGTTCGGCGAATCGAAGTACTTCGGATCGGCCCACGCGGTCACGCGCGTGCCGGATTTCTTGTCGGCCTTGGTGGCGGCACGCACTTCGAGCGGCTTCGCGACGTCGCCGTGCGCGAAGCTCAGTCCGGCGACCTTGCCGTCGCGCCACACGGTGACGTCGAGCCGCGTGGACAGCGCGTTGGTGACCGACACGCCGACGCCGTGCAGACCGCCCGAGAACGTATAGGCGCCGCCGGCGGCCTTGTCGAACTTGCCGCCCGCGTGCAAGCGCGTGAAAACGATTTCGACGACCGGTACGCCTTCGTCGGGGTGCAGGCCGAACGGAATGCCGCGGCCGTCGTCGTCGACCGAGACCGAATGGTCCGCGTGCAGCGTGACCGTGATTTGCCGGCCGTAGCCGCCGAGGGCTTCGTCCGATGCGTTGTCGATGACTTCCTGAATGATGTGCAGCGGATTCTCGGTGCGGGTGTACATGCCGGGTCGTTGCTTGACCGGCTCCAGACCCTTCAACACCTTGATCGACGCTTCGCTATACGCGGCGTTTGGCTTTTTCGTAGACATGATTGACTCGGTGCGTCGGTTCATCGTTGTCCACAGGTCCTGTGGACAGGGCCGTGGACAATGCGTTGAGTATTCAAAAAAAGCGAAACGAAACAACGGGGTTAGGTGGAGCGCCCGCGATGCGGGCAAGCTGTTTTGTCGCGCGGCTTCCGTTGGCGCGCTCGAATGCCGGACATGGACGCACAACCCGCCGGGGAAGCCTGTTCGCGGGGTATTGTACTGATTTCGATCACCGCGGCAATTGACCCCGCGCTGAATTGGCCGACTGGACAAGGCACGGCGGGCGTTGGGGGACATGCAATGGAGGATGGACGGCTCGCAGGACGGCGGCGCGATAGGTATCGGCGGAAATGCACGGGCGCGCGCCGGCTGAATTTCGGTGCCGTGCGCGGCGGCGCTTTCTGTTGTTTTTGTGCCGGCCGCGCACGCCGCGTTACTTGACGCGGTTTTCCAGCTCGTCCCAACGTTCGAGCGCGAGCATCAACTCTTCGTCGATCTCGGCATAGCGCTCGGTCAGACGCGCGCCTTCGCGTGCATCTTTCGCGAACACCGAGCCGTCTTCGAGCTGCGCGCCGATTGCCTTCTGTTCGGCCTCGAGGTCGGCAATCATTTTCGGTAGCGCCTCCAGTTCGCGCTGCTCCTTGAACGACAGCTTCGCGCTGCGCTGCGCATTGCGGCCCGACGCGCTGTCCTTCGGCGCCGCTTCTTTCGGCGCTTCCTTGCTCGATTCTTTCTGCGCTTCGAGCGCGAGTTGCTCCGAGCGATCGCGCTGCGTCTGCCAGTCCGTGAAGCCGCCGACGTATTCGCGCCACTTGCCGCCGCCTTCCGAGGCGATCACCGACGTCACGACGTTATCGAGAAACGCGCGGTCGTGGCTGACGAGCAGCACCGTGCCGTCGTAGTCGATCAGCAGTTCTTCGAGCAGTTCGAGCGTCGGAATGTCGAGGTCGTTGGTCGGTTCATCGAGCACCAGCACGTTGGCCGGGCGCGCGAACAGGCGCGCGAGCAACAGCCGGTTGCGCTCGCCGCCCGACAGCGACTTGACCGGCGAACGCGCGCGCTCCGGTGCGAACAGGAAGTCGCCGAGATAGCTCATCACGTGCTTCTTCTGGCCGTTGATTTCGACCCACTCGCTGCCGGGGCTGATCGTGTCCGCGAGACTCTTTTCCAGATCGAGCGCCGCGCGCATCTGATCAAAATACGCGACCTGCGGATTCGTGCCGACGCGCACGTTGCCCTCGTCGGGCGCGAGTTCACCGAGGATCAGCTTCAGCAGCGTGGTCTTGCCCGCGCCGTTCGGACCGATGAAGCCGATCTTGTCGCCGCGCATCACCGTGGCCGTGAAGCGGTCCACCACCGCGCGCTCGCCATAGCGCTTCGTCACGTCCGTCAGTTCCGCCACGATCTTGCCGGACTTCTCGCCCTGACCGACGTCGAGCTTCACGTTGCCCTGCCCGTTGCGGCGCTCGGCGCGCTCGTTGCGCATCTGCACGAGGCGCGCGATGCGGCCGACGCTGCGCGTGCGGCGTGCCTCGACGCCCTTGCGAATCCACACTTCTTCCTGCGCGAGCAGTTTGTCGAACTTCTCGTTCTCGATGCGCTCGACTTCGAGCTGCTGCGCCTTGCGCGTCTGGTACGCGGAGAAATTGCCCGGATACGACAGCAGCCGCCCGCGATCGAGCTCGACGATGCGCGTCGCGACGCGGTCGAGAAACGCGCGATCGTGTGTGATGAACAGCAGCCCAGCGCGCAGCGACACCAGCAGATCTTCGAGCCAGCGGATGCCGTCGAAGTCGAGATGGTTGGTCGGCTCGTCGAGCAGCAGCACGTCGGGCTGCACGACGAGCGCGCGCGCGAGCGCGGCGCGCTTCTGCATGCCGCCCGACAGCGAGCCGACACGGGCTTCGCCGTTCAGGCCGATCTGCTGCAGCGTGGTCGCGACGCGCGTGCTCCAATTCCATGCGTCCGCGGCGTCCAACGACGATTGCAGCGTGTTCATGCGCGCGAGCAGCGCGTCGTGTTCGGCGCCCTCAGGCGTGTCGGCGAGTTGATGCGCGACCGCGTCGTATTCGTCGAGCAGCGCGCGCGCCTCGGTGAGTCCGGCGGCGACCGCGTCGAACACGGTGTCGTCGGCGTTGAACTCGGGCTCCTGCGGCACGTAGACCGTGCTCAGATGCTGCTGACGCGTGACGAGGCCGTCGTCGGGTTTGGCCAGATCGGCGACGATTTTCAACAGCGACGACTTGCCCGCGCCGTTGCGCCCGATCAGCCCGACGTGCTCGCCCGCTTCGAGCGAGAAATCCGCGTGGTCGAGCAGCGCGACGTGACCGAACGCGAGCTGCGCTCCGGTAATGGTGTAAAGCGACATGGGAATGGGAGAAGACGGCGATGAGTCGGAACTGCTCATTGTACCGGGCGCAGGGCCGGTCGCAGGTATGCCGGGCGGGAACATCCGTGCGATGAAGCGCGCAACGCAGCGTGCAACGCTATCGGCGCGCGCCGGCCCGGCCTTTCAAGCAGTTGCTTACTTGACGTGCACCGTGATCGTCTTGCTCATCTCCGGCCCATACGAGCGATGCTCGCCGTCGCCGAATTGCAGCGTCAGCGTATGGTCGCCCGGCGGCAGCGTCAGATCGGCTTCAGTCTGGCCTTTGCCGAAGTGCAGCGACTTGTCGGTCGCGGGGACGACCTCGCCCTTCGGCAGCGGCTTGCCGTCGATCAGCAGGTGATGATGCCCGGTGCCGTCCGTCAGCGTGCCGGCGGGCGCGATCTTCATGCCGTCAAGGCCAAACACGACGTGCACCGGATTGGTGACGGTGGCGCCGTCCGCCGGTTGCACGAAGGTCACGCCCGCCGCCTGCGCCACACCTGACCCGGCGAGTAGCCCAGCCGCCGCGACGCCGACCAACCATCTGCTTTTAAACATCGTCTTCTCCTTTGGAAACGAAACCCGGCGATGCGGCGCCGCCAGCGGCCTCTCCGAGACCGATCGTCGCAATACGTGCGAAGCGAGCGCCGCATCTGTCCAATCAAATAGCTTGCAGGCCAAAGCGTACACGGCTTGTGTGACGATGCCCGTCGCGCGAACCCGGGCTCGCCGCAGAGCGTTGGGGCGGCGCCGCATCGGTCGTCTGCGGCTGATTTGACAAATTCCGGTAATATTGCGGGTCGCCGCGCCGCCCCATAAAGGGGCAGAGCAAGCCGGCCATTGCATTGAACGAGAGAGCGTGTCGTGAGCGAAGTAATCGAAGTGACGGAATTCAAGAGCTGGGTCTGCCTGATTTGCGGTTGGATCTACAACGAGGAAGACGGTCTGCCCGAAGAAGGCATCGGACCGGGCACGCGTTTCGCCGACATTCCGGAAGACTGGCGCTGCCCGCTGTGCGACGTGGGCAAGGCGGAGTTCGCGGTGGTGGAGTTTTGACAGTGAGATGAGCTTGGGGCGATAGGCGCGGTTGCGTGCGCTTCGCCAGATGCTCAGGTGGTTTGCGCGGCCCGGCAGGCGATGTCTGCGGGGCCGTTTGTTTTTGCGGGATTTGTGCGAGGCGCGGGCGGCTGCCGGCTTGGCTCTCCTTTTGCCCGCGCCGGTTTGATATACTCTGCGCTCGGTGGTCAGTCTGGACTCACCGAGTCCTCGCCGACCTGTCCGGCCCGGTCCTCTCCCTGTAGTTCAATGGATAGAACAAGTGCCTCCTAAGCGCTAGATACAGGTTCGATTCCTGTCAGGGGGACCAGATAGCTTCCCGGCGTTGCTCAGAAAAGTATTGAACATGGGCCCAATCTGCACTGACGAGTCGCCGCGAACGTGAGACGGTGCGGAGGCAGCGCGCAGAAATTCAGCGAGCTTCACCTGTTGCGGTTCGTCCCTCGCCAAAGTGGTCGGGCTGGCAGTGACGATGCGTTTGCGGCCAGCGCGTACCTCACTACTCCCGGCGTCGCAGCAATATTCCGCTCGAGCATAGACCACACAAAGGTTGCCGGCTCTCGCCTGGATATCGATTGCCACTAGCCCATCCATTCGTGCCCGCTCTAGCGGTACTCGTCAATCTCCACCGTGCCGCTCAGCGCTTCTGGCAGTTCGTCCTCGTTGCCGTCGCCGGACAGCAGTTCGGAAAGCTCGTCTGCGCGTACCGCCAGCATCGCTTTCTCGATCTCCCTGTCGTATCGGCGGTTGTTCCGATCATGCCGGGCGTGCGCCTTACGCGCGTACTTCTGAACGAAGCAACCACGCTCGCCAGCGAGGCGGTCCCGCTTTCGTTTTGCGATCACGGGAGCCGAGGGCCACATGTTCCGCCGTCGGTCTCATGGACCTCAAGCGAGTCACACTCAATCGCGAGTTCGGCACCCAGAGTGGAATAGATGAAAGCAAGCAGTGCGGCTTTCTTGTCGGTAAGTCGCTCTCCAGCTTCGAGCACAGCACTGGCCCGCGCGTGCTTCGCGTCGTCCGGGGCAACGATGTGAATGCCGTAGACGATATTCAGCAAGCCAAGATGCTCAACCGAAACACACGTCACGCCGTTGAACGTGACCAACGCGCGCCTGTTGGCAAGGTACAGGCCTAGCGTCAGCGTCCGGGGCTCGGTATTCGGGCCAATGACCACGCTGTCCAGATACCAATCGTGGAAATAGCCCCACGCCTTCAATATTTCATCCGTCATATCGATTTACCAAGGGAGCAAGGAGACCGGCGCGCCCTCGTCGCGGATGTAGCCGTCCCAACCGTGCGCGTGCGGATTTGGATTGCCGTGGTGCGCTTCAAGGTCAAAGTCCGCTAGCGGCGTGCCATTCGGCCCGAACTGACGCAACTGCGGCATCGTCCCCGGCATACTGGAGATCCACGTCCCCGGCGTGCCTTTGAACGGCATCCCGGCAACTTCATCTGCTGCGCCACCCGGCATGTCGGGCTGATAGTCGAACGCCTGCGCATCGCCAGGCGGCGTTGATACCGGCGTAGCGATGGTTCCATCCGGAAGCACGTCACCGGGGCGGGCGAACCAGATGGCGAGATCATCGTCGGCGGCCAGTCGCGGAAGTACTGGACGCTGGAATGAACGCCCGGCACTCACCACAGGCAGAGCGCGCCTGAATAGCTGCGACGGCGTGACGGTCGCGTAGTACGGCCAGACCTTCTGCTCAATAGGCGCACCGCCTCCGCGCGACGTACGCGGCGTGGCACGACTGCGATCACATCGCCACGTTCGACGGCGTTCTGTAGCGCCCGGGCGGTCTGCTCTGGAGCAGCGCTACTCGCGTATGCACCACTGCGCGCGTTGCGCATGAATTCGACGAGCCGCGCCAGCTGACGTGTGTCGCGCGTGAGTTCCCGCAATCCTGCCGAGGTAATGAGCTGGCGGCCGGCGCGCGCCTCGTTGCTCAGGGCATTTCCGTGATACTCATGTCGCGTGTAGAGCGTGCAGCGCCGATGCGTTCCGACGTCGAAGTCAATCGCCATCTGTCTGTAATCCCATCAACTTGTGCCTCCTCCAAAAGCGATTTGAAGAGGCTATGTAGCACAAAGCCGGGAACGGAGCGACAGATCCGACACAATCGTTGACACTCGTCCCTGCGCCGGTCCGCCATGCGTCACCACGCACGGCCGTGCGCGCGCCGAAGCGCCGAAAAGGCCGGACGAAAAACCGGACTTGCAAGGATTCCTGCAAGGAGGAGACGAGTCTAGATGCTGCTGAATGCGGAGCAGCACTGAGGCGGCGAAGCGGCGAAAAACTACTCTCTTATGTGACGCCGGATATGAAGCGGCCCCGCTTTAGGGGGCTATACAAGCAAATCAATCGCCCCGCGATCGATTGCGCCGCATCCAGGTCACACAGGAATCGCACCCGTTTTTCCTCAGGAGACCGATTCGAGGGGCACAGGTGGGGGGCACAAAAAATCGAAAACTCCCCGCAAACACCGCCAGCCTTGACGTATGAATTCTGTCAGGGCGACCAACCGCCACCAGTGCTCTTAAAAGCCCCGCACACCTTCGCTGCGGTGCTTTTCGTTGCCGATCCGCCTTCCAGGCGAACCACCCGTTCGACAACCCCGGAAAATCAGGCCGCTCCCGGAAATCTCAGATCGCTATAATCTGCGAGCCGACTTCGAAACGTTTCCGAGGACCGACATGGATCAAGCGCTTGAATGCGTTACCGCGTTGAATTTTTGTGAGCAGGCCTATCTCGCCGCAAATCCGGACGTCGCTGAGGCCGTCAGGCTCGGCGCATTACGATCGGGAAGATCGCATTTCGAAGTTTTCGGAAGCGCCGAAAGTCATCGCAGGCAAGATGCACTGATGGCGGCCCAATCCAGGCAGGAACGAAGAAAAAGAATAGCGTCTGTCCTTCGCACTGATATGCCATTTAGTGACGACGGAAAATTTTTCGATTTTTTGTCGCCCGATCTGCGCTCCCACTTCGACATTTACGACTCGGAACTGGCCGGCAGCAATCTGTACGATCAGGATGCACTGAGTATGATCGAGCGCCATCCGTCGGGGATCATTCTGGATTGTGGGGCCGGCAGCCGTCCCGCAATCTACGAAAACGTGATCAATTTCGACATCACCAACTATCCATCCACCGATGTGCGAGGTGTCGGCGAAGTTCTGCCATTCAAAGATGCATCGTTCGATGGCCTTCTGTCGTTGAATGTCCTCGAACATGTGAAGGACCCATTCACTGCCGCCAAAGAGATTCTTCGCGTGTTGAAGCCAGGAGGCGATCTGGTCGTGGTGGTTCCGCTCACTCAACCTACTCACGGCTACCCGCATCACTACTACAACATGACAGCCGAGGGGATTCTCAACCTGTTCGGATCTGCGATCAATGTCGAACGTGTGTACGTACCGGAATCGACATCGGCCATCTGGTCGATTTACTGGATCATGAGCGAATGGGCCGATGGTCTCGACGAGAATGCGCTGAAGGAATTCAAGGCGCTCACGGTCGAAGAAATTCTGCAAGGGCCGCCGACGTTGCTGGATCGATCGTTTGTGAAGCAGCTAAGCGCGAAAAAGAATCTCGACATTGCGAGTTCGACGACGGTGATCGCGAAACGCGTTTGAGACGACGCCAGTCCAGCGGTTCCATTATTTTTGCATCGGCCGACGGACACTTTGCTCGTATATCGAAGGGTCGACGACGTTCATCTGATCCTTTGGGCGTTCACCAAAAACTCGCTCGAAGTCCTCGGGACCCAGAATGTCAGCAGCGTCGTGGAGAAAAGACGAATAGGCCTGGTTCAGCTCCGAGGCGGACGGAACATCGCCGCCCTGCGGGGCAGGTTGCAAACGCTCGACCCGCACCATAAATGCGCGTCGATGATTCATCAACGACTTGATTTTCGCATCCGCGTCGGGACCCTTCAAAGTCGCCTGAAGATGCTCCTGAAAATCGTCGACATCGGATTCCTGATGTCCTGGCTTCATCGCGTCACTCCCGCTTGGTGTCGAGCACTGAATCTTCTTGCTCGCCCATGCAGCATGCTGCTTGCCGTATGGTCCGAAGATCGCGATGCTCAACCAGTAGCCCCTGGACTTGCGGACGGTAGCTGGAGCCGCTCCACCGCTGCCGGTCGCCCAAAGAATCTGGTTTGACAGCTGATGGCATACACCATCGCGACCATAGCTGAATATCGTTCCACGAGCGGCCGGATCGATGTTCGAGTCCACATCGGGCTTACATAGACAACTAGCATAAAGCAGATTTGCCGCGCCGGAAGCCAAAAAACCATCCGCACTGACCGGCGTCCCACCTCGGGCGTGGAAGCTGCCCCAGCTGTACCAATAGTGCTCGCCCGCGATCAGGACGTCCGCCAGCGCTGGGTAAATCTTCACGCGGCTGTCGTAGGTCGTCACCCATGTATGGTCGACCACGGAATCCTGGAAATACGCCGGAACGGACCACGCGAACAATGTAACGGCGCTCATTGCTTCACCTTTTCGTCCGGTCGCGTCACAGCGCTGTCGCGCGATTCTCGCCCGATAAGCCGGTAAGAACTTTACTCACCTCAAAGGTTATACGCGCTCAGCGGTATTACGCGGAAAAACATGGACGAGCCAGCCATGCTCGGCAACGATGCCGTCGGTATGAAACGCGACGACGCCCAGCGCGGCGAGCGCGCGCAACAGGCCATCAAGCCGGCCGCTGCGGAATATTCAGGCCGCGCACCACCGCCGGACGCTCGACGAACGCCGCCAGCACGCGCCGCACGTTCGGGAAGTCCTGAATGCCGACCAGTTCTCCCGCCTCATAGAAGCCGACCAGATTGCGCACCCACGGGAAGATCGCGATATCGGCGATCGAATACTGATCGCCCATCACCCATGTGCGTCCTTCCAGGCGCTGCTCCAGCACGCCGAGCAGCCGCTTCGATTCGGCGATGTAGCGATCGCGCGGACGCTTGTCCTCGTACTCCCTGCCGGCGAATTTGTGGAAGAACCCGACCTGGCCGAACATCGGACCGATGCCGCCCATCTGGAACATCACCCACTGGATCGTCTCGTAGCGCCCGGCGGCGTCCCGCGGGATCAGCCGGCCGCTTTTGTCGGCGAGATAAATCAGGATCGCGCCCGATTCGAACAGCGGCAGCGGTTTGCCGTCGGGACCGTTCGGATCGAGGATCGCCGGAATCTTGTTGTTCGGGTTCAACGACAGAAACGCCGGCGTCATCTGATCGTTGGTATCGAAGCGCACCAGATGTGGCTCGTACGGCAAGCCGGTTTCCTCGAGCATGATCGAGATTTTTACGCCATTGGGCGTCGGCAGCGAATAGAGCTGAATCCGGTCCGGATGCTCGGCCGGCCATTTCTTCGTGATCGCGAAAGCGGATAAATCGGTCATGGGTTCGGGTCGCCCTATGGGACAGAAATTGCAAGACCGCCCAATATAAACCGACTCGCCACAACGCGTGCGAGGCCGCGTGAAGACCCTACAAACGCTGCGGCAACAGCGCCGTTCGCGATCGGCGGTTCACCACAAGTCCTTCGTCGCCGTACCCGCGCGCACGTTGAAGCCCTCGCGCCACAGCGCCGCGCCGACCGTCAGCAGCAGCGTCTTTTCAGCGCTGTCGAGCAGTTCCCACGCGGCCGCGAGCCACGTCGCGAAGTTCGCGCAGGTCGCTTCGAGATCGGGCGGCGCCTTGCCTTCCAAATACTGCCGTTCGAACATCGAAAGTATCTTTTCGGGTGTCATGGGCGTGACCTCCTGATGGGACTGCGCCAAGTCTAAAGGGCCCGCAGCGCGTGCGGAATGCCGATCATCGCGATCACGGGTTACTCCCAGGCCGGCCGCCGCGCCAACGTCAGCCGTGACCCAGCTGGTGAAATCGGACGCGTCGTGTCCGACCTGCGCCGTACAAAAAACAAAGGCGCCGCGACGATCGCGACGCCTCCGCCGTTACGGCAACCTGCATCGAACGGGTTCAGTGACGACCGCGCTTTGCATCGTCCCTGGCGTCTTCCTTCGCATCGCCATAGGCCTTCTGCACCTTGCCGGCGCCCTGCTGCAGGTCGCCCTTGAGTTCCTTCGCAGGGTCCTTCGTGGCCTTGCCGACGGCCTCGTTGACCTTGCCCTTGACCTGCTCGCCAACGCCCTTCACTTGATCCTTGTTCATGCTCGGCTCCCATATGCGTAGTCGACGGAAATGCCGGCGCGGTATCGCGCCGGTGTGTGGGAAGCAGCAACGGCTGTTCCCGGGAGCTGCTGCGCGCGCCGGGCCGCGACACCGACGAACGCCGACGCGCGATCGGGCAAATTTTTTATCAAAAGGCCTAAAGTCTCGCCGCGCACCGCCGTAAATGCGCTCAGGGAGGAGTCATGGACCGCACGGAGACTACGATTTCGGGATCATCGCAAGCTGCGTTGATCGATCACGACATCGCGCACATCGCGCGGGTGATGCACGTATCGCTGCGCGGCGATTTCGGCGGTCCGATCCTGCCAGCCACCTATTGGCGCAAACGACTGACCGCGCTGGTCGACAGCGGCCAGCTTTCTACCGCCCAATTGGACAAAGTCGATAGCCTGCTGCTGCAACTCGATCGGCTGGCCTCGACGCCGCTGCCCGAATGGGAACGCTTCGCGCCCGCGCCGACCTCGCGATTCGAGCCGGCTGGCCCGGTGAAGAAGGTGAAGTCGGCCTGACCGCATCAGCATCCGCCCCACCCGCTGCACCCGCACGCGTGGCGCCAGGCCGGCACGCGGCTCGTCTTGCGCGCCGCAAAAAAAGCGGCCGGGCACGAGGTCGCGGTCGCCAACACACGTCGCAACGCCGGAAACCAGCGTCACGGGACAAGCGTCTATCCGCATTCGTCACCGGCATGTTTCGCCGCAGACAAACGCAGCGGCGCGATGTATCGCGAAAATTTCCTGATCAATCGGCGCCGACAATAGGGAAAGGGGACGACCTTAGGTCATAATGTCCGCAAAAATTCCCAGCAAGGACGCCACGTGACCCTCGCCGCCCCGTTCGACCTGCTCAAGCAGGCGCGCGCCCGTTTCACCCAACGCGAAATCGCAGCCCATGTCGGCAAGGACATCAAGACAGTGCGTCGCTGGGAAAAAGGTGAAACGCCTTGTCCCGCGATGCTGGAACCCGCGTTGCGCGATCTGCTGCGGCAAGGCGCGCGTGAGGCGCAACACGCGGGCGACGCGGCGCGCTTCCGCTTCATCGATCTGTTCGCGGGTATCGGCGGCATTCGCATGGGCTTCGAGGCGCACGGCGGCGAATGCGTGTTCACCAGCGAGTGGAACGAGTTCTCGACGCGGACTTATCGCGAGAACCACGGCGACAACTCCGCGAGCGGCGGCGCGCACGCGCTGATCGGCGACATCGTCACGTTTCCCGCCGAGGACGTGCCGAGCCACGACGTGCTGCTCGGCGGCTTTCCGTGCCAGCCGTTTTCGATCGCCGGCGTCAGCAAGAAAAACGCGCTTGGCCGGCCGCACGGCTTCGAATGCACGACCCAGGGCACGCTGTTTTTCGACGTCGCGCGCATCATCGCCGCGAAGCGCCCCGCCGCGTTCCTGCTCGAAAACGTAAAGAACCTGCTGTCGCACGACAAGGGCCGCACCTTCGACGTGATCCTGCAAACGCTGCGCGACGAGCTCGGCTACGAGGTGCACTACCGCGTGATCGATGGCCAGCATTTCACGCCTCAGCATCGCGAGCGCATCATCGTGGTGGGCTTTCGCGGCAAGACCGGGTTCACATGGGACGACCTGCGCCTGCCCGAACAGGGTCCGCGGCTCGGCGCGATCCTGCATCGCACGGACGGCACGGAACCGGTGCTGCCGTGGGACCACGACCGCTTCTTCGATCACGCCGCGCGCCGCGTGCAGCCGAAGTACACGCTCACCCCGAAGCTGTGGGCGTATCTGCAAAACTACGCGGCCAAGCATCGTGCGGCGGGCAACGGCTTCGGTTTCGGCATGGCCTATCCGGACAGCGTGACGCGCACGCTGTCGGCGCGCTATCACAAGGACGGCTCCGAAATTCTCGTCTATCAGGGCGAGGCGCTGCGCCCGCGTCGCCTGACGCCGCGCGAATGCGCGCGACTGATGGGCTTTCCCGACACCTTCAGGATTCCGGTCAGCGATACGCAGGCCTACCGGCAGTTCGGCAATAGCGTCGTGATGCCGGTGATGCGCGAAGTGGCGCGTATCATGCTGCCGCATGTGCAAACCCTGCTTGCCCACCCGACCCGCGATGCGTCGAAACACTCCCTGCCGCTCCACGCGTGAGCGGCCGCGCGACCCGTTGGCCCGCTGACGATGGTCGATATCGTCGATAGCGCGACGCGCAGCCGGATGATGTCCGGCATTCGCGGCCGCAACACCAAGCCGGAGATCCTGATCCGCAGCCTGCTGCATCGGCGGGGCCTGCGCTTCCGGCTCGACGCGCGCGATCTGCCCGGCCGCCCCGACATCGTGCTGCCGCGCTATCGCGCGGTGGTGCTCGTGCATGGCTGCTTCTGGCATGGCCACGACTGTCATCTGTTCAAATGGCCCCAGACGCGGCCCGACTTCTGGCGCGACAAGATCGGCCGCAATCGCAGCAACGACGACAAGGTGCGCGCCGCGCTGCTCGCGAGCGGCTGGCGCGTCGCGGTCGTGTGGGAATGCGCTTTGCGGGGCGCGAATCGCGATATCGCGGGCGTGATCGAGCGGCTCGTCGCGTGGATCGGAAGCGACGCGCCGGAGTTGGAGGAACGCGGCTGAAAACCACGCGCGACCTGCCCGGCTCGCGCGAGTCTCGCGGCCGCTGGTGCTACACTCGAAAAGCTCACCCGGCGCGCTTTCGAGCTGCCTCGAGGCACGCTTCGGCGGCGTTTTCCGGGTGCTTCCAGGCGCTTTCGCGGCACGTCCTCACGCGCTTCGGCATGCCACGAGATGCGCCTCGCCCGCCGCGACATCGCGAACTCCGACGATCCCAGAACCAATCAACAAGGGAGGCACATCATGGCTGACTTCCGTCTCTGGTCCGACGATTTTCCCACCAACGGCTTCATGCCGAGAGCCCACGAGTACAACGACAAGGCGTTCGGCGGCGATGGCGAAAACATCTCGCCGTCGCTGCAATGGGAAGCGCCGCCCGCGGACACGCAAAGCTTCGCGCTCACCGTTCACGATCCCGACGCGCCGACCGGCAGCGGCTTCTGGCATTGGGTCGTCGTGAACATTCCGGCCGACGCGCGCTCGCTGCCGCGCAACGCCGGCAAGGCCGACGGCTCGCTGCTGCCGCAGGGCGCGATGCAGGTGCGCAACGACTATGGGACGGTCGGCTTCGGCGGCGCCGCGCCGCCGCGCGGCGATCGCACGCATCGCTATATCTTCCGGCTGCATGCGCTGAAAGTGCCGCATCTGCCGGTCAGCGCGGAAACCACCAACGCGGTCGCGCGCTTCATGACGCACCTGAACGAAATCGATTCGACGACCCACACGGGCCTTTACGAACTCAAATAACGCACGCGCGGCGCCGGCGCCCGGTAACGCCGGCGCCGCGCCGACCGATACGCCCCGCAGCGGCCAGCGCGTGAGCCGCGCACAGGCGCGCCAACATCTCCGACAAATCAAACAATCGATGCACGCACCCTCCCCGCGCACGGACGGCTCGACGTCCTCCACTTCCCGCTTCGAAGGCAAGGAACTGGGCCTACCGGTCCCACAACGCTACTGGGCGATGCTCGTCATCGCGCTCTCGCTGACGCTCGCGGTGCTCGACAGCGCGATCGCCAACGTCGCGCTGCCGACGATCGCGCGCAACCTCAATGCGAGCGCCGCCGCGTCGATCTGGGTCGTCAACGCGTATCAGCTCGCGATCACGATCTCGCTGCTGCCGCTCGCGTCGCTCGGCGACCGCATCGGCTACCGGCGCATTTATCTGTCGGGCCTGATCCTGTTCACGATCGCGTCGTTCGGTTGCGCGCTGTCGAACTCGCTGGCGACGCTCGCGCTCGCGCGAGTGATCCAGGGCTTCGGCGCGGCCGGCATCATGAGCGTGAACACCGCGATCGTGCGCATGATCTATCCGCCCAACCAGCTCGGGCGCGGCGTCTCGATCAACGCGATGGTGGTGGCGGTGTCGTCGGCGGTCGGGCCGACGGTCGCCTCGGGCGTGCTCGCGATCGCGAGCTGGCCGTGGCTGTTCGCGATCAACGTGCCGATCGGGATCGCGGCGATCGTCGGCGGCTTCAAGGCGCTGCCGATGAACCCCGGCCACGAATCCCCGTACGACTATCTGAGCGCGGTGATGAATGCGTTCGTGTTCGGCCTGCTGATTTTCGCGGTCGATGGCCTCGGCCACGGCGAGCGTTTCGGCTACGTGACGCTCGAGGCGCTCGGAGCGCTGGTCATCGGCTACTTCTTCGTGCGTCGCCAGCTGACGCGGCCCGCCCCGCTGCTGCCGATCGACCTGCTGCGTATTCCGGTGTTCGCGCTGTCGATCGGCACGTCGGTCTGCTCGTTCTGCGCGCAGATGCTCGCGTTCGTGTCGCTGCCGTTCCTGCTGCAGGAAACGTTCGGCATGTCGCAGGTCGAAACGGGTCTTTTGATGACGCCCTGGCCCGCGATCATCATCATCGCGGCGCCCATTGCCGGCGTGCTGTCGGACAGGATATCGGCCGGCTGGCTCGGCGGCGTCGGGCTCGCCGCGATGACCGTCGGCCTGCTGCTGCTCGCGACGCTCGGGCCTCACCCGGACGCGCTGCAGATTTCGTGGCGCATGGCGCTGTGCGGCGCGGGCTTCGGCATCTTCCAGTCGCCGAACAATCGCACGATGCTGTCGTCCGCGCCGCGCGAACGCAGCGGCGGCGCGAGCGGCATGCTCGGCACCGCGCGCCTGACCGGGCAAACGCTCGGCGCGGCGCTGGTCGCGCTGATCTTCGGCGTCGCGCCGCAGAGCGGGACGATCATCGCGCTGTACGTGGCCGCGGGGTTCTCGGCGATCGCGGCGGTCGTCAGCACGATGCGGGTCGTGCAGAAGGCGGCGCAGCCGGCCTGAGGGCTGTGGCCGTTACGCGCGCAAGACATGCACGATAAAAGGCGCGCATCGCACGAGGCGATGCACGCCTTTTTGCTTTGATCTTCCCTGTCACTCCATGCACGACGTGAGCGGCACAGGCGCCGCCCGCCTGCGCGGGCCGCGCCTGTCGGCTCAGGGCGATGCCGTCACGTCAGCGAGCTTTACCGCTTTGGCCGTCACCGAAGACGCGGTCGCGACGTGGCGCAGATCATCGAGCAACGTATCGCGCCACACTGACAGGTTGCTCTCGCGCATCGGCTCCATCATGTCCGCATGACGCGCCTGACGTTCGGCGAGCGGCATCGCTAATGCGCGCTCGAGCGCTTCGGCCATCTGCGACAGATCGAACGGATTGACGACGAGCGCGCCCGGCAACTGCTCGGCCGCGCCCGCGAATTGCGACAGCACGAGTACGCCCGGATCGGCCGGATCCTGCGACGCGACGTACTCCTTGGCCACCAGGTTCATGCCGTCGCGCAGTGGCGTCACATAGCCGACCTGCGACTGGCGGAAGAGCGCCATCAGCAGATTGCGCTCGTACTTGCGGTTCAGATACTGGATCGGCGTCCAGTCGAGCTGCGCGAACCGGCCGTTGATGCGGCCCGCCTCGCCTTCGAGCGTTTGCCGGATGCGCTGATAGGTCTGCACGTCGGCGCGGGTCGGCGGCGCGATCTGCACGAGCGACACGCGGCCGTGCCAGCCGGGCGCGTTCTGCAACAGCCGCTCGAATGCCTGGAAGCGCTCGACCAGCCCCTTCGAATAATCGAGCCGGTCGACGCTCATGATCAGCTTGCGCCCGCGCATGCCGTCGCGCAGGCTGCGCACCGCCTTGCGGTCGGTGAACTGCTCGGCGGCCTTCGCGATCGCGTCGGGATAGATGCCGATCGGGTACGCGCCGACCTTCAGGAAGCGGTCGTACGCGTGCACCATGCCGTCTTCGCTCGACGTGCCATGGTGACCGCGCTCGATATAGTCGACGAACGACTGGCGATCCGCCTCGGTCTGAAAGCCGATCACGTCGTAGCTGCACATCGCCTTGACGAGTTCTTCATGCGGCGGAATCGTGCGCAACACTTCGGGCACCGGAAACGGAATGTGCAGGAAGAAGCCGATCGGGTTCTTCACGCCGAGCTCGCGCAGGCAGCGCGCGAACGGCAGCAGATGGTAGTCGTGCACCCAGATGATGTCGCTGGGCTTGAGCAGTTCCTTGAGCTGCTTGGCGAGCGTCGCGTTGACGCGCTGGTAGCCCGCGTAGTCCTCGCGGTCGTAGCGGGACAGGTCGTTGCGATAGTGGAAGGTCGGCCACAACGTGGTGTTCGAAAAACCGCGGTAGTACTCGTCGTAATCGCGCTTGGTGAGGCCCACAGTCGCGTAGGTGACGTTGCCCTGCTTCTCGATCACGGGCGCGGATGGCTCGCTGACCGTTTCGCCGCTCCAACCGAACCAGACGCCGCCGGTCTCCTTCAGTGCGTCCAGCACGCCGATCGCGAGCCCGCCCGCCGCCGGACGCGCTTCCTGAATCGGTGCGACACGATTCGATACCACGATCAATCTGCTCATTAGTGCTCCATTGTTTCGTTGTATGCGGAATTGCGCCAAAACGGTGCACGCAATCATCGTGCCGATATATGAGATATCAGAAATAAACTTGTATGAAAATGTGACAAACGAGCGAATCCCCGCAATCATCACGGATTGCGAAGAACATTTTTCTGTTAAATCCGACGAATGCGAAGGTCTTTCTTACCGGTATCCCGGTCGCCGGGATACCCCCGCCCGGGTGCTACGCTGCCTCAGGCATCCTGCTCCGAGCCCAGATCGCGCTGGTATTCGAGGCCTTCCTGACGCACCCCGCCCTGGTTGTGCTCGCCGTCCGGCGGCGTATGCGGGGCGATCCGATTCTGCGCGGCCGGGTCCGGCGACACCACCGGCTCAGTCTCGACCTCGGCCGGCCGTGGCCCGCGCTTGGAGTGCCGCGCGGAACGTCGCAATGCGGGGTGTCTCATGATCGTGCCTCCGGGGGAAGCCTGCCGCTTGTCGCGGCATCCCTACAGTCTAGGGGGCGAAACCGTAAACTGCCGGTAAAACATGCGCCGGCTTTGTAACAAATACAGCAATGTTCTGCACCGACCCAGGGCATGGCGCCTTGCAGTGCGGGATGTGGTTCCATCGAGTGCGCGACAGGGCGCCGACATCGACGGTCGTATCAACATTGCCGCGGTCGCGACGGAGGTCGGTGGCCTGAGGCGTTTGCGTCGGCTGCGGCGGCGGATCGCCGATCGGCGGCGTGACCGGTTCGACGGGTTCGATCGGATCGGGTGTCGGGCCGGGGATCGTGTCGGGTTCGGCCGGGTCCGGCGGCGCGATGGGAGGTGCAGTGGGCGGCTCGACCGGTTCGGGCCGATGAGCGTGCAACCGCCTGGACGGCGCGGAAACGGCGGCGTAATGCGGCAGGTGCGGCATGTCGGTGACCTCGTTTTGCGTTCCACCGGAGCGCAGCAAGGCTTGTGCCATTCGGGTGCCCGCCCGGAAGCCCGGACGGGCGGATACTGGGGACGCGGATGACGTGCGAACGAGGCGCGGATCAGGCGTCCGCGCCGCCGAGTGCGCGTGATTCGTCGGTGGGATCGCCGTCGTCGCGCGCATCGTTGCCGTACTCGACGAGCCGGTTGTAAAGCGTCTTCAGGCTGATGCCGAGAATTTCCGCGGCGCGCGTCTTCACGCCGCCGCATTGCTCGAGCGTCGCAAGAATCAGCTGACGGTCGGCTTCCGCGAGCGAGGTGCCGAACGGGATCGTGATCGCGGTGCCGGCCGCGGGCTTCGACAGCGTGATTTGCAACGGCACCGTCGCCGTGCTATCCGAATCCCCGCTCGACATGATGTGCGCGCGCTGCACGTAGTTCTTCAGCTCGCGCACATTGCCCGGCCACGGATACGACAGCAGCATGTCCTTCACCGCGACAGGGAAATGCTTCTTCGTGCCGTGACGCTCGTTGAGCTCATCGAGGAACGATTGCGCGAGCAGCTCGACGTCCTTGCCGCGATCGCGCAGCGGCGGCAGGCTGATCGGAAACACGTTCAGCCGGTGGTACAGATCGAGCCGCAGCTTGCCTTCGAGCACCGCCTGCTCGGGATCGCGATTGGTGGCCGCGATCAGACGCACGTCGGTTTCGATTTCCTTGGTCGTGCCGACGCGCATGAACATGCCGGTCTCGAGCACGCGCAGCAGCTTTACCTGCAGCTCGATCGGCATCTCGGTGATTTCGTCGAGGAACAGCGTGCCGCCGTTCGCGCGCTCGAAATAGCCCTTGTGCTGCCGGTCCGCGCCGGTGAACGAACCGCGCTCGTGGCCGAACATTTCCGATTCGATCAGATTCGGCGAAATCGCGCCGCAGTTGACCGCGAGGAACGCGTGCTTGCGGCGCAGGCTCAGCTCGTGCAGCGTCTGCGCGGCAACTTCCTTGCCGGTGCCCGATTCGCCGACCAGCATCACCGAGGCCGCCGTCGGCGCGACGCGGCTGATCTGGTCGTAGACTTCCTGCATCGCCGGCGAATTGCCGAGCATCAGACCGAAGCGGCCCATGCGGCGCAACTCGCCGCGCAGCGTGCCGATTTCGGCCTTCAGGTCGCCGGCGCGCGGCAGGCGCGACAGGATCGACTTCACGCGCTGCATATTGATCGGCTTCACGAGGTAGTCGGCCGCGCCCATTTTCAGTGCGCTGACCGCCGACTCGACCGTCGCGTGGCCGGTGATCACGATCACTTCGACGCCGGAGCGCGGATCGAGATCTTCGAACAGATCGACCCCGCTGCCGTCGGGCAGCTTCAGGTCGGTGAAAACGACGTCCGGCATCTGCCGGATCAGTTGAATACGCGCTTCGCGCAGATCGCCCGCGGTGGCGGTGGTCAGCCCGTCTTCCCCGATGACGGCGGAAAGTGCCTCGCGGGTACCTGCGTCGTCATCGACAATGAGTACATGTGGCATCGCGTTTCGAAAGCCTGCAAGCGTGGGTCAGAAAATATGCGGAACATGCCAATGGGCATGCGGCTGGGTCGGGTCGGCTGCATGACGCGGAATCGATTGCGTTCCGTTCCGCCGACCATTTGATGAAAAATTGCAACAATAACGGCCAAATTCGCGCCAACTTCCACGTCATTGTTGTCCATTTACCTATTATACGGCTTTACAAGTTTAACAATCCCGTTCCAAGCGCCGGCGGCACGCCGCGTTGCATTCGAGCGAACCGCGTCAGCCGCGCGGAAACGGCCATGCGCGGGGTTCGCCGTTGACCTGCCCCGAGCCGTTGGCGCTGTGCGAGGCAGGCGCCAGCTCGGTCGACAAAGTCGCCGGCGCCGCCACCGCGCCGCCCTCGTTTTCCCAGCGGCTCAGCTCGCGCGCCGGTGAGACCTGGCCCGTGCGCTTGTGTTGCACGTAGCGAACCGCCAGGAAGCCGCCGATTGCCATCAATGCGCCAAAAAAACCAATGGTGGGTCGTGTCATCATGAACTCCTTGGATCGTGATGCGGATGAATGCAGCCGTGCCAAGCGTGCGCCGCGTCTAACGCGCGACCAGCACGCCGAGCAGAAAACCGGTGCCCGCCGCGAGCGCGAGCGAGCGCCACGGGTTATGGCGCACATAGTGCTCGGCGCTGACCGCCGCCCCGCGATACCGGCGATGCACGTTGCGTTGCGCATCGCCGAGCGTCGATTGCAGCGTTTCCACGTGCGTGCCGAGCCGGTCGCGCAAGGCGCCGACGCCTTCGCCCGGCACGTTGGCGGCGAGCCGCAGCATTTCCTCCGAGTCCCTCAGCAGCACCCGAAGATCCTCGACGATCTTCTGTCCGCCGAGTGCAAGTTGTTGTGTGGTGTCAGTCATCGTTCACTCCTCGTCTGATTCGGCGTTCGTGCGTTGCCGCGGAATCGGTGCGTCGACCGGTGCAACAGTTCGGGCTTCGGGCGCACGATGCGGGTTGGCGGTTTGCGCTGGCCGGCGGCGCTGCGACGTAGCCGTCAAACCTCGCACGACTCGATCAAACGGTCAATGATGCAATGCATGTGCCCGGTATATTTACCGCTCCAGCGCGCTGATAAAGCCAATCTCGCGCACTTTCGACCGATTGCGCGCACGGCTATTTCAGCGGCTGCCAGTTCGATTGCCGGAATCAGTGTCGAAGTGGTTAAATCGTCTTTTATGAGATAGTGGCTGTACGGTCTATCGCATTCAAGGCCTGCGCGCCGCAACACGAACTCCATTTGCACAGGACTTCCCTTTTTATGGCGTCAATCGATCTGGACTCGCGCACCGTGTCCGCCGGTGGCAATGCTTCGCCACAAGCGAAGCAGCGCGTCGCGGACGCCGTCGCGGGACTGAAATCGTACGGGCTGCTGTACGGCTCGTCGCCGGTAATGCTCGATCTGTACGAACAGATCGAACGCGTCGCGGATACCGACGCGACCGCGCTGATCATCGGCGAATCGGGCACCGGCAAGGAGCTGATCGCCCGCACCATTCACGAGCGCAGCGGCCGCAAGGACGGCGCGTTCGTCGCCGTGAACTGCGGCGCGATTCCCGATGAGCTGATCGAAGCCGAACTGTTCGGCCACGAAAAAGGCAGCTTCACCGGCGCGGTCCAGGGCCGCGTCGGCTACTTCGAACATGCGAACGGCGGCACGCTGTTTCTGGACGAAATCACCGAAATGGCGCCGGTGCGCCAGGTCAAGCTGCTGCGCGCGCTCGAAACCGGCACGTTCTATCGCGTCGGCGGCAACGAGTTGATCAGCGGCAACGTGCGCGTGATCGCCGCGACCAATCGCGACCCCGCGGTAGCCGTCAAGGAAAACGGCTTGCGCGAGGATCTGATGTACCGGCTCGCGGTGTTTCCGCTGCGCGCGCCGCCGCTGCGCGAGCGCGAAAACGATCGCGAGCTGCTCGCGCAACACTTCCTCGCGCAATTGAATCAGCAGGAAGGCACCAACAAGAGCTTCAGCAAACGCTCGATCGAAACGCTGCGTTCATGGTCGTGGCCGGGCAACGTGCGCGAGTTGAAGAACGCCGTCTATCGCGCGTTCATTCTCGCGGAAAAGACGGTTGAATTGCCGCATCCGCATCTTGCGTCGCGAGTCAAGAAAGCGGTCACTCAAGGCGACACGATGAGCGTGTGGATCGGCACGCCGCTCGCCGACGCGCAGAAGCAGATCATTCTCGGCACCCTCAAGTATTGCGGCGGCGACAAGCGACGCGCTGCCAAAGCGCTCGGCGTGAGCCTCAAAACGCTGTACAACCGGCTGAGCGCATACGGCGACGAAAGCGGGGAAGACGAAGCCGACTCATAGGCACGGTGCAACGCGAGCCGTGCGCCGATGGCGGCGGCCAGCTGTTGCGCTGTTCGTCATGATCCTTTCGCCGCGCGTTTCGCGGCACCGAATTCACCTGCTCTACGTCTCACGCCGACGGCAAATTCACCTGATGTCCTCAATACCTGGCACAGCCAGGTAAGCCCGCCCATGCGACAGAAAACATCGCAGCGCACGATGTTTTGCAATTTCTTGCATTTTTTCGCTGCCAATTACAAAACGCATCCTGCACAATGCGGCTGCATAATGAACGACGTGTCCTTCGTTTACACGCGCGAAGCGTGAACGCAGGCACCTGTACGGGCAGGGACGGGAGAAATGCAAAAGAACATGGTGTGGGCTGTCAACGCGAAGTCCGTTGTCGCTGGCAAACGCCCCCACGTAACGGCGCTGATCGCGCTGGCGCTGGCGGTTTCGTCGGCATTGAGCGGCTGCAGTTCGTTGTACACGGAAGGCGCGGTCGCTGGCGCCGGTGTCGCGGGCGCCGCGGTCGCCAACAAGGTCACCAGCAATGCGGCGGTCGCGACCGGTATCGGTCTTGGCGCGGTCGCCGCCGCGCGCGCCGGTGTGCAGTACTCGGAGCGCGTAGTTCACACGAATACGCAGAACAGCATCGCGCAGGCGGCCGGTCCGCTCGAGGTCGGCGCGGTCGCCCCGTGGAGCATCACCCACTCTTTCCCGATCGAAGACGACGAACACGGCCGCGTGACCGTCAGCCGTCTGATCAGCACCGGCCAGCTCGACTGCAAGGAAATCGTCTTTTCCGTCGATCAAAACGCAACGCGCGACAAGCCCGCGAGCAGCGCGTTCTACATCGCATCGGTTTGCCGTGATGGTAAGGACTGGCGTTGGGCGTCCGCCGAACCCGCCACCGAGCGCTGGGGTGCGCTGCAATGAAATTGCGTTCGCTTGGCGTTCCGATGGGTGATCGGATGCGGCTCATCGCGGCCGGCGCGCTATGCGTCGGCGCGAGCCTGCTGGCGAGCGGCTGCGCGTCGATCGGCGCGGCGAGCGGCGCGGCGGCGGGTATCGCATCGGGCCTCGTGACCAGCAATCCGGCCGTCGCGCTCGGCGTCGGCGTGGCCGTGCAGGCCGCGACCGACGAAGCGGTCGCGCGCTACATGCGCAGCATGCACAAGGATCAGCAGGATCTGATGGCGGCGCTCGTCGGCACAATGCCGGTCGGCGAAACGAAACCGTGGTCGGTCAAGCACACCTTGCCGATCGAAAACGGCCATGGCGAGGTGCGCGTGACCCGCGCGTTCAGCTCGGCGCTCGCGCTGTGCAAGGATTTCGTGTTCTCGGTGCAGGACGGCGACGGCCCGAACGCGCCCGAGAGGTGGTTCACGGCGAGCGCGTGCCAGCAGGACAAGGGTTGGAAGTGGGCGACGGCCGAGCCGGCGGTTGCACGCTGGGGCAATCTGCAATAAAAAAGCGGCGAGGTTTTCCTCGCCGCTTTTTTGTCTGAACCGCAGTCGTTTCCGCGGCAACCCAGGCTTAAGACTCCACGTCTTCCAGACTGAAGATTTCGGTCTGGTCGTTATACGAAAAGATCTCGCCGTAACGGCCCCAGTTGATGACCGCGTCGAGCGTCTCTTCCGCCGCGCTGTCCGACAGGAAGTCCTCGAGCTCCTGCTCGAAACGCACGCGCGGCGCGCGATGTCCGGGCCGCTCGTTCAACACCTTCTTGATCCGCGCCGCGAGCGGCACGTGCCGCAGCAGATGCTCGGCGAACATCATCTTCCGTTCCTGCGTGCCGAACTCGGAGAACACGCGCGCCGGCGGCGTCAGGAAAATGTCGCCCTCGCGCACGTCGGCGAAACCGAGGTGCTGCAGCACTTCAGCGATCGGGAATAGATCGTCGACCTCCAGATGCAGCGAGCGCGCGATTTCCGGCATGTCCGCGCGGCCGTGATACGGCGCGGCGGCGAGCGTTTCGATCAGACCGGCCATCAGGTTGGTCGACACGTGCGGCAGCCAGCTACCGAGCTCCAGCCCCTTCTTGGTCTTTTCGTCGGTCTGACGCGCGGTCATCTTCGCGTAGATCTCGTCGACGAGGCGGCGGAATGCCGGGTCCAGACGGTTGCGCGGATGCTTGAACGGCACCTTGATCTCGGCGATCACGCGGCCCGGGTTCGACGACAGCACCAGAATGCGGTCACACATGAACACCGCTTCCTCGATGTTGTGCGTCACGATCAGCACCGCCTTGATCGGCATGCGCCCCTGCGTCCACAGATCGAGCAGGTCGGTACGCAGCGTTTCGGCGGTCAGCACGTCGAGTGCGGAAAACGGCTCGTCCATCAGCAGCAGCGTCGGATCGACGACGAGCGCGCGCGCAAAGCCGACGCGCTGGCGCATGCCACCCGACAACTCGCGCGGATACGCGTTTTCGAAGCCGTCGAGGCCGATCAGGTCGATCGCGGCGAGCGCGCGCGTGCGCCGCTCCGACGCACCGACGCCTTGCGCCTCGAGACCCGCTTCCACGTTCTGCAGCACGGTCAGCCACGGAAACAGCGCGAAGGTCTGGAACACCATCGCGACACCCTTGGCCGGGCCTGCGAGCGGCTTGCCCATGTACGTGACTTCGCCGTCGGTCGGCTCGATCAGACCGGCGATGATGCGCAACAGCGTCGACTTGCCCGAGCCCGAACGGCCAAGCAAGCCGACGATCTCGCCCTCGCGCAGCGACAGATTCGCGTCGTCGAGGACGAGCAGTTCGCCCTGCGTCTTGTTGAAGCCGCGGCACACGTCCTTCACGCGCAGGATTTCCTCACCGAGGCGCGGGGGCTTCGGCGGCGTCTGGATCGGCGCGGCGGTCATAGCAGCTTTAGGATTTTGCATCGCGTTAAGCCTTCATTTCTCAATCTAGACGGAGCTTGCCTTCGGCGTAGGCGTACATCGGACGCCACAGCAGACGGTTGAACAGGGTCACGAATAGGGACATCACGGCGATGCCCACGATGATCTTCGGATAGTCGCCCGCCGCGGTAGTCTGCGCGATATAGGCGCCGAGGCCATGCGCGGCGACCTTGGTATCGCCCCACTGCACGAACTCGGCAACGATGCTCGCGTTCCACGCGCCGCCCGACGCGGTGATCGCACCGGTCACGTAGTACGGAAAAATGCCCGGCAGCATCGCCTGACGCCACCACTGCCAGCCGCGAATGTGGAAATTCTTGGCCGCCTCGCGGTAGTCGTTCGGATACGAGCTTGCACCTGCAATCACGTTGAACAGGATATACCACTGCGTGCCGAGCACGATCAGCGGCGACAGCCAGATGTCCGGATTCAGGTGAAAGCGCACGATCGCGATCACGAACACCGGGAACAGCAAATTCGCCGGGAACGCCGCGAGGAACTGCGCGAGTGGCTGCATCTTTTCCGCGAGCGCGGGGCGCAGGCCAATCAGCACGCCGACGGGCACCCAGATCACGGAAGCGATCGCGATCAGCACGACCACACGCAGGAGCGTGATCAGGCCCAGCACCAACACGTGGCCGATCTCGTCGAGCGTCACGCCGGTCCGCACATACAGGAACACGCGGTACACCACATACACCGTGGCGAGCAGCACGATCGCCGCCCAGATGAAGTCGCCGAGCTTCGAGTTCTTCTCGCGCTGCGGGATGTGAAAGCGCGGCGCGCTGAACGCCGGCAGTTGGAAGCGCACCCGAGCCGCGCGCGCGAACATCCAGCCGAGCGGCACGAGCAACCGGTGAATCAGCCGCGTGCGGCGGATCAGGTCGAGCAGCCACGATTCCGGCGCATCGCCCGAACTCGTGAACTCCATGCGGAACTTGTCGGCCCACGCGACGAGCGGACGGAACAGCAACTGGTCATAGGCGAGAATCACGACCGTCATCGCGAGGATGACCCAGCCGATCGCGTGCAGGTTCTTGTCGCTGATCGCCTGCGCCAGGTAGGCGCCGATGCCCGGCAGCGTAACCGTATGATTGCCGACCGTGATCGCTTCGGAAGCCACGACGAAGAACCAGCCGCCCGACATCGACATCATCATGTTCCAGATCAGGCCGGGCATCGAGAACGGCACTTCGAGTTTCCAGAAGCGCTGCCATGAAGTCAGATGAAAGCCGCGCGAGACTTCGTCGAGATCGCGCGGCACCGTGCGCAGCGACTGATAGAAGCTGAACGTCATGTTCCACGCCTGGCTCGTGAAGATCGCGAAGATCGCGGCGAGTTCGGCGCCGAGCACGCGGCCCGGGAACATCGCGAGGAAGAACGTCACCGTGAACGAGATGTAGCCGAGCACCGGCACCGACTGCAGGATGTCGAGAATCGGCACCAGCACGAGACCGGCGCGGCGGCTCTTGGCGGCCAGCGTCCCGTAGACCAGCGTGAAGATCAGCGACGCGACCATCGCCGCGAGCATGCGCAGCGTGGTGCGCATCGCGTACTCGGGCAGGTTGGCCGGATCGAGCGAGATCGCCTGCGTCTTTAGCGTCGACATCGGCGCGAGCGTCTCGTGAAAGCCGATCGACGCCATCGCGATCAGGCAGATGATCAGCGGGAACGCGACGAAGTCCCAGCGGTTGGGCAACACGCGCCATGCCGACGCATTGGCGGTGCGGTTCAGGTTGAAGCTGAAATCCATCAGATGCCCTCCCTCTTCAAACAGGCATTCGAACGCTCGAAGGAGGCCGCGGCTGCTCCGCGGCGGTCTATGGGTCGGTCCGGAAAGCGGAAATCAGGCATGGCAAAACGCGCGTGCGTGGTAAATCGTTAGCGTTGGAGACACATGGGCCGGCAATGGGCAGGTTCGTGAACGCGTCGCCCACGACCACAACCATCACGCCGAACTCCTGTCGCCGCGGGCGCCGCCCGAGGGCTGGCGGGCTTTCCTCGTTTTGGACGGCACGACACTACACCATCCTATGTTTCAGGCACAACCTTTCGCCGAAAATTGCGATACGGCCTCGCGAGGCCGTGGCGTAAGGCTTCAGCAAGCCCCGGCACGCGTCGCCGCGCCGCACTGTACTCTGCTGCCCGGTGCTTCAGCGTGACACGTCGCGGGGCCGTCTCGCGGCGTGGCGTGCAAGCCACATCGGCGCGTCGCCCCGGCCGTCGTCGCTCGATCGCTTCATTGGCCCGCACAGCTATCAAGAAAGCGGCGCGGCTGCCGTTAAGAATCGGATCGGCGCGGCATATGCAGGCGGCATCCCAGCAATAACGGTGGCATCGTGCCCCGCGACGGTTAAAATCGGGAAACGACGTACCTGTTTATCAGCGGATCATCCCGGGCATGGCGACGGCGCAGCGCACCTCGCTCGCGACGGGACGAAACCGCAGCTGATGCAGATAACGACACAGCGTTGAGAGCGCGCTGCCCACGAACGAGCAAGTTGCATGTCACAGCCAGACGGATCAGAGGGTCGATGAACAGGACAACCTTGCGCCAGGTAGCCGGGCCGGTCAGCTTCGTGCTGATCGTACTCGTCTGCTGGTTCGTGGCTGGCATGGTCGCGGACCGGATGGTACAGCAAGAGCTGGACGCGGCGTTGCACACGCAGCGGCAAATGTCCACGTCGATCGTCGACAACATGGCTGAAGTGATTGCCAGCGACCTCGCGATGTCCCGCGCCATCCCCGCAACCATGGCCGAAATGGACGTGGTGCAGCGTGCCCTCGTGCAATCGCAGAATTATGCCGTGAACAGCGAGGCGGCGGAACCCGCTTTGCGAGCCGCCTTGCTCAAGGATCCGAAGATGGCCGGGGTCAGCAGGTTCCTGCACGAAGCGCAGGGCTTCTCCGGGCTCGATCAGGTATGGATCGTCAACGCGAACGGCATCTGTGTTGCGTCGAGCGGCACGATGTCGAACCCCGAGGGTGCGCAGCAATCGTTCGTCGGCGTGGACATGCGCGCGCGCGGCTATCTGACCAACGCGCTGCTCGGCGCATTCTCCGAAGCCTACGGCGTGGGTCGCGCGAGCGGCGAGCCGGGCATCTTCATCGCCGCGCCGGTGTACGCGGACGGGCTGCTGGTCGGCGCGGTGGTCGCGAAGGTCGGCATCGCGCGGTTGCGCCACTGGGTCGCGCACGCGGGCACCTTCGTGTCCGACGACAACGGCGTCATCATCATGGCGCACAACAGCGCGCTCGAAGGCCACGCGTTGCCGAACTCGCGCGTCACGCTGATGAGCCCCGCCGAGCGGCGCATCATCTACCGCCGGGAGACGTTCCCCGACATGCTGATCCGCGAAGACACGCAAGTGCGTGAGCAGGCGCCGTGGGTGCCGGCGTCGGTCGCCGCGCAGCTGTTCGGCATGATCGAACAGCCGGCCCCGGCGCTCTATCAGAACCGCGGCGGCCTGAACTCGGGGCTCTCCGCGCACCTAGTCGATCCGCTCGCCGCGTGGCCGGAGCTGCTGCGCAACCACAAGCGCGACCACCTGCTGGTGTTCCTGACGCTGGCCGGCACCGTCGCGCTCGCGTGGGTGATCACCGTGTCCTACGTGCGCGAGCGGCGCCACCATCGCGCGACACGCGATCTCGCCGAGCAGTTGCAGTCGGCCAATACGCTGCTGTCGGCGGAGGCGCGGCACGATGCGTTGACCGGCGCGCTGTCGCGGCGCTATTTCCTCGACCTGCTACGCCACGAGATCGATCGCGCGCACGCGGGGCGCGAGCCGCTGTGCATGGCGATCGCCGATCTCGACCACTTCAAGCAGATCAACGACCGCTTCGGCCACGCCGCCGGCGACCGCGCGCTCGAACATTTCGTCGATACGTGTCGCGCCGAGCTGCGTGGCTCCGACGCGGTCGGCCGGCTCGGCGGCGAAGAGTTCGGCCTGCTGCTGCCGGCCACCGATCTGACGGGCGGGCGCGAAGTCGTCGAGCGTCTGCGGCTGCGGTTGAAAGCGGTGCCCTCGCCGAAGCTGCCGGCCTCGGCGGGGCTGAGCGTGAGCATCGGCATCACCGAACTGTCGCCCGACGATCTGCCCGAGCGTCTCATGAGCCGCGCCGATACCGCGCTGTATGCGGCGAAGACCGGCGGGCGCGACCGCACCGAAGCACTGCCGCCCGACGATACGGCGCCGCCTACGCGCACCGCGGTGAATGCCTGGTGAATGCCTGGTGAATGCCAGGTGAATGCCTGACGCTCGCCGAAAGATTCAGCGCGCGACGGTATCGCCCTCTCCGCTCAGCCAACCCACGCCGACACCCTGCCCCGCGCTGAAAACGACGCCGAGCCTCCCGCAACGAAGCAGGTATCATCAATCCTGATATCGGATTGTCACTACCGCACTAACGGGAGATTCGCATGAAGGGAAATCTGGTGATCGTCTGTCGCGATCACGACGCTGATGCTTTCGACCATCTGCTCGCCGAATACGGCGCGTTCCAGACGCGTCTGTCGTCGACCGCGTGGTATCTGAAACTGGAGGTCGCGCCGGAACTGATTCAGGAGGAAATACTCGCGCGCCTCGGCAAATATACGACGCACTATATCTTCGAGGCGGAATCCGTGACGTGGAATACCGTCGATAGCGAAACGGCGAACGCGTTGAATACGCTGTTTTCGGACTGAGCTCTCGCCGCTCGCGATGCCGACGCCTCGCGCGCGCATCGCGACGCCAACACCCCTGCTTCTACCAGGCGTTTTCCGAGGCGGTCGCGACCCGCGGCAGCACGTCGAACGGAAAACTCATCAACACCCGCAAACCGCGGCCGCCATGATTGCCGATTTCCCATTCACCGCCCGCGCGCCGCACGAGCCGCTCGACGATCGCAAGGCCCAGCCCGCTATGGCCGTTGCCGCCTCGCGCCGGATCGAGCCGCACGAACGGCCGGCTCGCGTTGATCAGGTCCTGGGCGGCGATGCCCGTGCCGCTGTCGCTAATTGATAGCGTAAAGCTCTGCGGTGTGCGCGCGGTCGCGACGACCACCGGCGGCGCGCCATACGCATGCGCGTTGTCGATCAGATTCGACAGAATCCGGTCCAGCGTGGCCGCCGGCAGCAGAAATGACGGCCCGGCGTTCAGTTCCGTGTGCACGGTCGACGCACTGCTGGCCACCGCCCGATAGCTGCGCACGACACGCTCGCACTGCGCATCCACTTCCACGGGTTCGCTGCGGTCCGCGCCGTCGTGCGCGAACAGCAGGAACTGCTCGACGATATGCGTCATCGAATCGACGTCGCGCACGACGCCGTCGCGCGTCTTCGCGTCGTCCATCATTTCGGCGCGCAGCCGCAGACGCGCGAGCGGCGTCTTCAGGTCATGCGCGACACCGGCAAGCATCACCGCACGATCGTTCTCGGTGCGCGCGACTTCCTGCACCATCTGATTGAAGCCATGGGTGAGTTGCCGCAACTCGCGCGGCCCGCGCTCGGGCACCGGCGGCACCGGCAGCCCGCGACCGAAGCGCGCCACCGCCTGCGCGAGCAAGCGCAGCGGCCGCTGCAGCGCCCACGCGGCGAACAGCGCCGCCATCACCGCAAACGAGAAAATGATGACGAGCCACAAGACCGTGCGGTCGAGCGAGCGCGGCATGCGCAGCGGCTGCACCGGCACGACGATCCAGTTCTGATCGGTCACGGCGCGCACCCATAGCATGGGCGGAGCGCCGGGCGGACCGACGCGCACCTGGGTGTCGGCCGGCATGCGGTCGCGCACGTCCTCGACGAAACGCGCGAGCGGCGGCGGCATGTTAGCGCTGGCCGCCGGCACGTCCGGGCTCGCCGGGTCGACCAGCTTCACACGCGACGGCAGCGGTTGATCCGGTGTGCGGGCGACGTGCTGACGCACCGCGTCGACGAGGAAGGTCGCTTCCTCGACCGCGTAGCGCGTTTGCAGTTGCGAACGTTCGAGTCGCATCAGCGCATACCACGCGAAATGCGACAGCAACAGCACCGCGACGACGAGCAGCGCGAGCCGCCCGAACAGCGAATCAATGGGCCGACGCATGCTGCTCGCCGTCCGGCACGAACACGTAACCACGGCCGCGCACGGTCTGGATGAAGCGCGGCGTGGATGGATCGGTTTCGAGAATGCGACGCAGGCGCCACACCTGCACGTCGATGCCGCGGTCGGTGCCGTCGTACTCGGGACCGTGCAGCAGTTCCAGCAGGCGCTCGCGCGTGAGCGTGCGCATCGGGTGATTGACGAAAATCTTCAGCAGCGCGAACTCGCTGCCCGACAGCGCGAGCGGCTTGTCTTCGAGATGCAGCGTGCGCGACTGGAAATCCAGCGTGAAGCGGCCGAAGCTGAACGGCTCGCGCTGCTCGGGCGCGGCCGCCGACGGCAGCGTGCGGCGCCGCCGCAGCACCGCCTGCACGCGCGCGAGCAGTTCGCGCGGATTGAACGGTTTGCCGAGGTAATCGTCGGCGCCGAGTTCGAGCCCGACTATACGATCGACGTCGTCCGCACGCGCGGTCAGCATGATGACGGGGATATCGTCGCCCGACGCACGCAACTTGCGCAGCGCGGTGAGGCCGTCCACGCCGGGCATCATCAGGTCCAGCACGATGAGGTCGGGGCGCTCGCGCTCGAGGCGCCGTTCGAGCGAGCCCGCGTCGTGCAGCACCGAAACTTCGATGCCCTGACGGGCGAGATAGTCGCGCAACAGATCGCGCAGTTCGACGTCGTCGTCGACGACCAGGATTTGAGTAGCCATGGAATGAAGTTTAACGCGCAGCCAAAAGGGATTTCGTTTTCCAAACGGTCTGAAGGGTTACCGGGTGTTACGGTGAAAGCCACACGTAATTGCTGGTAATAGCGGCGTCCGGGCGCGTAACACAGCGGCGCACGCAGTTCTCTACGCTGTGCCTTACCGAGTGCAGGCAGTCCAAAGACCGGTTGCTTCGTCGGCTATTCCATTACAAGGAGCCTCATATGTCCACCAAAAAGATGTCGCGCGTTCTCGCCGTTGCTGCCACCGCTCTCGCCATCGGCGCTGGCGCCGCTTACGCCGCCCAACCCGCCGAGCAGGCGCACGGCGGGCCCGGCGGCTGGCATGGCCACTTCATGAAGGAACTGACCCAACTCCACGACCGGCTGAAGCTGAACGCGGATCAGGAAAAGCTGTGGCAAAACGCGCTCGATACGATGAAGCAGAACCGCGAAGCGATGCGCGCCAACCACAAGCAGGTTCAAGATCAGTTCAAGGCCGCACAGCAACAGCCGATCCTGGATCTGAACGCGATGGCCGCGACGCATCAGCAGATCGAGCAGAAGGACGCGCAACTGCGTCAGCAAACCACCGACGCGTGGCTGAAGTTCTATAACGGCCTGAACGACCAGCAGAAGACCACCGTCAGCACGGCGCTGAAGCAGCGCTTCGCGCGGATGGAGCAGCGTCACGAGAAGATGCGCGAGCGCTGGGAGCATCACAAGGGCGCGGCGTCGGCGCCGGCCGCCAATCAATAAGCGGCGCATTCGCGAGGCGGGCCAGGGAGGGCGCCGCGCTAATAGAAAAACGCCACGGAAGAGGTTTTCCGTGGCGTTGCTGTTTGGCGCTGCTCGCTGCCCGATCGGCGGCCCGCGCGAATCAACCGCCTGAATCAGCCGTTCAACTGACCCAGATCGAACAGCAGCACTTCCGCGTCGTCGCCCTTTTCCAGCGTCACCGTGTCGACGTCGCTGAGCTTCGCGGCATCGCCCGCCTCGAGCACCGTGCCGTTCACGCTCAGCGTGCCGCGCGCGACGTGCAGATAGCCGAGGCGCCCCGCCGGCAGCGCGAACGTCGCGTGTTCGGCGCCGTCGAACAGTCCCGCGTAGATCGACGCGTCCGCATGGATCGTCACCGAGCCGTCACGGCCGTCGGGCGACGCGATCACGCGCAGGCGGCCGCGCTTGCTGTCGGCGTCGAAGCGCTTTTCCTCGTAGCCGGGCTGGTCGCCCGCGCGGCGCGGGATGATCCAGATCTGCAGCAAGTGCGCGAGTTCGTCGCGCGACGCGTTGAACTCGCTATGCTGCACTCCGGTGCCCGCGCTCATGCGCTGCACGTCGCCGGGACGGATCGTCGAGCCATTGCCCATGCTGTCGCGATGCGCGAGCGCGCCTTCGAGCACATACGTGACGATCTCCATGTCGCGATGCCCGTGCGCGCCGAAACCCTGACCGCCGGCGATGCGGTCTTCGTTGATCACGCGCAGCGGCCCGAAGTGCACGTGCTCGGGGTCGCGGTAATCGGCAAACGAGAAGCTGTGATACGAGTCGAGCCAGCCGTGGTTGGCGTGACCGCGTTCTGCGGAGCGGCGAATCTCGATCATGGAAAGTCTCCCGGTAAGTAGTCAATCAGAGCGATGTTGGGAATGTAGGGGTTGCGCCCCCCCATAACAATCGTGCGCAACCGCACCGCAGCGTTCCATCGCTGCATGCAATCGCGCGACCGGCGAGCCCATCGCGCGGAAAGCCCGGCGCCCGGATGCCCCGCGCCCGGCAGCCCGGCGCCCGGCAGCCCGGCGCCCGCAAAACCGCGCCGGCGTCGCGCACGCACAACGCGTTGCACGGCGTCTTGCCGCTCGATGCCGCGCTGCGCTGGCAGCTTGCCGCTCTTCGGGTAAAATACCGCGCTTTTCAAGCCGCGTGGACGTCCCGCGGGACGTGCAGGCCGCGCCGGCAAGCCTCGGCGGGCGGGCCGCAACCGGTGCGCGACGGGCTTCGACTCGGCACCAGACCGTGCGAGCCACGCCCGATAAGCACCGAACGCGCCGCACCGGCGCGCCACGTCGGACGAACCCGCCCGCGCAAGGACGACCAGAGCGCGGCGACGATCCCTGCGGCACGTCAATTTTGACCGCCTAGAATACCGACCGTCGGCCCTCGGCCGGTGCTCGTCGAGTCGTGTCATTACGACGATCAGTTTGATTCAGGAGAAACATGAAGAAGTTCGCACTGTGCGTGGCTCTGGCAGTCACGGCCACCGGCGCGATGGCGAAAGAATGGAAAACGGTGCGCATCGGGGTCGACGCAAGTTATCCGCCATTCGAATCGAAGTCGCCTGATGGCGACATCGTCGGTTTCGATGCCGATCTGACCCGCGCGCTGTGCGCGAAGATGAACGTGAAGTGCGTGTGGGTCGCGCAGGATCTCGATGGCATCATCCCGGCGCTGAAAGCTCGCAAGTTCGACGCGATCATTTCCTCGCTGAGCGTCACCGACAAGCGCCGCGAGCAGATCGACTTCTCCGACAGGATGTTCGACGCGCCCGCCCGCATGATTGCGAAAACCGGTTCGCCGCTTCTGCCCACCCCTGAATCGCTGAAAGGCAAGCACGTCGGCGTCGAGCAGGGTTCGACGCAGGAACAGTACGCGAAGACCTGGTGGGAGCCGAAGGGCGTGCTCGTCGTGTCGTACCAGAATCAGGACCAGGTGTACGCGGATCTCGCGTCGGGCCGCCTCGACGCCGCGCTGCAGGACGAAGTGCAGGCCGACGCCGGCTTTCTGAAGACGCCGCGCGGCAAAGGGTTCGCCTGGGCCGGTCCGGAAGTGAAGGATCCGCAGACGATCGGCGAAGGCACCGCGATCGGTCTGCGCAAGGGCGATGCCGAGCTGAAGGCGAAGTTCAATCAGGCGCTCGCCGAGGTTCATCAGGACGGCACGTTCAAGAAGCTCGAAAAGCAGTACTTCGATTTCGACATTTATCCTGGCCGTTGAGCGAAACAGGCAGGATACTGCGTGGTAAGCCGGCCCGTGCCGGTGGCGGTGAAAGCGGCAACGAAGGTGGCGACACCAGGCAGTAGATTCAAAACAATCCGAGACGAAAGTCCCACAAGCGCGCTGCAGGAGCACCAACGTTTCTGCAGCATGATTTGCACAGCGGCACGCTGTGCGCCGCGGATCACGGCGAGCCAGGCGCTCGTCCCCGACGCGGCGCTACGCGGGCCGCGTCTTTCGCGGTGCGCGAGAAGCGCATCGTCGTGGACTACCTATGTTCCTTCAAGGCTACGGCCCGCTGCTTCTCAGCGGCACCTGGCAAACCGTCAAGCTGGCGGTGTTCTCGCTCGCGCTCGCGTTCGTGCTCGGCCTGCTCGGCGCGGCGGCGAAATTGTCGAAGAACCGTCTGTCGAACGGCATCGGCACGGTGTATACGACGCTCGTGCGCGGCGTGCCCGATCTCGTGCTGATGCTGCTGCTGTTCTATAGCATCCAGATCTGGCTGAACAACCTGACCGACGCGCTCGGCTGGGAGCAGATCGACATCGACCCGTTCGTGGCCGGCGTCGCGGTGCTCGGCTTCATCTACGGCGCGTACTTCACCGAGACGTTCCGCGGAGCGTTTATCGCGGTGCCGCGCGGCCAGCTCGAAGCGGGCGCCGCCTACGGCATGACGAGCTGGCAGGTGTTCTCGCGCGTGATGTTCCCGCAAATGATGCGCTTCGCGCTTCCGGGCATCGGCAATAACTGGCAGGTGATGGTCAAGGCGACCGCGCTCGTGTCGATCATCGGTCTCGCCGACGTCGTCAAGGCCTCGCAGGACGCCGGCAAGGGCACCTTGCGGTTCTTCTTCTTTACCCTGCTCGCGGGGGCGATCTATCTCGTCATCACCACCGTGTCGAACTTCGTGCTGATGTACCTCGAAAAGCGTTACTCGACCGGCGTGCGAAAGGCGGATCTATGATCGAGATCATTCAGCAATACTGGCGCAACTATCTGTTCACCGACGGCTATCGCTTCACCGGCGTCGCGATCACGTTATGGCTGCTGGTCGTGTCGATCGGCCTCGGCTTCTGCCTGTCGGTGCCGCTCGCGGTCGCGCGCGTGTCGAAGAAGAAATGGCTCGCGGGCCTCGTGTGGCTCTATACGTATATCTTCCGCGGCACGCCGCTCTACGTGCAGCTGCTGCTGTGCTACACGGGTCTCTACAGCCTCGAGATCATCCGCAACAACGAGCTGACCAACGCGTTCTTTCGCGACGGCATGCACTGCACGCTGCTCGCGTTCACGCTGAATACCTGCGCGTACACGACCGAAATCTTCGCGGGCGCGATCAAGGCGACGCCCTACGGCGAGATCGAAGCGGCGCGCGCGTACGGCATGTCGTCGTTCACGCTGTACCGGCGCGTGATTCTGCCGTCGGCGCTGCGCCGCGCACTGCCCTACTACAGCAACGAAGTGATCCTGATGCTGCACGCGACCACCGTCGCGTTCACGGCCACGGTGCCGGATATCCTGAAGATCGCGCGCGACGTGAACTCCGCGACGTATCAGTCGTTCAATGCGTTCGGCATCGCCGCGCTGCTGTATCTGTGTATTTCTTTCGCGCTCGTGTGGCTGTTCCGCCGCGCCGAGCGTCGCTGGCTCGCTTACCTGCGGCCGCAAGGCAAGTAACTGCGCGTCCCTGGACAAGCAAGCTCGTTAAGGATCCTGATGAACTCCAAGAAGCAGAAGCTCTTCGTCGACGAGCTTCACAAAAAGTACGGCGACAACGAAGTCCTCAAGGGCGTGTCGCTGAAAGCCAATGCCGGCGACGTGATCAGCGTGATCGGTTCGTCCGGTTCGGGCAAGAGCACGATGCTCCGCTGCATCAACTTTCTCGAACAGCCGAACGCGGGGCGCATTTTCGTCGACGGTGAGGAAGTGCGCACGCAGACCGCCAGGGACGGCGCGTTGCGCGTGTCGGACCCGAAGCAGTTGCAGCGTGTGCGCACCAGGCTTTCGATGGTGTTCCAGCACTTCAACCTGTGGTCGCACATGAACGTGCTCGAGAACATCATCGAGGCGCCGGTGCATGTGCTCGGTCTGAAGCGCAAGGAAGCCGAGGACCGCGCGCGCGAATATCTGGAGAAGGTCGGTCTCGCGCCGCGTCTCGAGAAGCAGTATCCGTCGCATCTGTCGGGCGGCCAGCAGCAGCGTGTCGCGATCGCGCGGGCGCTGGCGATGCACCCCGACGTGATGCTGTTCGACGAGCCGACCTCCGCGCTCGACCCGGAGCTCGTCGGCGAAGTGCTGAAGGTAATGCAGAAGCTCGCCGAGGAAGGCCGCACGATGATCGTCGTCACGCACGAAATGGGCTTCGCGCGCAATGTGTCGAACCACGTTATGTTTCTGCACCAGGGCCGCGTCGAGGAAGAAGGCCATCCCGACGAAGTGTTCAGGAACACGAAGAGCGAACGTCTGAAGCAATTCCTGTCGGGCAGTCTCAAGTAATAAAATTACCCCGCGACTTATGATGCGAATGGCATGGAAAATGTAGTCAATGTAGTTTTACAAGGCGCTTACGAGCGCCTTTTTCGTTTTTACCATGTCCTACCGCCCGGCCATTCGAACGACGAAAAAGCGCCGAAAATCCCACAAAACGGGCCATTCAGGCCGAGTTTTCGCCCTACACTGCCACTTTTTACTCGTCAATAGTGGCAATCCTTAATCCGACCGCTTCCAGGCCGCGATTCCCTTGCCGAACAAGGCTTTGCGCCTTTTCCCGAGAAACTGCTTCGGGCGCCGGCCCACATTCGTATTGCAATTTGGCGACACCCCTTGTGGACGGTACTAATTTCTTCTTCCAGTTAAAGTTATTTTTGATAAATTGGTAACCAAAGTAGCAAAACAAAGTTGATTAAAAGTAGTTTCACTTCAAAACACAGAGGAGAACCGGTCGGCGTGGGATCGGCATGATGCAAAGATAGCTCGACGCTACATGTCATGACAGGAGAATCCCTATCCACCCGCCACTCTCCCTGGTACCGCTTTCTGTTCGGTGCTTATCGCGTCCGAACACCACTCGCAGTACTGGGTTTCTTTTTTGACAGGGTATGGAGGAGAAGATGAAGAAAGCTTTGCTCGTCGCTGCGCTGATGTCGGCCGGCGTTGTTGCACACGCTCAGAGTAGCGTCACGCTGTATGGCCGTTTGGATGCAGGTCTCGAGTACATGTCGGGCGTCCCGACCGGCGCTAACGCCAACGGCGCGGCCAACACCAGTTCGAACCGCTTCAAGGCGGAAAGCGGCGACTGGGGCACCAGCCTGTGGGGCATGAAGGGTGTCGAGGACATCGGCGCCGGCAACAAGATCCTGTTCCAGTTGGAAGGCTCGTTCAACACGATGACGGGCGCAGGTCCCGGCGGCGGCGGTCTCTTCAATCGCTGGGCAACGGTCGGTATTTCGAACAACCAGTACGGTACGTTCACGATGGGCCGCATGCTCTTCATCTCGAACGGCGTGTGGGACTTCGACCCGTTCGGTCAGTCGGACTGGTCGTCGGCATCGCTGGTGCGTGGCCGCAACTGGCCGCAGTCGAGCAACAACTTCGCGTACCAGTCGCCGAAGATCGCAGGCTTTGACTTCTACGGTCAGTACGCGCTGTCGAACGCGACGAGCTGGAACGGTAACGGCACGACGCCGCAAGGTCGCGAAGCTGGTGCGCAGATCACCTACACGACGTCGCTCTTCCAGGTCCGCGGTCTGTACGATGAAATCCGCAACCCGGCGAACGGCGGTCTGTACGGTCCGCACCTCGACGTGATCAACGCGGGCAATGCGGCTGGCGGCGTATTTTCGGCATCGCGCGAGTACTCCGCTCTGCTGAACGTGTTCCTCGGCCAGTTCAAGATTCAGGCTGCTTACCAGGCAGTCCGTTCGGCAGGCGCAACGGGGGTTCTGCCCGGTCAGCCGACCACGCTCGATCACGAATGGGGCGGTGTGACGTGGCAGGCAACGCCGGCTGCAGCGCTGATCGCGGCGGTCTACCACGTGAACGGCAACAACGGCGCGGGCAATGCGACGATCTACACGATCGGCGGTTCGTACAACCTGTCGAAGCGCACGCTGCTCGACCTGCAAGCCGCGACGGTGCGCAACAGCCGCAATGCTAACTTCGGTCTGAACGCGAACAATGCGGGCTTCGCCGCTGCAACGGACAACCCGCTGCAAGGCCGCCAGCAAAGCGGCGTGTACGCAGGTATCCAGCACTCGTTCTAATCGAACGGTGCGCCCCGAGGGTCATCCCTCGGGGTGCAATACAGGTTTCTTCGAGAGAATCTTTTTCACGCTGCTGCGAGAGGCGCGTATCGGTGCGATATCCGCAAGGGTATTGCACCGTTTTTTATTCGGCGCACGGTCTTTGCCGTTGCGCGCACCGGGCCGGTGCGTGATTGCACAGCTTATACGGCCGCTTCGTTCTCTTCGCCGGTACGGATACGGATGACGCGCTCGACGTCCGCGACGAAGATCTTGCCGTCGCCGATCTTGCCGGTACGCGCCGCGCCGATGATCGCGTCGATGACCTGATCGCACTGGCTGTCCGCGACCACGACTTCGATCTTCACTTTCGGCAGAAAGTCGACCACGTATTCCGCACCACGATAGAGCTCGGTATGCCCTTTCTGGCGGCCGAACCCCTTGACCTCGGTAACGGTCAGGCCGGTGAGGCCGACTTCCGCGAGGGCCTCGCGCACTTCGTCGAGTTTGAACGGTTTGATGACTGCGGTGATGCGCTTCATGGCGAACCTCGTCTCTTGATGGGAAGAGTGAAAAGGAAAAGGATGATTTTTATTCTACGCCGCGCCGGATGCATTGCGGCATCCGCGCGCGGGTGCCGTCTTTCACTCCACCGGTTCGGTGTAGCGCGACGTGATCGGATAACGCCAGTCGCGGCCGAACGCGCGATGCGTGACGCGAATGCCGATCGGCGCCTGACGGCGCTTGTACTCGTTGATCTTGATCAGGCGCGTGACGCGCTTCACGTCGTCGACCTGATAACCCGCCGCGATGATCTCCGCGAGCGAACGGTCCTCCTCCATATACATGCGCATGATCGCGTCGAGTACTTCGTATTCGGGCAGGCTGTCCTGGTCGGTCTGGTTCTCGCGCAGCTCGGCGGACGGCGCGCGCGTCAGAATCCGCTCGGGAATCACGTCGCGCGTCGCAAACGTGGTGGCCGCGTTCCGATAGCGGCACAGCCGGTACACGAGCGTCTTCGCGA
This sequence comes from Paraburkholderia sp. HC6.4b, assembly GCF_014200875.1. NCBI lineage: Bacteria > Pseudomonadati > Pseudomonadota > Betaproteobacteria > Burkholderiales > Burkholderiaceae > Paraburkholderia > Paraburkholderia sp. HC6.4b. The sequence continues at coordinate 217,015 of NZ_JACHDC010000005.1, forward strand.
TGTCCTTGATCACCGCGAAGCCGCCGGCCATGTCGCCGTACAGCGTGCAATAGCCGACCGCCATCTCGCTCTTGTTGCCGGTGGTCAGCACGATCGAGCCGAACTTGTTCGACAGCGCCATCAGCAGCGTGCCGCGAATGCGCGCCTGAATGTTCTCTTCGGTCGCATCTTCGGCGCGGCCCGCGAACTCCTCGGCGAGCGAGCCGCGGAACGCGTCGAACATCGGCGCGATCGCGATCTCGTCGTAACGCACGCCGACGCGGCGCGCCATCTCGGCGGCGTCGCTGGTCGAGATATCGGCCGTGTAGCGCGACGGCATCATCACCGCGCGCACCTTGTCGGCGCCGAGCGCATCGCATGCAACGGCCAGCACGAGCGCCGAATCGACGCCGCCCGACAGACCGATCAAAGCACCAGGAAAACCGTTCTTGCCGATGTAGTCGCGCACGCCCATCACGAGCGCCGCGTAGACCTGCGCTTCGATCGACTGCTCCGGCGCGATCGCGGCCGGCAGCGGCGTGCCAGCGTCGAACTCGACGATCGCCGTGGCTTCCTCGAACTGCGCGAGCTTCGCGACGAGTTCGCCCCGCGCGTCGAGCACGAACGAACCGCCATCGAACACGAGTTCGTCCTGGCCGCCGACCATGTTCACGTAGACCATCGGAATACCGGTTTCGCGAATGCGCGCGCGCAGGATGTCGAAGCGCACTGCTTCCTTGTTCAGGTGGTACGGCGAGCCGTTCGGAATCAGCAGCACCTGCGCGCCCGCGGCCTTTGCCATCTGCGCGGCCGACGCATGCCACGCGTCCTCGCAGATCACGACACCGTACTTGACGCCGTCGAGTTCGAACACGAACGGCTGCGGGTCGGAGGCGAAGTAGCGTTTCTCGTCGAACACTTCGGTGTTCGGCAGATCCTGCTTGCGATAGGTGCCCTTCACTTCGCCGTCGACGATCAGCGACGCCGCATTGAACGTATCGACTGGCGGCACGCCGCGCTCGATCGGCGCGTTTGCATTACCATGGCCGTTCGCCGGGCGGTGCGCGAGGTTGTCCGACCCGTCGCGCAGCGGATGGCCGACGATCACATGCAGACCGGTGAACGGCTTCAACTGTGCGGCGAGATCGGCCAACGCGGCCGCGCTGGCGGTGTAGAACGCGGGGCGCAGCAGCAGGTCTTCGGGCGGATAACCCGACAGCGCGAGTTCAGGCGCGACCAGCAGCTTCGCACCATCGCTGTGCGCGGCGCGCGCGGCGGCGACGATCTTCGCGACGTTGCCGGCGAAGTCGCCGACGGTGACATTGATTTGAGCAAGAGCGATTCGGGTCTTCATGGCAGGATCGACAGGCAAGCCTTCACGGCTCGCGGTACCGCGGCTCGATGGCTCGACGGGATTGAACAAACCGGATAAACGAACTCAACGAACGACGTGGCAGCGTCAGTTTCACAGCGCCGCGCCGGTCATTGCATACAGTCACTCAGATTGAACCAGCAACGTATCGATTATCGCACGGGCATTCTGGCCTCGCCCTCCGAGGTGGACGCCGCCGAGTGGAACGCCCTCCTCGCCGCGCAGGCGCAGCCCACGCCGTTTTTGCGGCACGAGTTTCTGAGCGCGCTCAACGCGACGCAATGCGCGGTTCCCGACACCGGTTGGGCGCCGCAATTCGTCACGCTGACTGACGCGCGCACGGGCATGCTCGCGGCGGCGGCGCCCGTCTATCTGAAGGGACACTCGTACGGCGAGTACGTGTTCGACTGGGCCTGGGCCGACGCGTACAAGCGCAACGGCCTGCCCTATTACCCGAAGCTGCTGTGCGCAGTGCCCTTCACGCCGGTACAGGGCAACCGGCTGCTGTCGGCGAACGAGCATGCATTGCGCCATCTCGCGGCCACGTTGATGGCGTTCGCCGAGCAGGCCGAGGTGTCGTCGCTGCACGTGCTGTTTCCGACGCAGAGCGAAGCGAACGCGCTCACCGATATCGGCATGATGCAACGCGAAGGCGTGCAGTTTCACTGGCTCAACGACGGCTATCGCGACTTCGAAGACTTTCTGTCGACGCTCGAACAGAAGAAGCGCAAGAACATCCGCGCCGAACGGCGCAAGGTGCACGAGGCCGGCATCACGATGCGAAGGATCCGCGGCGCAGACATCGAGGATGCCGACTGGCGCTTCTTCAGCAAGTGCTATCGGCAAACCTATCGCGAGCATTTTTCGAGTCCGTATCTGAACCTCGATTTCTTCCGGATGATCGGCGCGTCGATGCCGGAGAATCTGCTGCTCGTGATCGCCGAATATGAAGGCAAGCCGATCGCGAGCTCGCTCGTCGTCTATCAGCGCGACGAGAAAACCGGCGGCACCTTGTATGGCCGCTACTGGGGCGCGCTCGAACACGTGCCGTGCCTGCACTTCGAAACCGCGTACTATCAGCCGCTCGAATTCTGCATCGAAGAAAAGCTCGGCGCATTCGAAGGCGGCGCGCAGGGCGAGCACAAGATGGCGCGCGGCTTTCTGCCCACGGTCACGCGCTCGACGCATTGGCTCGCGCATCCGGCATTCGCCGATGCGGTCGGCCATTTCCTCGATAACGAAAAAAACAGCATCCACGCGTACGTGGACGAGCTGCGCGAACACAATCCGTTCAAAGGCTAGAAGCGCGGTTATGGCGTGGTTTCTCTATCTGCTCGAATGCTCGGACGGCAGCGTCTATACCGGCATCGCGACCGATGTCGCTGCTCGCTTCGACAAACATCTGAGCGGCACGGGCGCGCGTTATACGCGCTCGCGCAAGCCGGTGCGGGTGCTGGCGTCGTTCGAGCTGGCGGACCGGTCGAGCGCGTCGAGCGCCGAGTATTGGGTCAAGCGGCTCACGGCGGCCGATAAACGGGCGCTGGCGGCCGGGGTGTTCACGCTGCAGTCGGTGTTGCCGGTTGCAGCGGTGAATGACGTCGCGGAAGACGGCGAGCGTTCGGACGGCTGAGTCGTGCTACCCCCTCGCCTCCCGCATCCTCTCCGTCAGCAGCCGATGCACCCGCGCCAGCTCGCCCACCACATCTGCTTCCAGCGACGTCAATTGCGCGCGAGCGGGTAACTCGAGCCGCACCGGCCGTAACGTGCGGTTCAGCGCGGCCTCGATCGCCGCGCTGACCGCCTCGACCCATTCGTCGAGTTCGCTATGCATGTCGCGACGGTTCGCAGTGAGGCGCAACTGCGTCGCGGTGCCGGCCATCCGTCGCAGCAGGCTCAGCACCGTCAGCGTGACCGTATCGGCCATCGAGTCCTCGAGCTTTTCGAGCCGCACGCGGCCGATCGCTTCCTCCGCGTTGTTGCTGGTGAGGCCCGCGGCGCGGCGCAATTGCTCGATCTCCTTGCCGCCATGCCGAGGCGCGTCGAGCGACGCGCGCAGATACGCGAGATTCGCGCGCACCGCGTCGCCGAGATAGACGCGCACATCGAGCTTCTCGCGCGTCGGCCATAGAAGGAACGTCGCGAGCAGCGCGAGCACGCAGCCGAGCACGTTGTTGCCGAGCCGCGTCAGCGCGAACGCCAACTCGTTGGCGCCCGGCGTCGCGAAGTCGGCGACCAGCACGAAGGTCGGCGTCAGGAACAGCACGAACAGGCTGTAACTGACGGGGCGCAGCGCCATCGTCGCCATCACCAGCGGGAACACCGCGAGCGCGATGCCGAGCGGCGAATGAATCGCATAGCCGATCGCCGCCGCGAGCACGCCGCCGACGATACTGCCCATCGCGCGTTCGATGCTGCGCGGCCAGGTCGCGGCGATCGACGGCTGCAGGATCAGCAGCGTGGCCATCGTGGCCCAATAGCCGAACGGCAGACCGAGCGCGCGAATCACGACGAAGCCCGCCGTCGTCGTCACGCCGACACGCGCCGCATGGCGCAAGCCGACCGACTGCCACGACAGGTTGGCGTTCAGCGTCGACCACGCGCGCGCCGTATAACGCGCGACGCACGCGCTCCACGGCTCGACGTGCACCTCACGCGGCGCGAAATCGACGAGCTCGAAACCGGATTGCAGCTTCACCGGTTCGAGCAACGCGCTTTCGAGCCGATGCGCGAGACGCCGCAGACGCGCCTGCAGGTCCGCGAGACGTTCCCAGCGCGCGTCGCCGGTCGCGCTGCCGATGTCGCTGAGCACTTCGCCGATCGCATTGAGCGAGCGCACCGCGCGTTGCGTGCGGCGCGAATCGTCGGGCACTTTCGCGCCCGCGCCCGACACCGCGATCAGATACGCGAACAGCGCTTCGCCATCGGTCAGCAGGCCGAGCAACGTGTCGTAGACGGCCGCCCCGCCCGCCTTCGATGCGGGCACGTTCGCGAGCGCATCGCGCGAACGTTCGAGCGACGCGCGCGCATCGGCGCGAAAGCGCGTGGCATGCGTGGCCCATTCGCGCGGCGCGGCACGGCCGCCGACAAGCCGCGCGCTGTCGAACGCGACATCGGCGAGGCGCAGATACACCGCGCGCAACGACGCGCGGCTCGCGCCGAATGGATGAATGCGCCACACCGTCAAGCTCAGCACGATCGCGAACAGACAGCCGACCAGATAGACGCCGAGAAACGCGACACCCGCGCGCGCGTCGTGCATCGGCCGATCGACCATCACGATGCAGGCGGTCGCCGCGAGGATCGTCACCTGCGACGTGGCCGCGCCCCAGATGCGGCCGAACGCGCCGAGCGTCGTGAACGCGAGCACCGCGAGCGCGGCCCACGCGGCACCCGAGGCGGACGCGAACGCGGTCATGCCGCCGCACAGCGTCGACAGCAGCGCGAAGCTCATCATCGACATGAAGCGCGCGCGGTTCGAGCCGGCGGCATCGGCGAGGCAGGTCCAGAACGCGCCGATCGCCGCCCACGCAAACACCGGATCGTGCAGCACGTTGCCGAGCGCGAGCATCGCCGTCGATGCGCACGCCGCCCTCAAGCCCTCCGACAGATTCGCCTCGCTCGCCGCGAACGACACCATCCAGACCGGCCGCTTGCGATAGATCGCGGTGACGACCGAATGCAGCCGGGTCGACCAGCGCGGCGATGTCGAGTGGGGCTTGCTGCGGTTCATCATCCGGACCGTGGTTCTTGAAGTGATGGAAACGCGCGTTGATGCCGTGAGTTCGCGCGCGAGGTCGTGCGGCGAATGATAAGGGTTTACACCTAAATATAAAAATGCGTTCCGTTCATCGGAGCGATGCATTCAGGTTATGCGCGCGAGACGGCACGTGCCAGACGAAGATCGCGGCGCTTGTTGCACGGTAGTCGAATGCCGCGCAAATCAGATGAAAAAACCGCGCGGTCCTTGCGGACTCGCGCGGTTTTCGTACTGCATGCAGCAAGCGGATGAACCGCGGCGCGCTTACTTCTTGTAGTTCGCCACGCCTTCGCTGATTTCCTTGTGGGCGGCATCGACGTCGGCCCAGCCTTCGACCTTGACCCACTTGCCCTTCTCGAGCGCCTTGTATTGCTCGAAGAAGTGCTTGATCTGGTCCTTCAGGTAAGCGGGCACGTCGTCGACCGACTTCAGGTTCGCCGTCATCGGGCAGATCTTGTCGTGCGGCACGGCGATCAGCTTCGCGTCGACACCGGACTCATCAGTCATCTGCAGCATGCCGAGCGCGCGGGCACGCACGACCGAGCCTGCCAGCAGCGGGAACGGCGTGATCACCAGCACGTCGACCGGGTCGCCGTCGCCCGACAGCGTCTGCGGAATGAAGCCGTAGTTGGCCGGATAGCGCATGCCGGTGCCGATGAAACGGTCGACGACGAGCAGGCCCAGGTCCTTGTCGGCTTCGTACTTCACCGGGTCGCTTTGCGCCGGGATTTCGATGATGACGTTGAAATCGTGCGGAAGGTCTTTGCCTGCGGGAACGTGATTGAAGCTCATGAGCGCTCTCTGAAGGGGATGGAAATCGGAAGGCGGCGAACGGCGCGCGGGCTGCGGATGCGGTGCGAACTGTGTGCGAACCGCGAACGTCGGGCACTGAAACCCTCTCGCCCCGAACGACGGGGCCGCGCACCGGACCGTACGGAATGCGCCATTATAGCCAATCGGCAGGTGGCATCCGCGGTCGGATCGGCGCGATAATCGGCTGGCGTCTCGCTTCGCGTCTCTACCGTTTTGTGTCTCCCCTTCGAACCCGCGCCGCCGCACGCCGGCCGCACGTCATCAAGGAGCATGCATGGAAGAAGCACGGCATTTCATCGGCGGCGAGTGGTGCGCCGCTTCCGGCGGCGAATCGATCGCCGTACTCGATCCCTCGGACGGCCAGCCGTTCACGCGCATCGCGCGCGGCACCGAGGCCGATATCGACACCGCCATGCACGCGGCGCGCGCAGCGTTCGACGGCGCATGGGGCGCGCTGAGCGCCGCCGAGCGCGGCCGCGTGCTGTACCGGCTGTCGCTGCTGGTGGCAGCGCGCCAGGAAGACCTTGCACGGCTCGAAGCGCGCGACACCGGCAAACCGCTCAGGCAGGCGCGCGCCGACGCCGCCGCCCTGACCCGCTACTTCGAGTTCTACGCCGGCGCGGCCGACAAGCTGCACGGCGAAACCCTGCCCTACCAATCCGGCTACACGGTGCTGACGATCCGCGAGCCGCACGGCGTGACCGGCCACATCGTGCCGTGGAATTACCCGATGCAGATCTTCGGGCGCAGCGTCGGCGCGGCGCTCGCGACCGGCAATGCATGCGTCGTCAAACCGGCCGAGGACGCGTGCCTTTCCGTGCTGCGCGTCGCAGAGCTCGCCGCCGAGGCCGGCTTGCCGGCCGGTGCGCTGAACATCGTGACCGGCTATGGACACGAAGCGGGCGCCGCGCTCGCGCGTCATCCGGGCATCGATCACATCTCCTTCACGGGCTCGCCCGAAACCGGCAAGCTCGTCACGCAGATGGCCGCCGAAAACCACGTGCCGGTCACGCTCGAACTCGGCGGCAAGTCGCCGCAAATCGTGTTCGCCGACGCCGATCTCGACGCCGCGCTGCCGGTGCTGATCTCCGCGATCGTGCAGAACGCCGGGCAAACCTGCTCGGCGGGCAGTCGCGTGCTGATCGAGCAGGCGATTTACGAGCCGCTGCTCGACAGACTCAGCAGCGCCTTTCAGGCGTTGCGCGTCGGGCCGTCGAATGCCGACCTCGACTGCGGACCGCTGATCAGCGCGAAACAGCAGCAACGCGTGTGGGACTTTCTGTCGGACGCGCAACACGACGGCATCGCGATGGCCGCGCACGGCGAGGTGATTCCCGAAGCGCCTGAAAGCGGCTTCTATCAGGCCCCGACCTTGCTGCGTGACGTGCCCCCGAGCCACCGCCTCGCGCGCGACGAAGTGTTCGGTCCGGTGCTCGCCGCGATGTCGTTCCGCGACGAAGCCGAAGCGCTCGCGCTCGCGAACGGCACGCAGTTCGGGCTCGTCGCCGGCATCTGGACACGCGATGGCGCGCGCCAGATGCGCCTCGCCCGACGCGTGCGCTCGGGCCAGGTATTCATCAACAACTATGGCGCGGGCGGCGGCGTCGAATTGCCGTTCGGCGGCGTCAAGCATTCGGGACATGGCCGCGAGAAAGGCTTCGAGGCGCTGTATGGCTTTACGGTGCTGAAGACGATCGCGATCCGGCACGGCTAGCGGGTGCCGTAGGGCTCGCTCGCGATCGGCGCGAGCAGCACGTTACACGCAACAACGCATCGCTCTATCCATCACAAACAACGGAGACATCATGCGGTTGACAGGTAAAACGGCCATCGTCACGGGCGGCGGTTCGGGTTTCGGCGAAGGCATCGCAAAGACCTTTGCGCGCGAAGGCGCGAACATCGTGGTCAACGACCTCAACGGGCCGGCCGCCGAACGCGTCGCGAGTGAGATCGCAATTGCGGGCAGCAAGGCGATCGCGGTCTTCGGCAACGTCGCGCAACGCGACGACTGGCGCACGCTGCGCGAGGCCGCGCTGGCAGACTTCGGCAGCGTGCAGATCGTCGTCAACAACGCGGGCACCACGCATCGCAACAAGCCGGTACTCGAAGTGACCGAGGCCGAGTTCGACCGCGTCTATGCGGTGAACGTGAAGAGCATCTACTGGAGCGTGCAGGAGTTCGTGCCGTATTTTCGCGAGCAAGGCGGCGGCAGCTTCATCAATATCGCGTCGACGGCGGGCGTGCGGCCGCGGCCCGGGCTCGTCTGGTACAACGGCAGCAAGGGCGCGGTGATCGTCGCTAGCAAGTCGCTCGCCGTTGAGCTGGGGCCGGAGCGGATTCGCGTGAACTGCGTGAATCCGGTGATCGGTGAGACCGCGCTGCTGTCCGAGTTCATGGGGGTCGAGGATACGCCGCAGAACCGGCAGAAGTTCCTGGCAGGGATTCCTCTCGGGCGGTTTTCGACGCCGCAGGATATTGCGAATGCGGCGCTGTATCTGGCTTCGGATGAGGCGGAGTTTATTACCGGCGTGTGTCTCGAAGTGGATGGGGGGCGCTGCGTGTAGCGGTAGATGAAGCGCTGCGCACGCACTGCGTGCGCGGTCAGTGTTTTCCCCCAATATCGATTCGTCCTGCAAAAGACCTGGCGCGGATAGAATCGTTCGGCGGCGGCACTTCAATTCCATAAAAATGAGGAGACATAGTCATGGCTAGTCCTGCAAATCCGCTCCACCATCCCGGCGCTGGCGCGCCGCCTTCGACGTTCGAAGAGGCGACTTATCGCAAGGTTACCTGGCGGCTCGCGCCGCTATTGATGCTCTGCTACATCGTTGCCTATCTGGACCGTGTGAACGTCGGCTTCGCGAAGCTGGGGATGAGCACCGATCTTGGCTTGAGCGATGCGGTGTATGGCTTCGGCGCGGGGATTTTCTTCATCGGCTATTTCATCTTCGAAGTGCCGAGCAACGTGATCCTGCATAAGGTCGGCGCGCGTGTCTGGATCGCGCGGATCATGATTTCGTGGGGCGTGATATCCATGCTGACGATGTTAGTCACCACGCCGACGATGTTTTATGTGATGCGCTTTTTGCTTGGACTTGCAGAGGCGGGGTTCTTTCCTGGGATTATTTTGTATCTCACCTACTGGTATCCGGCGCATCGGCGTGGACGGATGACGACCTGGTTTATGACGGCGATTGCGTTGTCGGGGGTGATTGGTGGGCCGGTGTCTGGGTACATCCTGAAGAACTTCAACGGCGTGAACGGGTGGCACGGGTGGCAGTGGCTGTTTCTGCTCGAGGGGGTGCCGTCGGTGCTGGTTGGGATCATCGTGTTCGTGATGCTCGATGATCGGATTTCGAAGGCTAAGTGGCTGACCCGGGAAGAGCAGCAGTTGCTTGAGAGTCAGGTGTCGGCTGAGGAAGCGACCAAGCACGATATGCCGATTCGGCAGGTACTCACTAGCGGGCGGGTGTTGATGTTGAGCCTCACGTACTTCTCGTTTGTGATGGGGCTTTATGGGGTGAGCTTCTGGTTGCCGACGATTATCAAATCGACCGGCGTTACCGATGCGTTTTTGATTGGGCTGCTATCGGCGGTGCCGTTTGCGGCGGCTGTTGTGGCGATGGTGTTTGTGGCGCGGAGTGCGGATCGGTCGAGGGAACGGAGATGGCATATTGCGTTGCCGGCGTTTCTTGGTGCTGTGGGGCTCGTGCTTTCCGTCGTTTGGGCGCATAACACCCTGCTTGCCATGACTGGGTTGACGCTGGCTACTATGGGCATCCTCACTACACTGCCGTTGTTTTGGAGTTTGCCTACGGCGATTCTGGCAGGCACCGGCGCCGCTGCCGGGATTGCGATGATCAATTCGATTGGCAACCTTGCCGGTTTCCTTAGTCCTTATGCTGTGGGGTGGTTGAAGGAGGTTACCGCGGCGAACGATTCGGGGATGTATATGTTGGCGGCGTTTATGGTGCTGGGCGGTTTGCTTGCTATTAGTGCGCCGGCGAGGATGGTTAATAAGTGATTGGAGTCGCTGCTGAATGTTGCAGAAAGAGTGATTGCCCGCCTTCGCGGAATGCCACCGACGAGGTCGGGTTTATATGACCTTAGTGAAGCAGACGCAAAATCAGTCGGTGTCAAATTGGCGGGCGAGCTTCGCTCGACTTACTTCAAAAGCGTCCCCCCAGTGTTGGGCGCGTTGGCATTTGGAGCAATGACTCGGGTTAGTGCCTCGCGTGTGAGCTCCCAACCGAAAGCTATAGCCGTACGCGAGCAGCGGCACCTGTGGTGATCGGCCAACAATCAATCTTCGGTAACCAGCTCGGACACTCAGGCTTCCACTGCGCCCAGGAAGCAGCCATTAAATCTGAGGGATGGCGGTCGCTTCTCATCGGCCATACCCGACGTTCGGCTGCCGGGGTTTGTGAGGCCGCTCCAAGTCGCATTTCCGACATTTGCATATCGGAGTTGGCGAATGTCGCACTCGCTGCGAGCGAATGCGTACTGTCGCCCCCTTTCGGTCCTTCGACGCAACGTGGTGAAATCGTCAGGTTTGGAGGGCGGATTCAAACGGCCATTCCATCGCGATGACGGTTCGCGCTGCTGGATACGGGTGGTGGCGAGCAAACTCTGCGCGTCGAACTTACGGAGCGTTGTTCAAACGAGGTCAGGACGTCGCCGCGCCGCCACCTGCACACCAGTCACGTCCGTTTCGCAACCAGATCTAGAACCGCTTCGCGAAGCCAACCGTAAAACCGTGCGGGAGAATCTGCACGAACAGGGGTGTCTGCCACGTCGTGCTCAAGTATCCTACCGCCGTGCCAAGCGCCCAACCGGCGAGGACGTCGGTCTGCCAATGCGCCTGGCTTTTCACGCGTGCGATCGAATCATAGAGCGGCAACACCTCGAGTGCCCAAACCCACGGATCACGCCGACCATAGTTGACGATGAACGGCGTTACGAAACTCGCCTGAAGGGTGACTTCACCACTGGGAAAACTCTTTCCGCCGCTGAACCATTGGTTCGGTCCCTGGCCAGCGCTGGGCCGCTGGCGACCGAACGCATATTTCATGCCTTGGGCAGCGACCGCCGATATCGCCGTAGCGTCGGCCGATTGCCAGAATGTATGGCCCAGTTCGTTGTCATTCCCAAGCCACAGAGCCCCACCCGCCGTCGTGGCTATCACGGCGTATTCAAGTGCGAGCTGAACATTGCGGTTCCATATGCCGCTCTGATCCAGCGCGACTTCATGATCGATCCCGCCGGCATATGCGCCCGAAAAAGTGAACGCCGTGATTGCGGCGGCTCCGCACCGTCTCCCTGTCACCCTGATTCCAGAAGTCATCGATCTCATTTTCGCCCTCGCGCAGCAGTGTGGCGAAAGGTTCGCGTAACTAGCTTTCTGCAGTTACTTTAAGACGCAACGTGAACGACGATCGCGGCCCGCACCATGATCGCCATGGATCATGGTGGCGACGATTGAAGGCAACTTCAGTCCGCCCCGGATCTATTCAAACCTTCCGATACTTCAATTGGCGCCTCGATGCGTAAACCGCCAGCAGAAGGAACTGCCGTCAACGTACCAACGCGACGGGATGCACAGCATGTGGTCGAATACGGTGAAACCCATGTTGCACAAGATCGTACTAGACCGATCTGAAGGAAACGTTAAGACCCGAAACGTTTCCAATGCTTAGGGAGCTAAGCCATGTCACATCAGCATCGAATTGATCGTGCCGGGCATATTCTCGCGATGGCACCAGAGGCGGCTTGAAAGGTCCTGTTAGCGCGGCACTTAACAACATGTCGAACCAATGTCGTCGGGCCCGGATCTCTGGTTTACCCAGGCCTGTGGCTGCCTGGGAAATCCCTAACTCCATGAACAGGACGGCCTGCCAGCATGAGTGCTTACGCCGCTAGACCGGCCTCAAGAGAAATGGCTGGTGTTGAAATGGATACGCATCCTCTACCGCTGCTCGCAGACTGGGACACGATACGACGAAAGCGTCTATCTAAACGCATTGAGGAAGCGAGGCTCGCCCCTTCTTGCAAACCTCATGCTTCCCCCTTCTAAAAGCTTGACGGACCGCCTCAGGGCGTGAAGCGGTCGATCAGAGTCCGAAAACAAACGTCCTTCGGTACGATTTCGGCCCGTCAACACAACCTCGTTGAACATTGCCTCCTGGCCAAACCTTGGCCGACGATGAACTGCCTAGCGGCCCGGCACGAACAACCCGCCGCGCCTCGAAACCGTCGTGGCACGGTGTTCCTTTTGCGCAAAGGTGATTTCGATGTCCGGCACTTCCGGCGCCAACGCCCCGCGCCTAAAGTCAGGTCAGCCTTCGGATGCGGATCCTCACAAATGGAACCGCGCGAAGCCCCCTCAAAACTCAAAAGGAGCAAGACCATGCTGACCAGGACATCCCCCGCGCTTCTCACCAAACCGAATGTCGCCACGGAAGACGCGCAATACTTCGAATACACTTCGTCCGCCAATCCGATTGGTGCGAAGCTCATCTCGCGTGTGCCGTTCTGCAGCTTCTCGCCTTCGCTTTATGCAGACGGCGCAACCCGAGTCGTGCCGCTTGACCTGTCTGCGGAGTTGGGCTGCCCGGGTCCCGCGACCGGTCCCGGCTTGAGCGCCAACTTCCTGCGCATCAATGCGGGCGATGCGTTGACACTCGATCCCAATGCGACCTCGCAGGTCTGCTACGTCATTAGCGGAGCGGGTAGCGTGAAGCAGTCGGAAACGAACTTCCCGTTTTCGATGGGCGATTTCTTCACGTTCCCGGGCGGCCATGCCACGGTGCTGTCCGCTGCTGCGACGGCCACGCTCTATTACGTCAATGACGCGCCGCTGCTGACCTATCTTGGTACCACCGGAGTACATGCGCGCTTTGCGCCGACACGCTATCCGGCCGCCGAGGCGCAGGCAGCACTGCGCGCGGTCGCGGAACAAGCGAACGCGGGTCGTCGCAACCGCATCAGCGTACTAATGGGCAACACCAACTTTCCGCAGACGCGCACGGTCACGCATGTGTTGTGGGCGATGTTCGGCATCGTGCCGCCCAACTCGGTGCAGAAGCCGCACCGGCACCAGTCGATTGCACTCGACTTCATCGCCAGCGGCAAGCCGGGTGTCTATACGCTGGTCGGAACGGAACTGGACAGGGATGGCAATATCGTGAACCCGACCCGCGTCGATTGGAAAACGGGAATGGCATTCGTCACGCCGCCGGGACACTGGCATGCGCATTTCAACGAAACGAACGAAAACGCCTATGTGATTCCGATTCAGGATGCAGGCTTGCAGACTTACCTGCGCACGCTAGACATCCGCTTCGCCCATCAAGGCTGACGCTCCAGTGCGAGGCCGTCGTCCCAGTACGGCGGCTCGCCAAACGCCTCGGCATAGAAATCCACGAAGGCGCGCACCTTCGACGAGACGATCTTCTTCGGTGGGTAGACCGCCCAGACCGCGGGTTCGGCTCGTCCGGTGCGTGCTTCCCATTCCGGCAGCACGTGCTGCAAGCGTCCTCCGCGCAGGGCCGTAGAGGCGAGCCATGTCGGCAGGAGCGCCACGCCACAACCGGCCACGGCGAGCGCGAGCACGGCTTCGGAGTCGTCAGCGCGCAAGCGCCCCTGCAACTCCACCAGCACCTGTTCCTGTTCTTGCGACGCCCGCGCGTCCGCGGTGACCAGCGTGAAATACCATTTGTCGTCCGGGACCAGGGACACGCGAAGCGCATCGCGCGCGGCCAGATCGCCAGGGACACGCGGTGTGCCGCTACGCGCGAAATACGCCGGGCTGCCACAGACGATACGACGATGCGGTGCCAGGCGCCTCGCCATCAATGACGAATCGGGCAGCACGCCGGTACGGATCGCCACATCAATGCCCGCATCGATCATGTTGAGCGTTTCGTCCGTAGAAACGATGTCGAGGTCGATATCAGGATAGCGCGCCATGAAGGCCGGCAGATGCGGCACGATGTGCAGGCGGCCGAATGCCGGTGGCATTGTCACGCGCAGCACGCCTTGTGGCGTGCGATTTAGCGACGATGTCACTTCGCGCGCGTCATCGAGTGCTTGCAACGCTAACAAGGCATGTTCACGAAACAGCCGGCCGCCTTCTGTCAGGACGAGGCCGCGCGTCGACCGGTTGAATAGGGCGATGCCCAGATCTCTTTCGAGTTCGCTTACGTAGCGGGAGACAGTCGAGGTCTTGACTGACAGTGCATTGGCCGTCTTGCTGAAGCTCTGCAGTTCCGCTGCGCAAACGAAGGCCCGTACTGCGGCGAAGTAGTCCATGGACTGTCTGACGTGGATGGGATTACCTGGCTTTTGCCGAGACCGGTAGTGTACTGCCCCGGCGCGGGCGAGTGTCGCTCGTTCCCCGGCTGCAGGCCGGCAGCGATTGGCGGCACGCGACCCCTTCGAGTCACTCAATCCACGTTGACGGATGTCCCCTTGCTGCCCCTACAGGAGGCCATCGTCAATCTATTCGCCCCGAAGGGCTTTTCAAGTCAAGGCCGAAGGTAGTCCATTGGCAGCACTTACTGGCGGATCAGTCATACCTTTGGCGGGATTCAACGGCATTGGGAGCACCGTCAAAAAATGTTCATGGTCAAGCGGCCCAGATGGACTATATACAAACGAGGGGCGGCGAATGGCTGTACGTCCAACGAAAACCGCCCTTGACTCAGGTCCGCGAGAGCCGCAGTCAAGCCGAACGGAGATGTACGACGCCGAATAGTCGCGACCCGGCTCCCGACCAATCCACCGCTGCCCGATGTTCCCTGTTCGACCTCCTTAACCACCGTGTAGTAAACGCGACAAGGGGGTGAAGTAATGAAACAGCTCGCGAACTGGGTAACGCTCTTGCAGGTCTGCCTGTAGCCCAATTTATCAAGGACGTAACGTACAGCTACCTGCTCTGCCCACTCGTTCATCCGACGTCACCCGTTCGCTCGTCGCCCACGCAAGGAGTACGCCATGTCATTTATCACGTGCCGTTTAACGTTTCTATTGCGAACCATCGCGTTCGCGACGGCGTTAGGATTCGCTTCAATCAGCATTGCGCAAGCCGATTCGGAGGTCGATCCGCCAGGAGCGGTTTACGTTCTGTCAAACCAGCCGTCCGGGAACTCGGTTCTTGTCTATTCGCGCGCTGCCAACGGAATACTGAACTACGAGGCCACGTACTCAACTGGCGGTAAAGGAGCAGGCACGGGAGCCGATCCACTAGGCTCGCAGGGTTCCCTAACGTTGGCAGCAGGCTTTCTCTTCGCCGTGAACCCGGGCAGCAATGATGTTTCGCTGTTCGCGGTCGACGGCAGCAAACTGACGCTGCTCGACAGAAAACCATCGGGTGGTCAAATGCCCGTCAGCGTGACCGTGAAGGGGCCCATCGCGTATGTGCTTAATGCCGGAGGCACACCGAACATCAATGGCTTTATCGTCGACGCGTTTGGCAAGCGTCTCGTTCCATTACCAGGCTCACAACGACCACTTGCCGGCGGAAACTCCGCCCAGCCCGCGCAAGTGAAGTTTGCGCCGGAAGGCAACGAACTGCTCGTGACCGAAAAGGGCACACAACTCATTGACACGTATTATGTCGGCTTCACCGGTTACGCCTCGAAGACTCCAACCCCCCATGCGTCAAACGGCGTCACGCCGTTCGGCTTTTCCATCACGACCCGGGGTTATGCGATCGTCTCCGAGGCCGGATCTGGTTCGGTTTCCTCATATGAGGTCGAGGACAGCAAACATCTGACTTCCATCAGTGCGGCAATTCCCTTGGGCCAGAGCGCCCCTTGCTGGCTTGTCACCACGGGCGATGGACGTTTTGCCTACACGGCCAATGCCGGTAGCGGCTCGATCAGCAGTCTGCGGATCGCGGCGGACGGCACAGTACGCTTGCTCAATCCGACTGCAGGCACACTCAGCGCTCCCCTTGACATGGCGCTCAGTGGTCACAGCAAATTCCTCTACGTTCGTGAAGGTAACGGCGCTGTCAGTGGCTTTCGCGTGATGCCAGACGGAACACTCGAGCCACTTGGCTCAGTCACCGGCGTACCGCCGGGGGCACAAGGGATCGCGGCGCGCTAGACACATCTCCCCCGCGCTGGGAGATGTGCACGCGGGATCATGCTTTCGTATCCCTGTATCGGCAGCCTTCGCGCAAGAACGTTGCCGGTACCGCTGAGCACCCGCCGTCCACCTTGATCCGATTGAAATCGAGGCTCCCGGTCAAGCAGGTGTTAGGTGAGTCCAAACGGGCGACGGTGAGCGAGTCGAATCCCATCACTTTCTTCAAGGCTTCCTGGAGTCACATTGACTCCCGGCCCTCCCATGGCCGATCCGGCCGGTTGGCACGGGTCCGGCCAAGAGGCCGCTCTTGAGTGCCCAACCGACGCTCGAACGCCATTGACCCGCTTTCGATCACGTTCATACGGGTAGCGACACGCTGCGTCTATCTGGCGGTCATCCTCCAGCCAGATCAGTACCATCCGATTCGGCGAGCGGCGCAACGCATCCTACACTTAAGTTCAACCGCGCAGGCTTGCACGTGGCTGCGCCACAAATTGGGCCGAACGCATATTGCGCTGATGGCCATCGATAGCGAGCATGGCGCGGTCGCGTTCGGCGGCGACCGAGGGATTCGTATCGTCTCCGGATATGTCTCAGATGCTAACCACCAAGGAGGCGGTTTATGAACAGTAAGTTAGCCAACCCGGCGCCGCTCGGGCTCGCTGGATTCGCATTCACCACATGGATGCTCAGCATGGTGAACGCCGGCTGGTTCGACAAGGATGCCTTGGGGCTCGTGCTGGCGCTAGCGTTCGCTTTCGGCGGCACGGCGCAGATGATCGCGGGCGTGCTCGAATTTCCACGCGGCAATACGCTAGGCACGGTGGCGTTCCTCAGTTACGGCTCCTTCTGGTGGTCCTTTGCGCTGTTTGTCGCGTTCCTGGGCACCAAGGTGCCTGAGGCCTTCATCGGCTGGTATCTGTTTGTGTGGGGGGTCTTCACGTTCTACATGTGGATCGGCTCGCTGCACACGAGTACGTCTGTGCAACTGGTGTTTCTCTCGCTGTGGGTCACTTTTCTGCTGTTGGCGATCGGCGCATGGACAGGTATGGGCGTTGCCACGCGGGCCGGCGGCTATGTAGGCTTGATTACCGCTCTACTGGCGTTCTATGCGTCGGCGGCGATGGTGATCAACGAAAGCTTCGGACACACCGTGCTTCCGACACACGACTGGGCACAAGCCCATCCGCGAGCGGCCTAGCCACTCGGCGCGGGTCGGCCGGCGTGCAGCAAGCGCGCCGGCCAGTCAGGCCTGCGGTGCTCCACGGAGACGGAGACCAAGTCTGAGTATCGAGTCTTTCCGGTATCAGCCAAGTGGGTCGAGAAATGTGGACCGACTGGACTCGTTACGAGGCGATGGATCGCCGTTCGATGAGGAACTCTGATGTTCGAACGAATACCCCCTGACAATTCGCGCTATCGGCGGGTGTGATCACTGGCCGGCTTTACGACGTCATAAACGTGTCAGGGCGTTGCTGCGATGGCGTCCCACGGCCGGCGCGGCACGCAAGCACTCCTTTTGGTCGCGGCGGCGCAACGTCCTACGCCTGCTGCAAAATCTCCATTGCACGAATCGTGTCACACAGCGCGTCCATTGCCAGGTAGGCAACGAACTGTGTGCCGATAGCGGCAGCCGAAACGCCGCGAAGGTTGATTCCCCCGGTAGCCAACTTTTGGGTCAACTCTGCAATGATGCCCGGCCGGTCGGAGCCCATCACCCGCACCGGGTGAAGACTCGGGAGGACGTTGAACCCCACCTGCGAGGCGGCACGAATTTCTCGGTCGTTCTGAAGCGGCGCGAGAAACACGACCGCCTTCCCGGGTGCTTCCGCAGTTCGACGGGAGATGATGAATTGCAGGTTCGCTCCGGCATCTCGCAGGACACTTAACACTTCGGCGAGACCGCCGGGCCTGTCCTCGATTGTGGCCGCCCATACGTCGACACGTTCAACGAGCAGATCCATGGCGCCTCTCCCGTTTGATGAACCCCAATGAAAATTGAGTTCAGGGTTGACCGACCGGCAAGTCAACGCTCCTCGTCGCGCTAACACCTTTGGCCCTCGGGATGCAGCTCTTTGACAGGGAATACGTTGCTTGGCATTGCATCCGCCCTGGCCTTAAATTCGTTATGCAGCGCACGGACTGTCGCGCCTGGTGTCCAGACCCATGAGACAGGTCAAAAGACGCGCTGCCGCGGGTAGCGTGGGACACCTCGTGTCGCTGGGCACCTAGAAGCAAGGAGGAACTGTCATGTCACGAGACAAGTCATCGCGCCGCGCTTCCGCAGAGCAACAAGCGGCCGAGGTTTCCGAGGCGCAAATCGCCGTGCACTGGCCTGAAGAGGAATATTTCCCGCCGCCCGCCTCGTTCATCGCCCAAGCCAATCTGACAGACGCGGGAGTGTTCGCACGTTTCTCTCTCGACAAATTCCCCGAGTGCTTCAAGGAGTTCGCGGACCTTCTCGACTGGTACAGGTACTGGGACACGATGTTCGACGCGAGCAATCCTCCGTTCTGGCGCTGGTTCGTCGGTGGTCGGATCAATGCCTGCTACAACTGCGTGGATCGTCACCTCGCCGCCTACCGGAACAAGGCCGCGATCCATTTCGTGCCAGAGCCCGAGGACGAGACGGTCCAGCATGTCACCTACCAGGAACTTTATGTCCGCGTAAGCGAGTTCGCGGCCATGCTACGCGACTTCTGCGGTCTAAAAGCCGGTGACCGGGTTACTCTCCATATGCCTATGGTGGCGGAGCTGCCCATCACGATGCTCGCCTGCGCCCGGCTCGGAGTGATTCACTCGCAGGTATTTAGCGGCTTCAGCGGCGCGGCCTGCGCCGACCGCATCCTGGATTCCGAGAGCCGTCTGCTGATTACGATGGACGCTTACTGGCGTGGCGGCAAGCTGATCGATCACAAGGAAAAAGCCGACACCGCGTTCGCCGAAGCTGCCGGGAAGGGTCACCAGGCCGAGAAGGTTCTGATCTGGCAGCGGTATCCGGGCAAGTATTCGAGTCCGACGCAGCTCGTGGAAGAACGCGATGTAATCGTCAACGACGCCCTCAAGGCGTTCCGCGGCAAACGTGTCGAGCCCGTGCAGATGCCCGCTGAGGCACCGCTATTCCTCATGTATTCGAGCGGTACCACGGGCCGCCCCAAGGGGTGCCAGCATTCCATTGGAGGCTATCTCGCCTACGTCGCCTGGACATCGAAATACATCCAGGATATCCACCCCGAGGACGTGTATTGGTGCATGGCCGACATCGGCTGGATTACCGGTCACTCCTACATTGTCTACGGCCCGCTCGCGCTCGCGGCCTCGTCGGTCGTGTACGAAGGCGTGCCCGTCTACCCCGATGCCGGGCGACCTTGGCGAATTGCCGAAAACCTCGGCGTCAATATCTTCCACACGTCGCCGACTGCGATCCGCGCACTGCGGCGCAGCGGACCGGACGAACCCGCGAAGTACAGCTATCACTTCAAGCACATGACGACCGTGGGCGAACCCATCGAGCCCGAAGTCTGGAAGTGGTATCACCGGTCTGTCGGGAAGGGGGAGGCCGTCATTGTCGACACGTGGTGGCAAACTGAAACGGGCGGGTTCCTTTGCAGCACGGTGCCGGCGTTGCACAAGATGAAGCCCGGCAGTGCCGGTCCGGGAATACCTGGCATTCATCCGGTGATTTACGACGACACCGGTAATGAACTTGCAAGCGGTTCCGGCAAGGCGGGCAACATCTGTATTCTCAATCCGTGGCCCGGCGCGTTTCAGACCATCTGGAGGGCCCCGGAGCGCTACGTGAAAACGTACTATGCCCGCTACTGCCGGGATCCCAAGAGCAAGGACTGGCGCGACTGGCCCTACATGGCGGGAGACGGTGCTGTCGACGCTGCGGACGGCTACTTCCGGATTCTCGGTCGCATCGACGACGTGATCAACGTCGCCGGCCATCGCCTCGGTACCAAAGAAATCGAGTCAGCCGCCCTGCTTGTCCCCGAAGTCGTCGAAGCGGCTGTCGTGCCGGTCGCCGACGAGATCAAGGGCAGAGTGCCCGAACTGTATGTTTCGTTAAAGCCCGGAGTGGAAGCTTCGGAGGAGCTTGCAAAGCGGGTCACAGACTCGGTGGTCGATCGGATCGGAGCCATCGCGAAGCCGCACCGGGTGGTCATTGTTCCGGACATGCCCAAGACCCGGTCGGGCAAGATCATGCGGCGCGTGCTCGCAGCACTTTCAAACCATCAAGACCCCGGAGACGTATCCACGCTGGCTAACCCGGAGGTCGTTGACAGTCTGCGGGAGCTCGTGAAGTAATGGGGGCTACGTCCATGATCATCACGCGGCGCGCGCGGCGGGCGGGCGGCCATCGGGCGCCGCAGCCTTCGTCACCCATGTGACTCGACTCATAGGGAAAACTGGCCGGTCACCGCGGCCATTATCGATTGGTCCTGCGAAAACTCCGGCGTCAATCCTTTTCCGCCACCCGCCCCGGCTGCACAGCCGGCATCCTGCGATAGATCGTGTTCCGCGAGACCCCGAGCGCACGCGCCGCAGCAGACACGTTTCCGCCGTGGCGCGCCAGCGTCATCGCAACCACAGAGGTGGCAACATCCTGCAGCCGAGCACCGTCGGGCAGCGACGCATCGCCAGCAGCAGGGGCATCCGCAGCCGAACCGGCCGAAATGGCTGAAGAGCTCGAAGCGGCCGACGCAGCAGAGCCCCCCTGTCCAACCTCGCCATCGCCGCAACCCGCGCGCCCCACATCATCCAAAAAATCATCCGGCAAATGCTCCCACCGAATCACCCCATCCTCATCCACCATCGCCGCCGCAGTGCGCAGCAGATTAGCCAGTTGCCGACAGTTACCCGGCCACGCATGTCGCCCGAACACCGCCATCACATCAGCCGCAACGCTGAGCGCCTGCCGCCCCCCGCTTTCGACTGATTCCCACTGCAACATCTTTTGAACGACGACCGCGAGATCGCTCCGCTCACGCAACGCCGGCAACCGAACCGCAAGCCCGTTGATCCGATAGTAAAGATCCTCGCGAAACTGGTTCTGCGCGATCATCTCGCGCAAGTTGCGGTGGGTCGCGCAAATAATGGAGACATCGACAGGAACCGCCCGCGTCGCCCCAAGCGGCGTCACAACCCGCTCCTGCAAAACACGCAGCAACCGCACCTGCAACGAATACGGCATATCCCCGATCTCATCGAGAAACAGCGTGCCTCCATTCGCCTGCATCAGCTTGCCGATCGCCCCTTTACGCCGCGCGCCGGTAAACGCACCCTCTTCATACCCGAATAGCTCAGATTCGATCAGCGACTCCGGAATCGAAGCACAGTTAACCGCAACAAACGGCCCATCACCTCGCGGCGAATCGTTATGAATCGCCTGCGCGAGCAACTCCTTGCCGGTACCGGTCTCGCCGGTGATCAGAATCGGAATATCCTTGCCGAGCACCTTGCGAACCTTCGCGATCAGTGCGGACACACGAGCATCGCCGGTATCGAGATCGCCGAGCCGCGACAGTCCCGCAGCCGGTTGACGCGCATTCGCACACACCGGTCGCGGTGCGACTGCACCCTGCACATCGACGGCTCCACGCCCCAGCCCAAACGACGCCCGCCTGAACTGCCCGCGCGCGCAAACCACCGCACCGTTGTGCAAATTCAGCATCAGATGCGGCGCGACGCCATGCGTCAAACGATCGATCAATTGCGCATACGAGATCTGAAATAGCGACGACAGCGTATGCGCGCGCAACGCAGCGAGCGACAAGCCCAACTGAAACTGCGCACTTCGATTCGCGGACAGAAAGCGCCCATCATCGGTAAACGCAATGATCCCTTCCATCAGCGTGCCGAGAAATTCCGGCCGGCCGTGGAAAGATACTTGCAGCACGTCGCGAAACGCAGTCGAGAACAGATGGTTTTCGATCATCTGCACCGACATCTTCGCGAGTGCCGTCGTGTGCTGGTGATAGCTGCGGTGGTCGCCCGTCACGTCGAGCACGCCGATCAGATCGCCGTACGGATCGAGAATCGGCACACTCGAACAGGTCAGGAAGCGGTTCGCCGCCAGATAGTGCTGGTCCCCATGAACGACCATCGCACATCCCTCGGCCAGCGAGGTACCGATCGCGTTGGTCCCCTGACGATCCTCGGCCCAGTTCGCGCCAGGCCGCAGCGCCACTTTTTCCGCGCGATGCAGAAAATCGTCGTCGCCGATCGAATGCAGGATCAACCCTTCGGCGTTGGTCAGCACGATCATGCTTTGCGTGTTGACGATCTGCTCGCGCAGCGTCTCCATGACCGGCATCGCATGCGCGCACAGCACCTGGTTCTGTTCGCGCTTCAGCGCGAGGCCCGTGTCGGACAGGATGTCGTAATCCGGCCGGATCGATGCGCGCAGGCCGAACGTCTCGGAGCGTTCGTGGGCTTTCTGGATCGCCGGTGCGGGCCAACCTTTGGAGCGGTTAGCCGCCGCCACGCCGAGCGGATGAACGTCGTCGCGCATTGTCTCCTCCTGAATGCGCCCGGGTCGTGCCGGACGCTTTGATGCGTGTCGACAGAATACTCCCTTTGCCAGTCCGCCCGACGCGCGCGGCGACCCCGCGCGGGCCCGCATCCTTGATCTGCGTCAGCGTCGGCCGAATCTGCGGCGTTTCTGAACACCCGCTGCCCGCGCAACTGTTCCGGAACGGAACACTTCCGCCATCCAGCTCACCGCAGTCCCTGAAATAGCCCACTTCGATGCATTGGTACGGTTCGTGCCTGAGGTGGTCCCGCGCAGTCACCCGATCACCATCACAAAACGGAGACAAGTGATGAATCCATTTGACCTGAAAGCCCTCGGCATCGACATCGAGTATCCCTATCGCCAGCGTTACGAAAACTACATCGGCGGCAAGTGGGTACCGCCGGTCGGCGGCGACTATTTCGACAACGTGTCGCCGATCAACGGGCAGCCGTTTTGTCGCGTGCCTCGCTCGAGCGCTGCCGATATCGACCTCGCCATCGACGCCGCGCACGCAGCGCGCCGCAAATGGGCGAAGACCTCGGTGACAGAGCGCGCGAACCAGTTGCTGGCGGTGGCCGAGCGCATGGAGAAGAACCTGAAGCTGCTAGCGGTCGCCGAGACGATCGACAACGGCAAGCCGCTGCGCGAAACGATGGCCGCGGACCTGCCGCTCGCCGTCGATCATTTCCGCTATTTCGCGGGCTGCATCCGCGCGCAGGAAGGCGGCATCTCGGAGATCGACGACAACACGGTCGCTTATCACTTTCACGAGCCGGCTGGGGTGGTCGGTCAGATCATCCCGTGGAATTTTCCGCTGCTGATGGCCGCATGGAAGCTCGCGCCCGCGCTCGCGGCCGGCTGCTGCGTCGTGATGAAGCCGGCCGAGCAGACGCCGGCTTCGATACTCGTGCTGATCGAACTGATCGGCGACCTGTTCCCAGCCGGGGTCATCAACATCGTCAACGGCTTCGGCAAGGAAGCGGGCGAAGCGCTCGCCACCAGCAAGCGCATCGCGAAGATCGCGTTCACCGGCTCGACGCCGGTCGGCAAGCGCATCCTGCACGCAGCCGCGGACAACCTGATCCCGTCGACGGTCGAACTCGGCGGCAAGAGCCCGAACATCTTCTTCGCCGACGTGCTCGATCGCGACGACGCGTTCCTCGACAAGGCGCTCGAAGGTCTCGCGATGTTCGCGCTGAATCAGGGCGAAGTGTGCACGTGCCCGTCGCGCGTGCTGGTTCAGGAGTCGATTTACGAGCGCTTCATCGAGAAGGCGATCGCCCGGGTGGAACGCATCAAGGCTGGCCATCCGCTGAACCTCGAAACGATGATCGGTGCGCAGGCATCGCAGCAGCAGCTCGACAAGATCCTGTCGTATATCGACATCGGCCGGGACGAAGGGGCGCGGTGCCTCGTCGGCGGCGAGCGCGCAACCCCTGGCGTCGGCCTCGGCGAGGGTTTCTATGTGAAGCCGACGATGCTGTTCGGCAACAACGATATGCGTGTGTTCCAGGAGGAGATCTTCGGGCCGGTCGCCTCGGTGATGACGTTCAAGGACGAACAGCAAGCGATCGAACTCGCGAACGACACGTACTATGGCCTGGGCGCGGGCGTGTGGACTCGCGACGGTACCCGCGCTTACAAGATGGGACGCGAGATCGAGGCGGGACGCGTGTGGACCAACTGCTATCACCTGTATCCGGCGCATGCGGCCTTCGGTGGCTACAAGCAGTCGGGGATCGGGCGCGAAACACACAAGATGGCGTTGTCGAACTATCAGCAGACGAAGTGTCTGCTGGTCAGCTATCAGGCGGAGGCGCTGGGGTTCTTCTAAGCGAAGGGCGCGTCGTCTATGGACGGCGCGTGCCGAAGAATGTCACTGTGCAGCCGGCTGACAAACGCCCGCAGGAACGATTCCCGTAAGCCGTGATCTCGAACAGACCAGGCGCCGCCGCAGTGACGATCGCGGCGAGCGCGCTGTTGGCAGGTTCATCCGGGGCCCCGGCGCATGGGGGATGCTTCTTCTGGAAGCTGTGAGATCCCGTTCGCCCGACAAATCAAACAAATTGCCTACATAGGCTAAAAATTCATCCAATTCCGAATGCTCCTGGTTGCCCCGCTCCCGATACTGTCGTTCGCACATAACAGGGGATGACCGATGAAGAACGGCAACGGCCAGCCGATGATCCGGCTCGCAGACAAGACGACGCACGACGGCACGGTCATCGAGGCCGCGACAGACCTCATGCACATGGGCATCCCGGTTGCACTCGATGGACACGGCGTCGAGTGTCCGAGGTGTGGCGGTGTCTATCCGATCATCGCGACCGGCCAGCGAACCCACAACGGCAAGCGGGTCAGCCATGCCGGCGACAGGACGGGCTGCGGCGCGATCCTGATCGCTTCATGATCGCTTCCCGGTTGCCACGAAACACCGAGCTCCTTGCACGCATGGCCGAACCCGCACAGGACCGCACGCTAGGTCTTTCCAGTGACGCACTACCCACGTGGGGCAATGAGCCTTTGCTGGCTCCGCTCCGTCTGCGCGGCACCGAATCCCTGGGCAAGCTCTATCGATACACGCTCGATGTGGCGACGATCGAAAGTCCGACGCTCGGATTGTGGCAAGCACAGGAACTGGTCGTACCCGACAACCTGATTGGCAAAGTCATCGACATTTCGATCGCGTTCGACGGGAACGGATTGTTCGGTCAACAGGCGTTGGAACCCGGTGACGTGGCACACGTGGGCGCGGGCCGCCGCACGATTTCGGGCCTCGTCACAGGCATGAAACAGACCGGCACCGACGACCGGCGCGCCCATTACCGCTTCGTCGTGCGCCCCTGGCTGTGGCTGGCCACGAAGAACCGCGAAAGCAGGATCTTTCAGGACGCGAGCGTAGTGGACATCACCGACCGGATACTCAAGGAGCGTTATCACTTTCCGGTGGTGATGGAGTTGGGCGCGACCGGTCTTTGCGAAGGCTACCCAAAGCGGGACCATGTCCGGCAGATGTGGGAATCCGATTTCGAATTCCTCACGCGGATCTGGAGAGAATGGGGAATCTACTATCTGTTCGACGGAATGACGCTGGTACTGTGCGATTCGCCCGGCTCGCACAAACAGCACGACAACGGCTACGACACTATCCGCTATCACGCGCCTGACAGCCGGCACGTCGACGAAGAACACATTCACAGGCTCGAGGTCTCGCGTCAGATCACGACGGGCAAGGTCAGTCTGATCGACTACGACTACACGCGCCCCGGCATGCACTTCGAGGGCGAGTACGAGAGCTTCAGCGAACGGGCCTTCGACAACATCGAGCAACACGGCTGGGGCGACTACTCGCAACCGCTCGCCGGCGAGATGGGATTGTCGGGTAGGCGAAACAACTTCCGCAATGAAGCCGAATACCTCGCGAGCGTGCGCGTCGACGCAATGCGCTGCCACCGGCTACGTCTGAAGGGCCGAGGGAATCTGCGCGGCCTGACAACCGGGAAAACATTCTGGCTCGACAACCATCCGCAATGCGACATCAACGCCGAGTACCTGGCGGTATCGACCACGCTCGACATTCGCAACGCGCCGCAGAACACACAGCCGTCCGGTAACGACACGAACGACGCGTTGCGCCGGTGCGTGACCAGCTTCGTGCTTCAGCCTGCCAATACATTCTTCAGAAACCGCCCGAAGAAAAAGCCGCGCTGCGCGGCGGAAACGGCGATCGTGGTTGGGCCCGAGCATCAGCCGATCTGGGTCGATGGATACGCGCGCGCCAAGGTGCGTTTCGTGTGGGACCGGCTTGGCCCGAAAAACGAGAGTGCCAGTTGCTGGGTGCGCGTGTCGTCGCCGTGGCAAGGCAATGGCTTCGGCGCGATCTATCCGCCGCGTGTCGGTCAGGAGGTCATGGTCAGCTACCACGAAGAGGACCCGGACAAGCCGTACGTATCGGGCCGGATGATCAATGGCTGGAACCAGCCGCCCTGGAAGCTACCGGATAACCAGGCACTTTCAGGCGTCTTGAGCAGTGAGCCCAAAGGTGGCTGCGACGGCCAGACCAATCACGTCGTACTGGATGACACGCCGGGCCAACTCCAGGCACAGCTCGCCAGCGATCACGCACGCTCGCGCCTCGTGCTGGGCTACAACACGCAGGTCGTGCGCGAGGCCGGCCGACAGCAGGCGCGCGGTGAAGGCTGGGAACTGGCCACCGACGCATGGGGTGTCGCGCGCGCCAATAGAGGCATGCTGATCACCACGGAGGCGCGTCGCGGCGCGACCGCGCCGGCAAAGGATCTCGGCGAGACCGTGGCGCGCCTCACGCAGGCGCGCGATATCCACGAGAACCTCGCGGGTCTCGCGCGGCAGTATGAGGCACAGGAGCAGCAGACCAGTCAAAGCGACGTATCGCGGGCCATCAAGGCGCAGAACGAGGCGATACGCGGCGTCGCGGCGCGTGCGGACCTTCCCTTCCCGCAACTGAGCGCACCCGACATGGTGCTGGCCAGCGCGGCGGGGGTCGGTCTCACCGCAGCGCAAAGCACGCACGTGGCGAGTATCGAACACATCGCGCTCACAGCGGGCGGACACGTCAGCATGGCGGCGGCGAAATCGCTGCTGGCGTCGGCAATCAACGGCGTGCGGGTGTTCACGCAGAATCTCGGCATCAGGCTCAAGGCCGCGTCAGGCAAGGTGCGAATCGACGCGCAGAGCGATGATGTCGAGGTCATCGCGCAGCGGGTCGTCAGCATCATCAGTAGAACCGATTCGATCAATCTGATGGCCAGCAAAGAGATCGTGCTCCATGCGGGAAGCACGAAGGTGGTCATCAATTCGGAAGGGTACAGGGTCTATACGGATGGAGAGCATCGGGTCCATGCGCGTGGTCATCAAACTGACAGGCCAGCGGCGCGGCCTGTCAATGTGCCGGTAACGCCCGGAAAGCCGGGCAAGCTGGCCGCGCATCACGTTCTGATCGAACACGATACGGGCTTTGCACTGCCGAACCAGCCGTACCGGATCACGCTCGACGATGGTCAGGTGATTCAGGGCGTGACCAATGCGCTTGGAGAAACGAGTCTCGTCACGAGCAATCTTCTTGCATTCGCGACGGTTGAACTGTTCGCCGCGAGTGAACCGGACAAGGTTATTGCGGTGAGCAGAGGCGCGGTGATCAGGGAGACGAACGAGCCGTTTGCAAGTGCAGTGCCCAACGCCGAGAAGCGCACCGCCAGGGTCGCAGGAAAGGCCGTGGCCTCTCCCGATCAAAGCGCGACGACGGAAGACAAGCCGCCGGAATTCGTTTCATGCGATCCGATGAACTTCGGTCTGCGCTTTCATCACTTCATCAACGGTGCGACCGAGGCTGATGCGCCGGCCGGTATGTCGATGCGCAAGGATGTTGAATATCCGGTGACCAAGGCTTATACGGCTGCGATCAAGACGGCGTTGCAGGGAATCGATTGGGCCGGGGTGACGTGGCCGTTGACTTCCGATTCGATAAAGACCATTCAAAACGCGGTCACGCCGCAATTGGAAATCGCGCTTGGTGCCGGGCCCTTTGGATTGCCACGAGGCTATGCCGCCAGCCCGGAAAATAACGGTGCGATGCCACTGGTTGTGATCGTCGATCCAGAGCGGGCAAGGCAGTACAACCTGCGACAGGATGTCAGCGCCGCGTTCATCGGGAAGTACTGGGTTATCGCCGTCAACGAGAGCGAGATCGCGCACATCGTCGAACTCAGGGACCAGCCGGCCTCGCTGGATAACCGTCTCAAGGCATTTGCCGACACGCTGTATCACGAGTCTCGCCACTGCCAGCAGTACTTCTGGATGTTTTCTTTGCTTCAACACTTTCCAGAAGACTACAGGGATCTGCCGAATGTCCAGACGTTGTATTGGTCGACGATGCTGAAAGAAGCCTATACAGCGGCTGGAAACACGCCGCTACCAGACGATCATCGCGTTCACATCGGTCTGCACAGGATGCTTGTATTCCACTACTACTGGCTGATTTCTTACCTGCACGACAAGCACAGCTGGGAGCATATCAGGCGAGATCTCCCGCTTGCCGAAAGGAAAGTGTGTGACCTGCTGAACCTCTCTGCTGAAACAGCACGAAAAATGGCGCAATTCGAAACCGGCTATAGGAGCCAACTTCATGAAGAAGATGCCTACGCCTGCGCGGAAGTGGTTCAGGCTTACTGGCAGAATCCTGGTGATCCTCTCGTTCGCAATCCCGGTACATGCACAGCTCAGTACGTCGACGCCCTCAGGACAGTCGGGGCCAGGAGTTGAGATGAGACCGACTGTGACCGACGCCCAGCGCGACATGGCATTCAGGATATTGACCACGGCAATGGCGATCCTGCGGGATGACCAGCCCTTCGATCCCGCGCACACGATATTCGGCCGCATTCTTGCGGCGCACCCGCTGCGCGGTCGTGTAGGTGGTATGGAGTACTCTTTCGTCAATCCGGCATTTCCGCGCACGCAAATCATTCTATTTGTGGTACCCGATCCGGCCGCCCCCTCCGCCGACCGCACGAAGGGCAAGCAAGTCGTGACGCACTTCACGATCCGCTTCAGTCCACTATTGAGAGACATTAGCCGCTCGACGCTCGAAGACCTGCTCCATGTCGATATCGGCTACTGGATCGACGGCAACGGCGAGCGGCGGCCCGGCAATGATATGGGAACGGCGCCACCGGAGATTCGGCTGCATAGCTATCGCTATCGTGCTTCGAATCTGCCGACGAGCCGATTTCCGGTGGACGTCGAATTTGCTTTCGGCGACCCCGACCCGAACGATCCGGCGCCGGACGAACCCAAAACGCCGGTCCTGATGGACGTTCTCCTCAGTCGTGACTATTCCGCGTTGAGACGGCAATACCGTGAATGAAGCCCGTCTTGAACAGCAGGTGGCAAAGCGCCACGGCGCGCGGAAGTGGTTCAGGCCTACTGGCGCAATCCTGGTGATCCTCTCGTTCTCAACCCCGATACATGCACAGCTCAGTACGCCGACGCCCTCAGGACCGTCGGGGCCAGGAGCTGAGATGAGACCGACTGTGACCGATGCTCAGCGCGACATGGCCTTCAGGATACTGATCACGGCAATGGCGATCCTGCGCGACGACCAGCCCTTCAATCCCGCGCATACGATATTCGGCAGCATTCTTGCGGCGCGACGAGATCGCGGCGTGGTATGCGTTACGGAGTATTCCTTCGTGAATCCGGTGTTGCCGGACACGCAAATCATCGTAGTTGTGGTACCCGATCCGCTCGACCCCTCGGCCGACCGCACGAAAATCAAGCAGGTCGTGAGGCGCTTCACGATCCGCTTCAATCCACTATTGACGGACATCAACCGCTCGACGCTGGAAGATCTCCTCCAGGTCGATATCGGCTACTGGATCGACGGCAACGGCGAGCGGCGGCCCGGCAATGATATGGGAACCGTGCCTCCACAGATTCGTCTGCATCACTATCGCTATCGTGCTTCGGATCTGCCAACGAGCCGATTTCCGGTGGATGTCGAATTTGCTTTCGGCGACCCCGGCCCAAAGAATCCAGCTCCGGACGAACCCAAAACGCCGGTCCTGATGGACGTTCGCCTCAATCGTGACTATTCCGCGTTGAAACGGCAACACCGTGAATGAAGCCCGTCTTGAACAGCAGGTGGCAAAGCGCCACGGCGCGCGGAAGTGGTTCAGGCCTACTGGCGCAATCCTGGTGATCCTCTCGTTCGCAATCCCGGTACATGCACAGCCCAGTACGCCGACGCCCTCAGGACCGTCGGGGCCAGGAACTGAGATGAGACCGACTGTGACCGATGCCCAGCGCGACATGGCCTTCAGGATATTGACTACGGCAATGGAGATCCTGCGGGACGACCAACCCTTCGATCCCGCGCATACGATATTCGGCCGGATTCTTGCGGCTGATCCCCTGCGCGGTAAAGTTGGTGGTACCGCGTATTCCTTCGTGAATCCGGCTTTCCCGCGGACGTGAACTGGCGCGGTCCCAAACCGTTTTCGCAGGCGTTTTAGACGCGGACGGCAGGGTCATGCCGGCTCTCCGGTGATCCAGCTCAAGGTCCGAATACTATTCCTTCCCAACCCCCTCGACATAGCTATCAACCGCACTGTTCACCGTCGGATGAAAGCACGCATCGCCAATCAGATCGGTCAGCTCGAAGCGTCTGAGCTTGTCGCGAACCGGATCCTTCATCTCTGCAAAGTGCAGCGCGATCCCGCGCTCGTCGAGCGTGCGCGTCAGTTCCCGCAGCATGTCGGCGGAGGTGACGTCCACGCTCGTCACCGGTTCGGCCGCCACCACCACACGCCGCACCGGTGCCGGCGATTCGGCGACGGCTTCCAGCAGGCGCTCCTGAAACTGCTCGGCATTCGCAAAGAACAGCGGTGCATCCCAGCGAAACAGCACGAGTCCGGGGATTCGCTGGGCATGCGGATAGCGCTGCAAGTCGTGATAGCCGCGCAAACCTTCGACGCGACCGAGCACCGCGTAGTGCGGTCGCCAGCCGTCCCACAGAAATTCGATGACCGCGATCACCACCGCGAAGCAGATGCCGGGAATCGCACCGAACACCGCGACGCCGGCAAAGCAG
Source organism: Paraburkholderia sp. HC6.4b (assembly GCF_014200875.1). Lineage (NCBI taxonomy): Bacteria > Pseudomonadati > Pseudomonadota > Betaproteobacteria > Burkholderiales > Burkholderiaceae > Paraburkholderia > Paraburkholderia sp. HC6.4b. The sequence continues at coordinate 248,177 of NZ_JACHDC010000005.1, forward strand.
GCCATCGACAGCCAGAACTCCCATTGCTGGATGCGGAAAATCCGCTTCAGGTCCGTGATCTCGAACAGACCGATCGCCGCCGCGATGACGACCGCGGCGAGCGCACTGTTGGGCAGGTAGCGCATCAGATTGGGCGCGGCCATCAGCAGCGCCGCGACCGCCAGCGCGCCGACGACGCCCGTCAGTTGCGTCTTCGCACCCGCCGCCTCGGCGACCGGCGTGCGCGACGAACTGCTGCTGATCGGGAAGCCGTGGAACAGGCCGGCCGCAAGATTGGCCACGCCGAGCCCGACCATCTCCTGATTGGGATCGACGCGGCTGCGAAAACGTGCCGCGAAAGTTCGCGACAGCACGCTGGTATCCGCGAACGAGATCAGCGCGACCGCGCAGCCGCCGAGCAGTATCTTGACCAGATCGGCGTCGGTGACCCACGGCAGCGCAAAGGTCGGCAGGCCTTGAGGAATCTTGCCGAGCACTTTCACACCAATGCTATCGAGGTGCAATACGGTTACGCACAACGTCGCAACGATCACGGCGATCAGGATGCCCGGCAGCTTTTCGAAGCGCTTGAGAAACAGGATCAGCACGAGGCTTCCAGCGCCCACCGCGAAGCTATACCAGTTGGATTTGCCATCGGCGATGGCCTGCACGAGGCTCACGATGTCCCGCAACGGCCCGCGCTCTTCGATTGAGATGGCAAACAGTTTGGGCAATTGACTGATCAGCACGGCGAGCGCAATGCCGTTCATATAGCCGTATCGAATGGGTTTCGACAACAATTCAGTGATGAATCCCAGCCGCAGCAAGCCCATCACGATACAGAACAGGCCGGACACGATCGCCATCATGCTGGCCGCCGCAATCGCGCGCGACGGGTCGCCCGCAGCGATTTGCACCACGACCGCCAGAATCGGAGCGGCGAGCGCGGAGTCGGGACCGAGCACGAGAATCCGGCTCGGACCGAACAGCGCATACGCCAACAGCGGAACGATCGTCGCGTAGAGGCCGTACACGCCAGGGACGCCGGATGCCTCCGCGTAAGCGATCCCAACCGGCACCAGCATCGTGGTCAGCACCAGTCCCGCCGTCAGATCGTTCGGCAACCAGCTCAGCCGGTACGTCTTGAGCACCGTCAGTCCCGGCAGCCAGCGCATCCAGCGGCGCGCCCTGCTTACAGCAGTCTGTTCTTTGTGAGGAACTGGCCTGTCCGCTTCCATTTTTGGAATGTTCGTAGTCGAGGACGCCGCACCACGGTTTGTGGGCGGTACCGTCATTCGAAGGATAGTCCAGACATCCCGTCGGCGACAGGGATGAGGCCGACCGGCCGCGCATCAGGGCCGCTCGCGCCTCAGCAGCCACGCGACGCCCCCCGCCAGCGCCATCACTGCCGCGCCGTACACCGCATTGCGATGCCGATCGGTGAACATCTGCCAGCAGTACGCACGCGCTTCATCATCGAAGCGACCATGCGAAGCGTAGTGGCCCGGCACCGGCTCGTAGAGATTCGCGGGCGCATCGGCGGGCAACGGTTCATCGGTCAATTGCCCGTCGTAACCCGCCCGCGCGAGATAGCGGTCGAGCAGCGTCGGCGCGATCCGGTTCGCGAGGATCGCCTTGACCGTCGACCACCCGACCCACACCTGCCGCCGCCGATGGGTGGCCGCAAAGTAGATCGCCCGTGCCGCCACTTCCGGCTGAAACACCGGCGCCACCGGCCGTGCCCTGCGCCCCGTGCGATTGAGCGCCCAGTCGAATTGCGGCGTATTGACCGCGGGCAGATCGACCATCGTCAGATGGATATCGACTCCGTCGTGCAGCAACTCGGAACGCAACGAATCGGTGAAGCCGCGCACGGCAAACTTCGCGCCGCAATAGATCGACTGCAACGGCACCGACCGGTACCCGAGCGCCGAGCCGACATTGACGATCGTCCCGTGCCCGCACGCGCGCATCACGGGGAGCGCCGCCAGCATGCCGTTGACCTGCCCCAGGTAGGTCACCTGCGTGCCGCGTTCGACATCGCGCGCGCTGAGCGCCGACACCGGCGCAAACGCGGTCGCCATCGCGACGTTGACCCAGACGTCGATGCCGCCCCACTCGCGCTTCACGCGCTGCGCCGCGCGCTCGATCGCGTCGGCATCGGCGACATCGGCCGCAATGGCGAGTGCGCGCACGCCATAGGTCGCGGCGATCTCCTCGGCGGCGCGAGCGAGCCGTCGCGGCTCGCGCGCGATGAGCCCAACGTCGTAGCCCTGCCGTGCGAATTCGGACGCGCTCGCGCGCCCCACGCCGGCACTTGCCCCTGTAATGACGACGACGCCCTTGCGCTCGACGTCGCCGCTGCGGGTCTCGGTTTGCACCGTCACAGCGTCGCTGGCCACTTTGAACACCTCCGAGGTTGCGCATCCAGTGAGGTGGTGAAGCAAAGCGCAGTCCCGACGATTCGAGCTGGGGTTCTGCGAATTGCGCGCGAGTCCAGCGCACGCCCGGCCGCCGGGACGCCGGCCGCCGGAACGCCGGCCGCCGGAAAAACAAATGGCCGCAGCGCGGGGCTGCGGCCATCAGGTAGCGGTTTCCGAGGCTTGCGCGCTTCAGCGCAGGGCCGAAAACGCCGAACTCACGTCACGTTCATCGCCAACGCACTCTCGCGATAGTGCTGGCTCGCCTTGTCGGTATCGCCCAGCTGCTCGTGCAGACGCGCGAGCGCGCGATGCGAGCGGATCTTCAGCGTCTCGTTGTCGGCAAGCTTCAGCGCGCGTTCGAGGAACGACTGCGCCTTGCCCCACAACTGCTGATGCAGGCACAGGCGCCCCAGCGCGAACATCAGGTCCGCATCTTCCGGCCGATCCTTCTGCCACGCCTCGGCCTTCTGGATCAGCGGCAACGCGTCGCCGCCGGCCGTGTCCGGATAGCGTCGCAACAGGCGCGCATCCCAGTTCTGCGCGAGCGCCTCCTCGACGATCTTGCGCGCCTCCTGCGGACGGTTCAGCGCGACCAGCAGTTCGGCGGCGGTGTCGGCGAGGCGCGGCGAATGACGCTCGGTCGCCGACAGCGAGTTCCACAGTTCGAGCAGCGCGTCCGCATTGTGGCGACGATCGCGCAGCAGATTTTCCGCCGCCAGTTGACGCAGCCGCACCGCGACCGCCGGATGGATCGCCTCGCGCTTCTCCAGCGTCTTCACGAGCTTCAGCACTTCGCCCCAGTTCTTCAGTTGCTGCTGCGCACGCAGCATGATTTGCTGCGCATGAATGCGCCGCGCGCCCTGCGATTGCATCTCGGTCAGCGCATTGAGCGCGCCGTCGGCGTCGCGGCCGTCGGCGCGCATGTCGGCGGTGGCCATCAGGCGCGCGTCCTGCCAGTCTGCTTCGTCGATCTGCGCGAGCCATTCGTCGCGCCGCGCGTACTCATGCATGCGATGCGCGGCGGTCGCCGCGATCAAACCGGCCGCGCCCTTGTTGTCGCCATTCGTGAGCGCGTCCTTGGCGGCCTTTTCCGCGCGCGAGAAACGCCCCGCGTACAGGTTGCCGATCGCATCGCGCAACGCCGCGTGCGCCTTCGCGACACGCGCGCGTGCGCGGTACGCGGCGACGCGCTGCGGCATGCGCCAGATATTGCGGATGATGCGCAACAGCGCATAGAGCAGGACGAACAGCACCACCAGCCCGACGACGAACAGGTTCAGCGACATGTCGACGCGGTACGGCGGATAGATCAGCAGCACTTGCCCAGCGTCGAAGCGCCCGCCCACCGCGAGCACGACCGCGACGGCGAACAGCGCCGCGAGCCACAGGAGTCCCCGGATCGCCATGATTAACCCCGGTTCCGGTATTGATTGACGGCCTGCAGGCTCGTATCGAGGTTCGGCAGCTCGACCGCGGCCGAATCGGCGTCCACCTGCTTGACCAGATCGATGACCGTCTGCGTGTCTTTCGACGACGCGTCGAAGTAGCGCGTCAACGCGGACTGCGCCGCCTGCAGGTCGGACTTCAGCGTGGTCTGGTTGCGCGACAGCAGCGCGAGACGCGCCGACAGCAGACGCAGCTTCAGGTTCTCGCGCACGAAGTAGCCTTGATCCGGCGTGACCAGCATCGCGTCGGCGTTGTCGATACGGCGCACCTGCACGAGGCTCGTCAGCTGTTCGGCGATGCCGTGCGTGACCTCGTCGATCCACACTTCCCAGCGCGGCTTGCCGGTGGCCGCGGCCACCTTCGCGGTGTCGGCCCACGTGGCCGCATGCGGCGTGGCACGCGGAATCGGTGCTTCACCCGACAGCGGCAGGGCGTTCACGTGATCGATCGCGTTGTCGAGCTTGATCGCGAGGCCGGTCAGATCGGTGGACGGCGCGGCCTTCAGCTTGTCGATGTCCTGCGCGATCGCCTTGCGCACCGCGACCGCCTGCGGACTGTCCGACGCCGCGAGGCGCGTATCGGCGCTTTGCAACGCGAACAGCGCGAGCTGCGTATTGCCGGTCAGCTGCAACTGCTGGCTCGCCGCTGACAACATCTGCCCGACTTCGGCGAGCGTCCAGTCGTCGCGATTGCGCGCGAGATCCGCGTATTGCTGTTGCAGCGCCTGCTGCGCGGCCTGCGCATCGGCGAGCTTGCCTTCGAGCTGCGCGACCTGCGAGTCCGATTGATGCACGGTGGCGAGCGCCTGGTCGATCTTGATGCGCAGCTCGTTGGTCTGGGTGTCGTTGGCCTGCTGACGCTGCGCGAGTTCCTGCTCGGTGCGCACCAGCTTGCGGTTCATCGCGAAGCCGCCCACGCCCGCCGCGCACGCGATGACCACGATGACCAACCACAGCAGCGGTCCGCTCGTGCTGCGGCGCTTTTGCGCTTCGTACGGCGTGAAGGGTGGGTTCGGCGGCAAGGCGGCGCTTGCGGGCGGCTGAGGTGAGGCGTTCGTGGATGCGTTCGTTTCAGTCATGCGTGGTTGAGCCGGGTTGGACGATACCGGTTGGACGACGGGAGGCACGGCGGCCGCGGCAACGAGGGCTCGGACTATGCGCTCGTCGCCCGCGCCGGACACCGTAATCCTATCAAAACCCAATGCCCGCGCGGTCTGCGCGATGCGCGGATGCGGCGTGACGAGGGGCGCGTGTTTGAGCTGCTCGATCTCGCCGGCGGTCAGATGCTCGTGCGCGAGTTCGTGCAGATTGCGTACGCCTTCGGAGCTGGTCAGAAGCCATGCGTGCGGCGTGCCCGCGAGCAGTTCGTGCACGCGCGCCCATGCGCCGATCGACGGCTCCGGCACGATGCGCCGGTAAGCGGCCACCGCGTCGACTTCGGCGCCGGCTTCACGCAGGCGCTCGCTCAGCCATTCGCGGCCGCCGTCGCCGCGCACGATCAGCACGCGCTTGCCTTCGAGGCCCGCGGCACCGAGTTGCGCCTCGAGCGCGGCAAACAGGCTCTCGGAGTCGAAGCTCGTCGATTCGTCGTCGGCGCCCGCCGCGGGGCTGATCACGCGATGCTCGGACGCGCTGACGCCGTGGCGCGCGAGCGCTTGCACGCTGCCCGGGCCGACCACGCCGATCGGCAGCGCATGCGGCCAGATATCGTTATGGCGCGCGAACGCGTGATCGACTGCGTTCGGCGACACGAACACGACGAGCGCGTAGCGTTCGAGCGACGCGAGCGCGGCGCACAACGGCGCGTCGTCGATGACGGGCGCGATGTCGATCAGCGGGAAGTCGAGCGACGCGAGTCCGGCTGCTTCGAGCTGTTCGACGAGTTCGCTCGACTGGCCGGCCGGCCGCGTGATCACGACCGTGAAGGGCGCCTTCTCGGGCGAGACGGCGGCCATCACTCGCTGGCCGCCGCGCTGGGCGCGGCCGCGGGACCGCTCGCCGTACTGAGCGCGCGGACGATGTCGAGGGCGCCCTGCTGCGCGAGCGAGTGCGCTACTTCCTCGCCGAGCGCGCGCGCGCGTTCGACGGTGGGCGCCGGCGCCGACGCCTGCGCGCTCAGCACGCGCTGGCCGTCCGGCGTTGCGACGATGCCGCGCAGATGCAGCGCGCCATCGCCCCAGGTTGCGTAGGCGGCGAGCGGCACCTCGCAGCTGCCGCCGAGCACGCGCGATACCATGCGCTCCGCTTCGACGGCCGCCGCCGTGTGCTGATGATGCAGCGGCGCGAGCCATGCGGCGAGGTCCGCGCGATCGGCGCGAATCTCGATGCCGAGCGCGCCCTGGCCCGCCGCGGGCAGACTGTCCTCGGGATCGAGCAGCGCGCGGATGCGATCGGCGAGACCCAGCCGCTTCAGCCCGGCCGCGGCCAGAATGATCGCCGCGTAATCGCCGCGATCGAGCTTGGCGAGTCGGGTATCGAGATTGCCGCGCAACGGCCGCACGTCGAGATGCGCATAGCGCATGCGCAGCATCGCCTCACGCCGCAGACTCGAGGTGCCGACCACGGCACCGGCCGGCAGCGCAGCGAGCGAGTCGTACTGATTGGACACGAACGCGTCGCGCGGGTCCTCGCGCTCCATGATGGTGGACAGCGCGAAACCGGCGGGCAACTCCATCGGCACGTCTTTCAGCGAATGCACCGCGAGGTCGGCGCGGCCATCGGCGAGCGCGGCTTCGAGCTCCTTCACGAAGAGCCCCTTGCCACCCACCTTCGACAGCGTGCGATCGAGAATCTGATCGCCACGTGTCGTCATTCCGAGGATTTTTACGTCACAAGATGGATATAATTTGTGCAGCGCACATCGCACATGCTCGGCTTGCCACATGGCAAGGCGGCTCTCTCGCGACGCAATCACAAGCGTGTGGGGTGGCGTGGAAAACGTCTCGGTGTTCATTAGCTTGCTGCTGGATGTCGGGATGGAATAACAATCAATGTTAGCACGCGCCCTCGTTCGCGCCCTTTGGTTCCAAGGCATGGCGAAGCGCCGTGCGCAAGCGGCATCGACGGAGGAGACGGGCTTCGCGCCACGCGCGAAGGCGCCCATTCCGCGTTGTCACGTACGGTCGTTCGCGCACTGCGCGGCGGCATGCGGGATGATGCAATGCGGCGAACATGCTGAGGCAATGCCTGCCGCGTGTTCGGTCCCAGCGCGGGCTGGCAGCCCGTGGCTCCTCTCTCCCTCGTCGGCGTCGCGCGATTCGGCAGCGCGCGTGTCGTTCCGCGTACGCGGTGCGGCACGTGCGGGCCCCGCTTCCAGTGGGTCGAGCAATCGCCGTGTACAGTCGCCGTTTCAAGTCTCCGTTGCAGTTGCACTAGCAGTCCGTCTTGTAGTCCGTTGCGTAGTCCCTGTTGCACGCAGTTCACGTTGCACTTGCTGGTGGCAGTTCCGCAGTCGCAGTTCATCAATCAACAGACCCTGGCTTCCCCGAGGAAACTCATCGTGACGTCTTCCGGATCGGCGCGCCCCGCCCGCCGCAACACTGCCTCGCCCACCGCTCGCCCGGCCGACGCCGCGGCGCCTGACGCCCTGTCCGACGTTGCCGCGCACGCCATATCGTCGAGCGTCGGTCAACATGGCGACACGCTCGCCGACCAGCGCGCCAGGCGCCGCGCCCTCGCCACTCGCGCCACCAAAGCCCCGAAGGCCGCGCAGACCTCGGTGCCCGTCAAGCAGGACAAGGCGCAAAAGGCGTCGAAAGCCGGCAAGGCCAGCAAGGCTGAACAGGCCGCGACGTCGGCCACCGCGCGCAAGCCGGCCAAGGCCAAGGCCAAGGTCGATGGCGACGCAACACCCCCGCGCGCCGCGAAACCGTCGAAACCGAAGAACGTGCCGCCGGCTGAGTCCGCCGCCGCGACCACCGCGAAGAGCGGCGGCCGCACGCGCGAGGACAAGGACCACCCGCTGTTCCAGGACATCCGCTATCTCGGGCGTCTGCTCGGCGACGTGCTGCGCGAGCAGGAAGGCGAGGCGGTGTTCGACATCGTCGAGACGATCCGGCAGACGGCAGTGCGTTTCCGTCGCGAGGACGACAGCGCCGCCGCGCAGACGCTCGACAAGAAGCTGCGCACGCTGACGCCCGAGCAGACCGTCAGCGTCGTGCGCGCGTTCAGCTACTTTTCGCATCTCGCGAACATCGCCGAGGACCGTCACCGCAACCGCCGTCACCGAATTCACGCGCTCGCGGGCTCGGCCTCGCAGCCGGGCACGATCGCCCATGCGCTCGAGCGGCTCGCCGCGGCTGGTGCCGCCGCGACACCGGTGCTGCAGCGGTTTTTCGACGACGCGCTGATCATGCCGGTGCTGACCGCGCACCCGACCGAAGTGCAGCGCAAGAGCATTCTCGACGCGCAGCACGACATCGCGCGTCTGCTCGCCGAGCGCGACCAGCCGCTGACGAACCGCGAGCGCGCGCACAACGAAGCGATGCTGCGCGCGCGCGTCACGTCGCTGTGGCAAACGCGCATGCTGCGCGACTCGCGTCTGACGGTCGCCGACGAAATCGAAAACGCGCTGTCGTACTACCGCAGCACCTTCCTCGAAGAACTGCCGGCGCTGTACGCCGACATCGAGGAGGCGCTGAAGGAGCATGGCCTCGAAGCGCGCCTGCCGCCGTTCTTCCAGATGGGCAGCTGGATCGGCGGCGATCGCGACGGCAATCCGAACGTCACCGCCGAAACGCTCGAAAACGCGATCACGCGTCAGGCCGCGGTGATCTTCGAGCACTACCTGGAGCAGGTGCACAAGCTCGGCGAGGAGCTATCGATGTCGAATGTGCTGGTCGGCGCGAGCGATGCGCTCAATGAGCTCGCGGCCATCTCGCCCGACCATTCGCCGCATCGCACCGACGAGCCGTATCGTCGTGCGCTGATCGGCATCTACACGCGGCTCGCGGCAAGCGCGCGCGTGCGCCTCGGCGAAGGCAGCGTGCCGCTGCGCAGCGCCGGCCGCGGCGTCGCGCCGGTCCGCGCGATTCCCTACGACGACGCCGCCGACTTCGTGCGCGACCTCCACGTGCTGATGGATTCGCTCGCCGAGCATCACGGCGCGCCGCTCGCCGCGCCGCGTCTCGCGCCGCTCGCGCGCGCGGCCGAAGTGTTCGGCTTCCATCTCGCGAGCATCGATCTGCGGCAAAGCTCCGATATCCACGAAGCGGTGATCGCCGAGCTGCTCAAGCGCGCCGGTGTCGAGGACGATTACGCGGCGTTGCCGGAAGCCGACAAGCTGACCGTGCTGCTCGCCGAGCTCGCGCAGCCGCGCGCGCTGCGCGTGCCCTCCGCCGACTACTCCGAGCTCGTGAAAAGCGAACTCGCGGTGCTCGAGGAAGCGCGCATGACGCGCGAGAAGTTCGGCGCGCGCGCGGTGCGCAACTACATCATTTCGCACACGGAGACCGTTACCGACCTGGTCGAGGTGATGCTGCTGCAGAAGGAAACCGGCCTGTTGCGCGGACGCCTCGGCGACGAGCACGACCCCGCGCGCGCCGGCCTGATGGTGATCCCGCTGTTCGAGACGATCCCCGACCTGCGCAACGCGCCGCACATCATGCGCGATCTGATCGCGCTGCCGGGCATTAGCGCGCTGATCGAACATCAGGGCAACGAGCAGGAAGTGATGCTCGGCTACTCGGACAGCAACAAGGACGGCGGCTTCCTGACGTCGAACTGGGAGCTGTATCGCGCGGAGCTTGCGCTCGTGTCGCTGTTCAACGAACGCGGCGTGACGCTGCGTCTGTTCCATGGGCGCGGCGGCACCGTCGGGCGCGGCGGCGGCCCGACCTACCAGGCGATCCTGTCGCAGCCGCCGGGCACCGTCGACGGTCAGATCCGATTGACCGAGCAGGGCGAAGTGATCGCGAGCAAGTTCGCGAATCCGGAAATCGGCCGGCGCAATCTGGAAACCGTCGTGGCCGCGACGCTCGAAGCGTCGCTGCTGCCGCACGACCACACGTTGGCCGAGCTGCCGGTGTACGAGGAAACGATGCAGCAGCTGTCCGATACGGCGATGGCCGCGTATCGCGCGCTCGTCTACGAAACGCCGGGCTTCAAGGAGTATTTCTTCGAGTCGACGCCGATCGCGGAGATCGCCGAGCTGAACATCGGCAGCCGCCCCGCGTCGCGCAAGCTGCAGGATCCGAAGCAACGCAAGATCGAGGATCTGCGCGCGATTCCGTGGGGCTTCTCGTGGGGTCAATGCCGGCTGCTGCTGACCGGCTGGTACGGCTTCGGCAGCGCGGTCGCCGAGCACCTCGACAGCGCGCCGTCCGACGCCGAACGCGCGCGCCGTCTCGCGCTGCTGCAGAAGATGCACAAGAGCTGGCCGTTCTTTTCGAACCTGATGTCGAACATGGACATGGTCATCGCGAAGACCGACCTCGCGGTCGCGTCGCGTTATGCCGCGCTCGTGACCGACAAGAAGCTGCGCAAGCATGTGTTCGAGCGCATCGTCGCCGAGTGGGAGCGCACGTCGAAGGTGTTGTCGGAGATCACCGGCAAGAGCGAGCGGCTCGCCGAGAATCCGCTGCTCGCGCGCTCGATCAAGAATCGCTTCCCGTACCTCGATCCGCTCAATCACCTGCAGGTCGAACTGCTCAAACGCTATCGCGCGGGCGACACGAATGCGCGCGTGCGGCGCGGCATTCATTTGAGCATCAACGGGATCGCGGCGGGGTTGCGCAATACCGGTTGAGGTTGCCGCATTGGCGGACAAAAAGCCGGGTGTGACCGACGCAGGTCACACCCGGCTTTTCTCATTGCGCGAATCCAGCCGCTACAATAGAGCCCGCCATGTACCAGTACAAGTTCGACAATTATTCTGGTATCTCTATTACCCCCTCCACGTTACCCCTCCACGCGCAGCCGATAGCATGACGACGCCGTCCTCCGCCGATCACCCGCCGCCGCTCGACGCCACCCCGGCCCGCGCGCTCGGCGACTTCATCCGCGCCCATCGCGAGCGGCTGTCGCCGCAGGCGGTCGGGCTGCCGCCGGGGCCGCGTCGCCGCACGCCCGGTCTGCGGCGCGAGGAAGTCGCGCAGCTGTGCGGCGTGAGTCCGACCTGGTACACGTGGATCGAGCAGGGCCGGCCAGTGTCCGCTTCCGCCGATGCGCTCGCGCGCATCGCGGTCGCGTTGCAGCTATCGCGCGCCGAGCGCGCGTATCTGTTCGAGCTGGCCGCGCAACGCGATCCGGCCGAGCCCGACCCGGCCGCCGCCGATGCGCCCGCCACACTGCTGCAAACCGTGCAGCTCATCGACACGCCCGCCTACGTGCTCGACCGGCAGTGGAATGCGCTTGCGTGGAACGAGCGCGCGGCCGATCTGTTCGTCGGCTGGCTCGACGGCGCGCAGGACCGCAACCTGCTGCGCTACACGTTCACCGAGCCGGCCGCGCGCGCGTTGATCGTCGATTGGGAAACGCGCGCGCGGCGGCTCGCCGCCGAATTCCGCGCCGACTCGATCCGCCATCTGAACGATGCGCCCACACGTGGGCTGATCGATTCGCTGTCGGCCGCGAGCGACGAGTTCGCACGCTACTGGGCCTCCCAGGACGTCGGCGGGCGCGAAGGTGGCAGGCGCGAGTTCAACCATCCGCGCGACGGGCGCATCGTTTATGACCAGATCACGTTCAAGCCCGCGCATCGCGAGGATCTGAAGCTCGTGGTGCTGGTGCGCGAATAGGCCCGCGATGGGCGGCAGCGCTTTGGCCGCCCTCGCCCGGTGTTAAAATCTTCGTCTTTCTTCGCTGCGGCGGCGCTCTTGCACGATTCGGGCACTCGCGTTGCCAGCCTCTTCACCGCCCGTTTTTACCGCCCAACACCATGACGTCCCAACTGCACAAAAAAGGCGAAGCCTGGTCGGCTCGCTTCTCGGAGCCGATGTCGGAACTCGTCAAACGCTACACGTCGTCGGTTTTCTTCGACAAGCGTCTGGCGTTCGTCGACATCGAAGGGTCGCTCGCGCACGCGTCGATGCTCGCCGCGCAGAAGATCATTTCCGCCGACGACCTCGCCGCGATCCAGCGCGGCATGGCGCAGATCAAAGGTGAAATCGAGCGCGGCGAGTTCGAATGGCAGCTCGATCTCGAAGACGTGCACCTGAACATCGAAGCGCGCCTGACCGCGCTGATCGGCGACGCCGGCAAGCGCCTGCACACCGGTCGCTCACGCAACGACCAGGTTGCGACCGACATTCGCCTGTGGCTGCGCGGCGAGATCGACCGCATCGGCGAACTGCTCACCGAACTGCGCGTGGCGCTGCTCGAGATCGCGGAGAAGAACGCCGCGACCATCATGCCGGGCTTCACGCACCTGCAGGTCGCGCAGCCCGTCACGTTCGGCCACCATCTGCTCGCGTACGTCGAAATGTTCTCGCGCGACGCCGAGCGCATGATCGACTGCCGCAGGCGCGTGAACCGTCTGCCGCTCGGCGCGGCCGCGCTCGCCGGCACCAGCTATCCGATCGACCGTCACGCCGTGGCGAAGACGCTCGGCTTCGACGGCATCTGCGCGAACTCGCTCGACGCAGTCTCCGACCGCGACTTCGCGATCGAATTCACGGCCGCCTCCGCGCTCGTCATGACGCACGTGTCGCGCTTCTCCGAAGAACTGGTGCTGTGGATGAGCCCGCGCGTCGGCTTCATCGATCTGGCCGACCGTTTCTGCACCGGCTCGTCGATCATGCCGCAGAAGAAGAACCCGGACGTGCCCGAACTCGCGCGCGGCAAGACCGGCCGCGTGAACGGCCATCTGATGGCGCTGCTCACGCTGATGAAGGGCCAACCGCTCGCGTACAACAAGGACAACCAGGAAGACAAGGAGCCGCTGTTCGACACCGTCGATACGGTCGCCGACACGCTGCGCATCTTCGCCGAAATGGTCGCCGGCATCACGGTCAAGCCGCAGGCGATGCGCGACGCCGCGCTGCAAGGCTTCTCGACCGCGACGGACCTCGCCGACTATCTCGTCAAGCGCGGCCTGCCGTTCCGCGACGCGCACGAAGCAGTCGCGCTCGCGGTGCGCGTGTGCGCCGATCGCGGCTGCGATCTCGCGGACCTGACGCTCGACGAAATGCGCGGCGAACTGCCGAACGTCGCGCATCTGATCGGCGACGACGTGTTCTCGTATCTGACGCTCGAGGGCTCGGTGGCGAGCCGCAATCATCCGGGCGGCACCGCGCCCGAGCAGGTGCTGGCCGCGGTGAAAGCGGCGCGTGCGATGTTGAAGTAATCGACGCCTGGGCAGCGCCGTGAGCCTAAGCTTACGGCGTGGCTGGTTGAACCGGGATCGAAAAGGCGGACCCGCTTGGCGGGTTCGCCTTTTTTATTGCCGCGTGTGAATGGCGAATCGAAGGCAAAAGAAAGCCCGCCAGAAGCGGGCTGAAAAGACTTCCACCGATGCCTCAGCAAGAGGCCATCAGAGTGTAGGCGGGTTTCGCTCGCCGACCAATGCGCGCACATTTCCGGCCATTACAGCGGAAAGCAAAGCGCCTCAGCGGGGCACGCACGATGACATCCGGCGGGCGAACGCCAATTGAATCCCGGCGCTTTTTGACTACCATTCAATCAGGTTCTCCTCGCGGTTCGTCGACGATGCTCTCTCGCACTTCTCCCCCTCCTGTTTCTCACCGTGTGGCTCTGCGCTCCTTCACGGCCGCTCGCATGCATCGGCTATCGCTCGCCGCGCTCGGTGTTGTCGCCGTGGCCGGTTGCACGATCACACCGCTGACGCCGCACGAAACCGTCAGCACACCGGTGGCCGCGATCAACAGCGCGACGCTCGATCAATATCGCGACGCGGTCGCACGACGGATCGTCGAGCGCAATCCGTCGTATGTGCTCCAGGGCAGGCCTCAGCCGATGCTGCGCTCGCTGGTGGTGGTGTCGTTCACGGTCGATCGTTATGGACACATCGTCGAGTCATCGGTGTATCGCACGAACGGTGACGACGAAGCCGAAAGCACCGCGCTCGCGACGCTGCGCCGCTCGGCGCCGCTGCCGCTACCGCCCGGCAAGCTGCTGAATGGCCGCGGCCAGCTCGAGCTATTCGAAGACTGGCTGTTCAACGACAACGGCAAATTCCAGCTGCGCGAACTCGCCTCGCCGCAAGCGGAAACGTACGACTGAGCGCGGTTGGCGCGTGCGCCGACACGCACCGCCCGCGCAGCCGCACATGGGTCGGCCACACGCGAGCTACTCGAGTCATCGCGCATAACTCATAAAGCCCCCTCGTTGCCGCGCAAACTTACGCCGCCATTGCTACGCGACGAGCGCGCTCGCTATAATTTTCCGATTCCCCGCGCCGGAGCCTTCCGGCATGGCTCACGCCGTCCGCACACCCGCCGGCGCGGCGCATGAGCCGACTGCAGTGCCGCGCCGCCACCCCGCGTGCGGCGCCCAAACCTATACCTCAACGAGGATGCCGCCGTTGCGCGCCGCCTGTCTGCGAAACACGGCTCAGCGCGCCGCGGCCTCATACAATTGGAGACCCTGCATGTCCACTTCGCCGATTTCCGCCGCTCAGCCCGCAAGCGGGCAAAACAATACCGCGCGGATCATCTTCGCGAGCTTCATCGGCACCGCGATCGAGTTCTACGATTTCTATGTCTACGCGACCGCCGCGGCGCTCGTGATCGGACCGGTATTCTTCCCGCATGGCTCGGCCACCGCGCAGGCGCTGTCGGCGTTCGTCACGTTTGGCATCGCGTTCGTCGCGCGACCGATCGGCTCGTTCCTGTTCGGCCACTTCGGCGACCGCATCGGCCGCAAATCGACTCTGGTTGCGTCGCTGCTCGTGATGGGCCTGTCGACCACGCTGATCGGCTTCGTGCCGGGCTACGACGCGATCGGCAGCCTCGCGCCGATCCTGCTGTGCGTGCTGCGTTTCGGCCAGGGTATCGGCCTCGGCGGCGAATGGGGCGGCGCCGCGCTGCTCGCCACCGAAAACGCGCCGGCCGGCAAACGCGGCTGGTTCGGCATGTTCCCGCAGCTCGGGCCCTCGATCGGCTTTCTCGCGTCCAACGGTCTGTTCTTCGCGCTCGCAATGTCGCTCTCCGACGAGCAGTTCCGCAGCTGGGGCTGGCGCGTGCCGTTCATCGTCAGCTCGGTGCTCGTCGCGCTCGGGCTGTACGTGCGGCTGAAGATTGCCGAAACGCCCGCGTTCCAGGTAGCGATCGAGCGCAAGGAGCGCGTGCGCGTGCCGATCGCGACGCTGTTCTCGCAGCACTGGCGGCCGACCGTGCTCGGCGCGCTCGCGATGGTGGTCTGCTACACGCTGTTCTACAACGCGACGACGTTCTCGCTGTCTTATGGCGTCGGGTCGCTGCATATTCCGCGGCAGACGTTCCTCGGCCTGCTGTGCATCGCGGTCGTGTTCATGGCAATCGCGACGCCGCTGTCGGCACGTGCGAGCGATCGCTTCGGGCGTAAGCCGGTGCTGATCGTCGGCATCATCGCGGCGATCCTGTCGGGCTTCACGATGGCGCCGCTGCTCGGCAGCGGCGAGCCGTTGCTCGTGCTGCTGTTTCTCGTGATCCAGCTGTTCCTGATGGGCGTGACCTTCGCGCCGATGGGCGCGCTGCTGCCGGAACTGTTTCCGACCAACGTGCGCTACACGGGCGCCGGCGTCGCGTACAACCTCGGCGGGATTCTCGGCGCGTCGGTCGCACCGTATATCGCGCAGGTGCTCGCCGCGCACGGCGGCTTGGCGTGGGTCGGCGCGTACGTGTCGGTCGCCGCGGCCGTGAGCCTTGTCGGCGTGCTGTGCATGCGCGAGACGCGTGATGAGAGTTTGATGAAATGATGCAACGCGCATCGGCGGAACAACGCTTTCGTCGATGCGCGTTTGCCGAGGTTCGATCGATGCTGCACCCGCGCAGTTTTTACGCGTCTGCGGCAGCGCGCAGAGAGCATTATTTCCTCGCTGTTTGCGCGGCCCGGCCCGGGTAAAACCCCCGCCTTGCGCGTCCTTTTGAGTTGCCTATACTCCCTGACATAACCCTATAAAAA
This sequence comes from Paraburkholderia sp. HC6.4b, assembly GCF_014200875.1. Lineage (NCBI taxonomy): Bacteria > Pseudomonadati > Pseudomonadota > Betaproteobacteria > Burkholderiales > Burkholderiaceae > Paraburkholderia > Paraburkholderia sp. HC6.4b. Next base: position 264,084 of record NZ_JACHDC010000005.1, read on the forward strand.
ACGGGGAGATCCGCATGAACGTCCATCTTCACAATGCCGATATCGTGACGATCATCGCGCTGGCCTTGCTCGGCTCGCTGCTGCTCGCGCTGCGCTTCCGTCCGACGACATGGAAATCCATCGTCGTCGAGGCGCTGGCCGCGAACGCCGCGGCCATTGCCGCGGTGGTCGCGTTCGAAATGCTGGTCGCCTGAGGCTGGTGCTCCGGGCCTGAGCACGGCGCGCGGCTTAGCGGTAGTAGTAGCCGTGATGGTAGTAGCCACCGCCGCCGTAGTAATAGCCCGGCGCCGGCGCGATAACGCAGCCGCCGAGTGCCGATGCGAGCAGCGTGCCGGCCACGAGAGTCAGGATCAAGCGTTTCATGTTGTTCTCCATCGAGTCAGATTGATTCGAGCGCAAACCCCGAATGACCCGATTGGACACGATGCGCGCCGCAGCGAACGTTGCCATTTGTAAGGGAACATCACCGAGCTGTTACAGGACCGGCGCGCTGGATCGGCGCGTTCGATCGACCGCCCCGCTGCCGCCAGATCGCGCCACCATGGCGGAAAACACCGCCTATACTCCGTTGAGCGCACTGTCGCGATAGAAACCTTGCTGGCCGCGCCAGCGTCGCCGCAATCGAGCGGTTCGACGCGCGCCATGCGAGCCTCGACGCACCGCGGCGTATCAGCCTGCCGCCTTGGCGTCCGTGGATCGGACGCTTCGGCGTCCAACGAAAAGCGACAGTTTTAACAGACGTGTAATCGATTCCTCTCCGCCCGCTGTTCCCCGACACGGGCGTTCTTTGAGGCGCGACGATGCAGTCCCCGCCAGCAAGGGTGGACTACGCATCGCGCCTCTTTTCTTTTGCGCAAACGATTGCGCGAGCGCGCGAACGAACTCAGGCGGCGGCTGATCCTTGCTGCATCGCGAGCACCGGCTCTGCCGCGTACACGTAGTCGATCGCTTCGAGCGCCGCGCTGATGGGCGGCACCGAGTCGCCGTCGCCGATCGAGGTCGAGCGATACGGCGCCTCGACGCCGCAATGCGATGGCGACGTCGCGACGAAGATCATCACGGTGCGCTTCTGCAGCGCATGCGCGAGGTGCACGAAACCCGTATCGGTACCGACCACGAGCGCGCACGCGCCGATCATCTGCGCAACTTCGGTCACACTCAATGGCGGCAGCACGGTCGCGCCTGGCACCTGCGCGGCGATCTGCCCGGCTTCGGCAAGCTCACCGTCCGAGCCCCACGGCAGCACCACACGGAAACCGCGCTCGCTCAACTCGCGTCCAAGCGCCGCCCAGTTCGTGAGCGGCCATTTCTTGTCGGCTTTCGAGGTGGCGTGAAAAAGCGCCGCGACAGGCGCGTCTTGCGTCGCGAACGGCTGCGGGGCGGTTTCGGGTAGCTGCAGGTCGTAGATGGGCGGCCCTTCCACTTCGTAGCCGAGCGCCTCGCTGGCGCTGATGCGCATGCCGTGCCACGCGCTGCCTTGCGGACGTGGGCCGAAACGCCCGGTGTAGGCGAACGCGGCGCCACGCTCGCCCAGATCCAGGGATTGATAGCCGATGCGCCGCGACGAGCGCGCGAGGAAGGCGATGATCGCGCTCTTGTAGACGCCGTGAATGTCGATGATGTAGTCGTAGCGATACGCGCGCAGCTCGGCGATGGATGCCCAGATCGCCTTCAGATCACTCCAGCGACGCGCCTTCTTGAAGCGGCGCAGCGGCGCGCACAGCACGCGATCGACGCCCTGGCTCCAATGCACGACTTGCGCGAATGCTTCGTCCGCCGCCCAATCCACCTGAACGCCAGGAAATGCGCGTTTGATGTCGGCGACGACTGGCAACGCCTGCACGATATCGCCTAGTGAAGTGACCTTGACAATAAGTATTCGCTTCATTGAGGGTCTGTTCGTTATTCGGAGTTGAAACTATTCTAGCTGACGTTTTTACCGATCCCGCCAAATGGCCGTTGCGCGCGGTCCGATTCTCAATACGGCACGTTACAGCAAAAAAATGTCCGCCTGATGATTCACTTCACTTCATTATTTCAAACATCTTTCACGTATTCTGGTCGGTCCCGCACACTTTATACTTGGCCCTTTGCACGAATCTAATTCATGTCCCGGCCCTTCCCTTCCCGTTCGCCCGCTGTCATGCGTCGCGCAAAACGCCTGTGGCGGCAATACGGCATCTTCTGGCTCGGTGCAATCGCCGTCGGCCTGGTCGCGGTGCTGTATGCGCGTCTGATCGACTGGGGGTATGACGCGTTTCTCGATGTCCGGCAGCGGTATGTGTGGGCGCCGCTCGTGATCACGCCCGCGGTTGCCGCACTCGCGGTCTGGCTCACGCGCAAGTTCTTTCGCGGCTCCGAGGGCAGCGGCATCCCGCAGGTCATCGCAACGCTGCACACGAAACAGCGCGGATACGGCACGCGGCTGCTGTCGCTGCGAATTCTGCTCGGCAAAATCGGCGTGTCGTTTCTCGCGATTCTCGGCGGCTTTACGATCGGCCGTGAAGGACCGACCGTGCAGGTCGGCGCCGCGCTGATGTTCAATCTGCGCCGGTTCTATCCGCGCTCGAATGCGCAGATCGAACGGCAGCTCGCGTTGGCGGGCGCGGCGGCGGGTTTGTCGGCGGCGTTCAACACACCGCTCGCGGGCGTCGTATTCGCAATCGAGGAATTGACGCGCAGCTTCGAGGCGCGCACGAGTGGCGTGCTGATCACGGCGATCATCATCGCGGGTGTCGTCGCACTGGGCCTGAACGGCAACTACACGTATTTCGGCACGATCCAGATCGGCGCGCATTTTCCTGATCTGCTCGCCGTCGCGGTGGTGCTCACCGCGATCGTCACGGGAATCGCGGGCGGTATCTTCGGCTGGCTGCTGCTCAATACCGCGCGCTGGATTCCGGAGCCGCTGCGTCAGTTGCACGGCGAGCGGCCGGTTGCGTTCGCCGCGCTGTGCGGCTTCGCGATCGCGGTGGTCGGCGTGATCTCGGGCGGCACGACGTTCGGCAGCGGCTATACGGAAGCGCGCGGCCTGCTCGAGGGACACGAGCAGTTGTCGGTGTTCTATCCGTTCCTGAAGATGATCGCGATGGTCGGCTCATACCTGCCGGGCATTCCGGGCGGCATCTTCGCGCCGTCGCTGTCGATCGGCGCGGGCTTCGGCAATCTGCTGCACATGGTGTTCGATTCGATGCAATTGCCGATGCTGATCGCGCTCGCGATGGTCGGCTATCTGGCCGCGGTCACGCAGTCGCCGATCACTTCGTTCGTGATCGTGATGGAGATGATCGACGGCCACGCGCTCGTGATTTCGCTGATGGCCACCGCGTTGATCGCGAGCCGAGTGTCCCGCCTGTTCGCGCCGCCGCTCTATGAGTCGCTCGCCGAGCGCTACGTGGCGCCGCTGCCGCAGCCCACGCCTGCGCCAGTGCCGGAAGTGCCCGAGGTCGAGGTGCCGGAAGCGGAAAGCGAGGACGGCGAGCCGAGCGCCGACGATGCCGCAGACGACATCACGACGGATACCGCCGACTCGCCGCGTCAGTAGATGCGCGAGGGCGACGCGAGGCTGACGTTGCGCGGGTAACGGCACCGCTGGAGTGCAACGGTTCATTTCGACCGGGAAATGGCGAGCGCCGTGGAGATGCGAAGAGACGGCTTCAGACAGAAGCCAGAGGACGAGCCGAACGCCGCACCGCATCACGTCGCTGCGACGCGACGCCATGCGACGTCCTGCACATGATGCGAGATGGACCGCGGTCCATCCGAAGCTCAGGCCTGGGGTATTTCGATCTTGACTTCGAGCACTTCGAGATCGTCCTGACGCTCGAGACTCACGCGTATGTCGTCATCGGAAATCTTCACGTACTTCGAGATCACGGCTACCAGTTCGCGTTGCAACGCAGGCAGATAATCGGCGGGCGCATGGCCGCCGGCGCGCTCGTGCGCGATGATCAACTGCAGGCGTTCCTTCGCTACCGACGCGGACTTCTTTTTCTCGCCCAGCAAAAACGAAAGAATCGACATGACGTGCGCTCCCCTTACTTGGTGCCGAAGAGGCGCTGCAGCAGCCCGGGCTTCTGGTAATCGACAAAGCGAAGCGATTTCTGCTCGCCGAGGAAACGCGACACGACGTCCTTATAGGCTTCGGCCACATCGGTGCCGTCCATATGCACGGCCGGCAGACCCTGGTTCGACGCGTGCAACACCGCTTCCGATTCCGGAATCACGCCGATCAGGTCGATGCGCAGAATTTCCTGGATGTCGGTCAGCGACAGCATTTCGCCTTCGCTGACGCGCTTCGGGTTGTAGCGGGTGATCAGCAGGTGCTCCTTGATGGGCTCCTTGCTTTCGATCGCGCGCTTGGTCTTCGACGACAGGATGCCGAGAATGCGATCGGAGTCGCGCACCGACGACACTTCCGGGTTCGTCACGATCAGCGCTTCGTCGGCGAAGTGCATCGCAAGCAGCGCGCCCGACTCGATACCGGCCGGCGAATCGCAGACGATGTATTCGAAGTCCATCGCGATCAGATCGTTGATGACCTTCTCGACACCGTCCATCGTCAGCGCGTCTTTATCGCGCGTTTGCGAGGCCGGGAGGATGAACAGGTTCTCGCATTTCTTGTCTTTGATCAGCGCCTGATTCAGATTCGCTTCGCCCTGGATCACGTTGATCAGGTCGTACACGACGCGGCGCTCGCAGCCCATGATGAGGTCGAGGTTGCGCAGGCCGACGTCGAAGTCGATCACGGCGGTCTTGCTGCCGCGCAACGCGAGGGCCGACGCAAAGCTCGCGCTCGTGGTCGTCTTGCCCACGCCACCCTTGCCCGAAGTCACCACAATGATTTTTGCCATTACCCTTACCTTGTGTTCGTCAAATGCGTCAATTGGTGCGCGGCCCGCCTCGCCGTGAAACGCCGCGTGCCGCAATCGCTCGGGGCAGCGCGCGTTTCCGGCGCTTTACGTGAGCCGCAGCGGTTCGATCATCAGTTTTTCTTCTTCGAGCCAGATCTGTACCGGCTTGCCGAGCACGTCGGCCGGCAGCGGGTTCTCGGTCGTTCGATAGATGCCCGCGATCGAGATCAGTTCCGGTTCGAGACACGTGCAGAAGATGCGCGCGTCGTGATTGCCCTGCACGCCGGCCAATGCCCGGCCGCGCAGCGGCGCGTAAATGTGGATGTTGCCTTCCGCGATCACCTCGGCGCCGTAGCTGACCAGACCGAGCACGACCAGATCGCCTTTTGCGTAAATACGCTGACCCGAGCGCAACGGCTTGTCGACCACCATCGTTTGCGGCGACGTGGCAAGACGCACCGGCTCGGCGGCGGGCGTGGGTTCGACGGCGGCGGCAGCGGCGGTGCCCGTGGCCGCGCTGGCGGTTGCGGATGCAGAGCTGGCGGACGCGCTCGTGCCCGCGCTTGCCTCGGTGCCTGCTGCCGCGTTTGCCGCGCTCGCCGTGCTGTCCTCATCGGCCTGCTTCGCCGGCGCGCCGCGGCGATCGCGCGCTTCGAGCAACGGCAATCCCGACTCCGTCGCCCACTGCTGCTCCGCATTCGCGACCACGCCGACCGGACGCATGCGCACGCTGTCGAGCAGTTGCGCGATGTCGGCGAGCGGCACGCGTTCGTTGCCGGCGAGACGCCGCACGTCGATCGCGACGACGTCGTTAGCGAAGAATTCGGGGGTCGCCTCGAAGCGTCGCGTCAGCTCGGCACGCATCGCATCGAGGTCGGTCGTTTTGACCACGAACATCAGCGTGTCGACAGAGCCGCTGCGCAGTTCGAAAAAGGGCGATTTCTTGGGCGACATAGCGTTCGGCGAAAAATTTTGCGTATTTTACAGGCGTACAAGCGCGCGGCCACTATTTTTCCCGGGAGAATCGGTGCTCGCGCGCGCAAGCGCAACGCGTGTCGTCGATGCGATCGACGCGCGACGGTGCGAAAGAAACGCTGGCGGGAAAAAGACCGTGATGAAGGGACGGCGAAGACGAGCGGCGCGCGCGACGCGCCGCTTGGGCAATCACTGCTGTAACACCTGCGAAGTAGTCGGCACGTGCCGCACCAGCAGACTTTCGACCTGCTCGGGTGCGCGCTCGACGCGCCGGTGCTCGCCGGTCGGGCCAAAGCCCAGCGCTTCGTAAAAGCGCATCGCGTTGCGGTTCGCGTCGGCGACCCACGCGTAGATTTCCGTGGCGCCCGCATTCGCGAGCCAGCTGCTCGCGGTATCGACGAGCAGCTCGCCGCCGCGCAGATGGCGCACGGCCGGCGCCACCCACAACTCGCAGACGAACGCGCGCCGCGCCGCGGTGTCGTCGAAACGCGCCTCGATCAGCCCGGCCGGATGACCCTCGGTATAGAGCAGGAATGCACCGACGGACTGCGAAACCGCGTGATTCGCCGCGGTCGCGTCGAAACTGGCGGCATCGGCCGACAACGCGTCCTCGAGCGTCGCGCCGAAGGCGTACGGCGCCTCCCGCAGCGAGGCCGTGCGGAGTTCGCGAAAAACGGCGCCCTGATCAGCAGTGATGCGGCGAACGGTCAATGACGGACTCATGCAGACGAAACCCCTGGAAACCCTAACGCGTAGCTTTAACCGAACCGGCCGGCGAGTCAAATTTATTATTGACCAGAATATGCGGTCCCGCTCACGGCGCGTCGTAGTCGCCCGTGCCGTCCGGCCACGGCGTCAGCAGTTCATAGCCGTCGTCGGTCACGGCGACCATGTGCTCCCATTGCGCCGACAGCGAGCGGTCCTTCGTGATCACGGTCCAGCCGTCGCGCTGTACCGACGTGCCGGCGCGGCCCGCGTTGATCATCGGCTCGATCGTGAAGACCATGCCCGGCTTCAGGCGCACCCCCTGCCCCGGCTGCCCATAGTGCAGCACCTGCGGGTCCTCGTGATAGACCTTGCCGATGCCGTGCCCGCAGTAGTCGCGCACGATCGAGAAGCCCTCGCGCTGCGCGACCTTCTGGATCGCGTGGCCGACGTCGCCGAGCGTCGCGCCCGGCTTCACCTCGCGGATGCCGGCCACCATCGCCTCGTAGGTCGTGTCGATCAGCGCACGCGCGACCGTGCTCGACTGGCCGACGCAGTACATGCGGCTCGTGTCGCCGAAATAGCCGTCCTTGATGATCGCGACGTCGATGTTGAGGATGTCGCCGTCCTTCAGGATCTCGTTGCGATTCGGGATGCCGTGACACACGACATGGTTGACCGACGTGCAGACGGTCTTCGGAAAGCCCAGATAGCCGACGTTGGCCGGAATCGCTTTCTGCGTGTGGACGATGTAGTCGTTGCACAGCGCGTCGAGGTCGTCGGTGCAGACGCCTGCCTTGACGTGCTCGCCGATCATTGCCAGCACATCGGCCGCGAGGCGGCCCGCAATGCGCAGCTTCGCGATATCGTCGGGAGTCTTGTAGGTAATGGCCATGAATTCAGTCGATGTGAGTCGCGGGTCAAGCGCGAGATGACCCGCCGCGCCCGAAAGCCCGGCGGCCCGCAACCGCCGCTCGATTGGGCGATTTCGGGCAATTGTACAGAGGATCGCGGATGGACCCCGCGCAAATCGGCTGAAGCGGTGCGCGGGAGGAGGCGGTCGCGCTATCGGAGCTATGCCGAGGCCGCGCGCCCGAATCACAATGACGGGCTTTTGCTCGGCCAGCTTGCGGGCCTGCTCGTTCAGATGGACTGGCGGCAAAGGGACTCGAACGATCATCGAGCCGGACATCGTGATCGTTCAGTTTCCCGAACTAAAATTCGGGCGTCCCGTCATGCCGCCCGCTGCGTTCCGCCCTTCGCCATATCGTACGGATCACGCTGATTTTGGGCGTACTGCTTCGGCGCCATTGCCGACCAGCGCCGGAACGCGCGAATGAATGCCTTCTCCGACGCAGCGGTGCACTATGCGTCGGTCGTCGCGCTCGGCGAGACGGCCTCCGCGATGGAGCAGCTGACCGCGACCGTGCAGCTCGATGCGAGCAATGCCGAACAGGCGAGCGAACTCGCGCGCGGCGCGTCCAGCGGTCGAAGCCGCGCGTGCCGGCGACGAGGGTCGCGGCTTCGCGGTCGTCGCCGGCGAGGTGCGCAGCCTCGCGCGAGATTGGCGCGCTGATCGCCGATTCGACGTCAAGCGTCGAACGCGGCGCGGGACTCGTCGAAGACGCGGGCGGCACGATGCAGCAGATCGAAGCGGCGATCGCGCGCGTGACCAGCATCGTCGGTGACATTGCGCAGGCGTCGGGTGAGCAGAGCGATGGGATTCAGCAAGTGGGCATCGCGATCACGCAGATGGCGAGGTCACGCAGCAGAATGCGGCGCTCGTCGAGGAAAGCGCGGCGGCCGCCGCGTCGCTCGCGGAACAGGCGCGGGCATTGAGGGAGATGATGGAAGGGTTTCGGGTGGGATGAGACGCCCGTCCCCTGGCCTCGATACGCTGAAGGCAAGGGTTGGGCGCCGCTGTCGGGCCCGGCGACGTGCTGCCCTTGACACCGGGCAGCATCGACCACAGACGTGCGGGCCTGCTTACGTCGATATCCGCGGCTTAGTTGTCGGGATGGGCCGCCGTGAAGCTTTGGAACGCACTGTACGACGGATTCAACGGCGAGCCGTTCATCATGATGCCGAAGCCCTGGTCGCCGCTGTCGAGCACGTAATACATGACGCTCTGGATATTGTGCGTCTTGCGGTTCTGATAGAACTCGCCGAGCTTCGTCGTGATGTAGTTCCCACGATAGGTCTCGTTTTGCTCCGGTCCGGTGTTCCACTCGGTGATGATGAACGGCACGCCATACCGGGCCTTGCAATAGATCGGCAGATCGAAGCCAGGTTGGGCGCCGTCCGCACCGAGGGAGAACACATCGCCATACACCTCGTAGTTGTGCCACGTGGTGATGTCCCAGCGCACGGTCGGGTGACCGCCGCTGCCATCCGGCTGATCACCGTCCCACAGCGCGTCCGCCGCGCCGACATCGTTCACGCAGAAATTGATGCCGCACTTCGCGTTCGACTGAACCGCTTTCACGCCGTCGATCATCCCGCGCATCACGCCGCGCATCACCGGCCAGTTCGTGTTGTTGAAGTCCGCTGCCTTCGTGCCCGCAGCGTTGAAGTCGAGCACGGTGGCGTTCGTGCGCGTCAACTCGTTGCCGCATTCGTAAATGGTCACGCCATACGGTTTCAGTGCGTTCGCGACCGACTGCGCTACCGCGTAACCCTGGCTGTAAGCGGCATTCTCGCCAGCCAGCAGGTTGCCGTTGGAGTCGTAGACGCCCTGGTCGATCAGCACGACCAACGTCATGCCCGCCGCCTGGAAAGCCTGTGCGAGCCCGATCGCCGCGTTCAGCTGGTTCGAACTGTTGGTGACGCCGACGCGATAGCTCGTGCAGCCCATGGCCTTCAGGATCGAGACGATCTGCTGGGGCGTGTACGTGTAGTCGAAGTGACCGTTCATGCCATAGAACATGCCGGCCTGCGGTGTGATCGCGATGCGCGGATCGTTGCAATGCAGCCAACTGTTGGGGACGTCCGCAATGACGTAGAACTCGCCACCCGTGCCGCAATGCCAGATCTTGCCGCCGTAGAACAGCACGAGCGACACGTTGTACGTATCGCCGACCGTCGCGCCGTTGCGGTAGATGACGCCGTTGGAGAGCGTCCACGTCGCGCCGAACTGGTCGATGATGTACGGCGCGGAAGGCAGTGAGGTGCCATCGGGCGACATGTTCGAGACACTCGCCTTCGCGACCGGCGACGTATTGTCCGCGGTGCTGGAGGTAGCGGACGCACCCGAAGCTGCCGCGGCGCCGGAAGCACCGGTCGCAGCGGCTGCCTTGCCACTCGCGTTCGATGACCCACTGCCCCCACCACACGCGGTCAAAAGATAACTTGCGCTCAGGGCCGTCAGGCCCCCAATGAATTGACGTCGTTTTATCATCGCGGAGTAATTCCAAATGTCGGGAAAATTCCCGATAAAAAGACCAAAAGGTGGATTCGCTGTGATTCGATGGACAATGAATAAGGATTCGATGCAAATGAATTTGCAGGCCTTAAAGACTATTGTCCCGAAGTGCTTTGAACGCACGTCTGTGTTGTCCGATTGAACCGAGGCGCGCGAAGGTGCTCCTCGCGGTGGTTCAGATTGACAGGGCTGGGTGCGCGTTGGTTCGCAAACGTTTGCGCTGCAAACCTTTGCGGTGCAAACCTTTTACTGATTAATTGCCGAAGCTTTCATTTTCAGGAAAATTCTTCCTGTAAAAGCTTCTGACGGCGTAAATCGTACCCTGAACGAATGACCGAGCCCAACCAAAAATCGTATTTATTTGTAAAAAAGGGCAGATCTTGCGGAGATCTGTGGGGTCGGCGAAGATTCGCACTTTCAGAAGTCGATCGGGGGGCGGGTCGCCCGCAAATTTTCTGACTTCGACCCCTTATAGCGTGCAATAGCCACGCCCCGAATATGTCCGCTCTATGAATTAGGGGACGGTGCAGCACGGATGACTTAAGTTATTTGTATGGAAATGAGATGAAAAAGGCCACGAACAACAAATGGCTTATGTAAAAAATTGAAACAAGGGATTTCGCCAAAATAGAAATGATGCTTGAACAATTTCGAATTGCCTTGGCAAAGCCATTCGAGAACTCAAAGCAAAAACCCCTTGATCTCGGTGAAATCAAGGGGTTTCAGAATTTGGCGGAAAGGGTGGGATTCGAACCCACGGTACGGGGAAACCGTACGCCTGATTTCGAGTCAGGTACATTCGACCACTCTGCCACCTTTCCGGGTATTCCAACTCGCTACTGCATCGTCGGATCCAAGCGGGCCGTTGCTTGGGAGAAAAAGATTATAGAACAGCTCGAATTAGTTTTCCAAGCCCCCTCGTCCAAAAAATTTCTAAAAAATTTTCGCGGGACCTCGATGCCGTTCGCGGCATCCATCGTCAGACACGCGACGACACCGCGCCTGCGCGCGCATCGGCGACGCTCAGGCGGCCGCCGGCACTTGCAGCCGCTCGACGCCGCCGAGGTAAGGCCGCAGTGCCGTGGGCACCGTCACCGAGCCATCGGCGTTCTGGAAGTTCTCGAGCACCGCGACGAGCGTGCGGCCCACCGCGAGACCCGAGCCGTTGAGCGTATGCACGAGCTCCGGCTTGCCCTGCGCGTTGCGGAAGCGTGCCTGCATGCGTCGCGCCTGGAACGACTCGGTATTCGAGCAACTCGAAATCTCACGATAGGTGTTCTGCGCGGGCAGCCACACTTCCAGGTCGTAGGTCTTCGCTGCGGAAAAGCCCATGTCGCCGGTGCACAGCGTGATCACGCGATACGGCAGTTCGAGCTTTTGCAGAATCGCCTCCGCATGGCCGACCATCTGCTCGAGCGCGTCGTACGATGCGCCTGGCGCTACGACCTGCACCATCTCGACCTTGTCGAACTGATGCTGGCGGATCATGCCGCGCGTGTCGCGGCCATACGAGCCCGCTTCCGAGCGGAAGCACGGCGAGTGCGCGGTCAGCCTGATCGGCAGCGCGTCCGCTTCGACGATGCTCTCACGCACCGTGTTCGTCAGCGAAATTTCCGAGGTCGAGATCAGGTACTGCGTGACCGTGTGTTCACCGCCGCCCTTTTCGACGCGGAACATATCGTCCGCGAACTTCGGCAGCTGGCCCGTGCCGTACAGGATGTCGGGATTGACGATGTACGGCGTGTAGATCTCGGTATAGCCGTGCTGCTGCGTGTGCGTGTCGATCATGAACTGCGCGAGCGCGCGATGCAGCCGCGCAATCTGGCCGCGCAGCATCGTGAAGCGCGCGCCCGACAGCTTCGCGCCGGTCTCGAAGTCGAGGCCGAGCGGCGTGCCGACGTCAACGTGATCCTTGACCTCGAAGTCGAACTGGCGCGGCGTGCCCCAGCGGCGCACTTCGACGTTGCCGGCTTCGTCGTTGCCGACCGGCACGCTTTCGTGCGCGAGATTCGGCACGTCGAGCAGCAGATCGGACAGACGCTTCTGGATGTCTTCGAGCTTGACCGCCGACGCCTTCATCTCGTCGCCGATGCCGCCGACTTCGGCCATCACCGCCGACGTGTCTTCGCCGCGTCCTTTCATCGCGCCGATCTGCTTCGACAGGCTGTTGCGGCGCGCCTGCAGTTCTTCGGTACGGGTCTGGGTATCGCGGCGTTCCGCTTCGAGCGCGGTGAAGGCCGCGACGTCGAGGGTATAGCCGCGGTCGGCGAGGCGCTTTGCGACGCCGTCGAGGTCTTTGCGCAGCAGCTGGATGTCGAGCATGGGATGGGACGGATGTTCGTTGTATGAAAACGCGATTTTAACGCACCGGCAAAGGTGAAACGCCTCAAGCCTTCTTCGGCTTGTTCTCGGCGCGCCACCGCGCATCGAGCTCGCCAAGGCGCGCGAGCTTCTCGCCGATCTTGCCTTCGAGACCACGCGGTGTCGGCTCGTACCAATGCGGCTCGCGCATGCCGTCGGGCAGATAGGTTTCGCCCGCCGCGTACGCATCGGGTTCGTCGTGCGCGTAGCGGTAGTCGTGGCCGTAGCCGAGTTCCTTCATCAGCTTCGTCGGCGCGTTGCGCAGATGCACCGGCACCGCGCGCGACTGGTCCTTGCCGACGAAGCGCCGCGCCTCGTTGTACGCGTTGTACCCGGCATTCGATTTCGGCGCGACCGCCAGATAGATGATCGCCTGCGCAAGCGCGAGCTCACCTTCGGGCGAACCGAGACGCTCGTAGGTTTCGGCGGCGTCGAGCGTGATGCGCGCGGCGCGCGGGTCCGCGAGGCCGATGTCTTCCCACGCCATGCGCACGATGCGACGCGCGAGATAGCGCGGGTCCGCGCCGCCGTCGAGCATGCGGCAGAACCAGTACAGCGCGCCGTCCGGGTTGCTGCCGCGCACCGATTTATGCAGCGCGCTGATCTGGTCGTAGAAGGCGTCGCCGCCCTTGTCGAAGCGGCGCAGATTCTCCGCGAGCGCGCTGCCCAATAACGCGCCGTCGATTTCGGTGGTCTTCTGCCGGGCGGCCGCGCGCGCGACGATCTCGAGGTTGTTCAGCAGCTTGCGGCCGTCGCCGTCGGCCGAACCGATCAGCGCGGCGCGCGCTTCGTCGGTGAACGTGAGGCCGCCGAGATCCTTCTGCGCGCGCTCGAGCAGCTCGCGCTGTTCGTCGTCCGTCAGGCTCTTCAGCACGTAGACGGCGGCGCGCGACAGCAACGCGCTATTGACCTCGAACGACGGATTCTCGGTCGTCGCGCCGACGAACACGAACAGGCCCGACTCGACGTGCGGCAAGAACGCGTCTTGCTGGCTCTTGTTGAAGCGATGCACTTCGTCGACGAACACCAGCGTCTGATGGCCGTTCGCGCGATGGATCTGCGCGGTTTCGACCGCCTCGCGGATATCCTTCACGCCCGACAGCACCGCCGACAACGCGATGAACTGCGCGTGAAACGCATCGGCCATCAGCCGCGCGAGCGTGGTCTTGCCGACGCCCGGCGGGCCCCACAGGATCATCGAATGGGCCTCGCCCGATTCGAACGCGACCCTGAGCGGCTTGTTCGGACCGAGCAGATGCGACTGGCCGATCACTTCGTCGATATTGCGTGGCCGCAGGCGTTCGGCGAGCGGAACATTGGCACGGGTTTCTTCAAACATGACGTTTTGGGGATAATCTCGGCTTTCCGGGGCACGCACCGCTTCGGAGCAGCGCCTCGCGGGACAGGCGCAAAGCCCGCGCCCGGCCGGAAACACAGGCACGAAGGCGGGCAACGTTCTGCATTATGACAGTGACGGCGGCCAAGCGATGGCCGACCCGGGGCGCCGGCAACGCAAAGAATCACAGCACCACCAACAGGAACGAACACAGATGGCTCAAGATTCCGTCGCCGGCGACGCCGGCTCCACCTACGCGCCGCTCACGCCGGTGCCCGACGCGCGCCGCGCGTTTCGCACCGGCGACGCGTTCGCGCTGTGGTTCTCGCTCGGCATCGGCCTGCTCGTCGCCCAGGCGGGCGCGCTGCTGGTGCCGGGGCTGTCGCTGCCGCACGCGCTCGTCGCGATCGTGCTCGGCAGCGTGATCGGCGTCGTGCTGCTCGCGCTCGTGGGCGTGATCGGCACCGACACCGGGCTTGCGGCGATGTCGTCGCTGCGTCCGACGCTCGGCGTGCGCGGCGCGTCGGTGCCGGCCGTGCTGAACATGGTGCAACTGGTCGGCTGGGGCTCGTTCGAGGTGATCGTGATGCGCGATTCCGCCGATGCGCTCGCGAAACAGGCGTTCGGCCTGTCGATGCCGCTCGTGTGGACCGTGATCTTCGGCGTGCTCGCGACGCTGCTCGCAATCAGCGGCCCGCTGTCGTTCGTGCGGCGCTTTCTGCGCAAGTGGGGGATCTGGCTGCTGCTCGCGGGCGCCGCGTGGCTCACGTGGAACCTGCTCGCGCGCCACAATCTCACGGACCTGATGCGTCGTCCCGGCACCGGCGAGATGTCGTTCGGCGGCGCGGTCGACCTCGTGGTCGCGATGCCGCTGTCATGGCTGCCGCTGATCGCCGACTACACGCGCTTCGGCCGCCGCGCCGGCGAGACGTTCCGCGGCACGCTATACGGCTATGGCATCGCGAACATCTGGTTCTATGCGCTCGGCGCGGTCTACGGGCTCGCGGCCGGCGGCGGCGATGCATTGCTGACCGGCGCGCTCGCGCAAGCGGGCGGCGGGTTTGCGCTGCTGCTGATTCTGATCGACGAAATCGACAATGCGTTCGCCGACATCCACTCGGCCGCGGTGTCGACCGGCACGTTCTGGACGCGCGCGAGCGTGCCGTTGCTGTCGGCCGCGTTCGGTGCGCTGTGCACGCTGATCGCGCTGCTCGTGCCGATGGCGAAGTACCAGAACTTCCTGCTGCTGATCGGCTCGGTATTCGCGCCGCTGTTCGGCGTCGTGCTGATGGATCACTTCATCGTGCGCAAGCGTCGCGTCGACGCCGCGGTGCTCGCCGATGTGCGCGGCCGCTACGGCTTCTCGGGCGGCTGGCACCTGAGCGCGTTCGTCGCTTGGGCGATCGGCATCGCCTCGTACCAGGTGATCAATCAATGGCTACCGAACGTCGGCGCGACGCTGCCGTCGCTTGCGATCGGCGCGGTGTGCTATTACGCGTTCGTATCGGCGCGCAAGACCGCGTATGCGTGAGCGCGTCACCCTCAGCGCGTTGCATTAGACGCAGTTGTCACAAAATAAAAAAGACCTGCAATCCAAATGCAGGTCTTTTTTTGTGACCGTCGAATGGCCAATCACAGTGCGCGCCGCGGGCTATTTTTTCGCCGCTTTGCGCCGACGCGATTCGACCTTGCGACACAGATCCGTGAGCAGCCAACGGGCGACGGTCTCCGGCCGATTCGGCGCATACGAGGCGAATTTGCTCTCGTTCGCGAAATGGACGACGACGGTGCCCGTCATTACGCGATAAGTTCCGGCATAGTTTACGCCGTCCAGTTCCACGCTTAGCGCGTGGGTGGTTTCATATTCCGCGAAAGTCAAAATAAAAGCGATATCTCGAAACGAGACATTATCGCTACGATTTTTCGGAAGTCAAAGAAATATGCAATTGGTTGCATATTAAATTCTCAGCGGCGGTAATTGTTGCGTTCTCCGCTTGAAAACCCAAATAACGGGCTGCCGGATACGTTAGATAACCTGCTGCCTTACTGCCGTTCAAGCCGAACCGTCGGCGTGTCGGCGAAACGCTCAAGCGCGCGATTGCCTTCCCGATGGGCTTCGGCCTCATCAATAAAGGTTTTTTCACTATATGCAACGACCTTGAAACCACTTCCGGCCGAGCGCGGAACGGTTATTCCCCAATGCCACCCGCCCTCCTGCTGGAACACATGGAGGGACGGGGATAAGCGTGAATCGTGTGAAGAAGACAATCTCATGACATGCCTCGTCTTTCCAGACATCCAAAGCGACAACAACCTTCGATCAGTTTAGGCGTTATTTTGTTGCGTTGCAGCAAAAAATTGTTAGAGATTACGAACCCAATCCTGGGAAAATGATCGGACGCGCCAACTCCAGCCCATGAGCAATGCCGGTCTTTCCAGTCTCGCACTAAATCATTACGTCTGCCGGTACGACGATTTAACGTTCGTCGCGGCGCCGGGCGCGCATCCCTAAGCAATCCACGCACCGCGCGAAATAAAAAGCCGCGCTCGACAAGCGCGGCTTCGCCGGCGTTTGCAAAGGCGCCAGTGTCGGCGCCTACCGCGCGGTTTATCCGTTGATCACATCCGCGCCCTTCGGCACCGTGAACTTGAATGCATCGGGCGGCAGTTGCGGATTTTTCTGGATGTTCGAGAACGTGAGCAGCGTCACGTTACCGAACACGTCGTGCAATTCCATCGCTTCGAGATTGCCGTCCTTGAAGCCGATGCCGACGCGCTCGAACTGCGTGTCCTTCGCCTTCGGCGTCAGTTCGAGCCAGTCGATGCCGGCCTTCACGCCCGCGTCGCGCAGCGAGAAGTTCTTGTCCAGATCGTTGCTGCCGAACAGGATCGCCGCCGGGCTTGCGCCGAGCGCGTTGCCGAGCGGGCGCACCGTCACCTGGTTCAGATCCTTGTCGTAGACGTAGAACTTGTCGCCGTCCGCCTGCAGCAATTGCGAGTAGGGCTTCTCGTATTGCCAGATGAACTTGCCGGGCCGCGCGAACATGAACGTGCCGCTCGACGTGGTCGGCTTGGCCGGGTTCGCGGTGGACAGCGCGCCGCTCGCGCCCTGCGCCTTGCTCGGCGCGCGCACTTCCTGCTGCACGAAGGCGCCGCGCGCCGAATGGACCTGCGCGATGAATGCCTTCAGTTGCTCGGTGCCGCTCGCGAACGCGTGCGAGGCGACGAGCAGCGACGCACCGATCGCGACACTGCCGACGGCGCGCGCGATCTTGCGCATGCCGCGGGACACGCGCTCGCCGAGGCGCCCCGCTCGACGCTGTCGGGCATCCTGCTGCGCGATTGCTTGCATAGGTTTTTCTCCCTTGAATGAATTCGGTGATGGGCTGCGCCGGCTCGATGCACTCGCTGAACGCAGAGTGACTGGCCCGGCGTCGAGCCGCAATGGCGCACCGGACGGTGCACGCAGCGTCGCTCGCGATGGCCGCAATGGCTCGTTGCGGCTATTCCGCCTCGCGCGCCGGCGCCAGGATCTCGCGATTGCCGTTCGACGACATCGCCGACACCACGCCCGAATTCTCCATCTGTTCGAGTAGACGCGCCGCCCGGTTGTAGCCGATGCGCAGATGCCGCTGCACGAGTGAAATCGACGCGCGGCGATTCTTCAGCACGACGTCGACCGCCTGATCGTATAACGGGTCCGACTCGCCTTCGGTGGACGCGGTTCCCGCCGAGCCTTCGTCGCCCTCGCCGCTCACGCCGCCTTCGAGAATGCCCTCGATATAGTTCGGCTCGCCCTGCTCCTTGAGCTTGTCGACGACGCGATGCACTTCATCATCCGACACGAACGCGCCGTGCACGCGCACCGGCAAACCGCTGCCTGGCGGCAGATAGAGCATGTCGCCCATGCCGAGCAGCGACTCGGCGCCCTGCTGGTCGAGAATCGTGCGCGAGTCGATCTTCGACGACACCTGGAACGCCATACGGGTCGGCACGTTGGCCTTGATCAGGCCGGTGATCACGTCGACCGACGGACGCTGCGTAGCGAGAATCAGATGGATGCCGGCCGCGCGCGCCTTCTGCGCGATCCGCGCGATCAGCTCTTCGACCTTCTTGCCGACGACCATCATCAGGTCGGCCAGTTCGTCGATGACGATCACAATGTTCGGCAAACGCGTCAGCGGTTCCGGATCGTCCGGCGTCAGGCTGAACGGATTCGGCAGCTTCTCTTCGCGCTTGGCCGCTTCGTCGATCTTGTTGTTGTAGCCGGCGAGGTTACGCACGCCGACCTTGCTCATCAGCTTGTAGCGGCGCTCCATTTCGGCGACCGCCCAGTTCAGCGCGTGGCCCGCCTGGCGCATGTCGGTGACGACCGGACACAGCAGATGCGGGATGCCTTCGTAGACGCTCATTTCAAGCATCTTCGGATCGATCAGGATCATGCGCACCTGCTCGGCGCTCGCCTTGTACAGCAGCGACAGGATCATCGCGTTGATACCCACAGACTTGCCCGAACCAGTCGTGCCGGCGACGAGCAAATGCGGCATCTTCGCGAGATCCGCGCACACGGGCTTGCCGCCGATGTCCTTGCCGAGACCCATGGTGAGCGGCGACGCGGCATCCGCATACACGGCCGAGCCGAGAATTTCGGACAGGCTCACGGTCTGACGGCGCTGGTTCGGCAGCTCCAACGCCATGTAGTTCTTGCCCGGAATCGTTTCGACGACGCGAATCGACACGAGCGACAGCGAGCGCGCGAGATCCTTCGCGAGATTAACGATCTGACTGCCCTTCACGCCCGTGGCCGGCTCGATTTCATAGCGCGTGACGACGGGCCCCGGATACGCGGCGACCACGCTCACGTCGACACCGAAGTCCTTCAGCTTCTTCTCGATCAGGCGCGACGTGAATTCGAGCGTGTCCGCGGAAATGGTTTCCTGCGCGGCTGGCGCGGGGTCGAGCAGCGCGATGGGCGGCAGCGTGGAGTCGCCGGGCAGATCGGTAAAGAGCGGCACCTGGCGTTCCTTCTCGACACGCTCCGACTTCGCCGGCGTGGCGAGCGGCGGCACGATCACTACGGGCTCGTGCTCCTCGATGCGCACGCGGCCCTTCTCGACCTTGCCTTCGCGCTTCACGGCGGCCGCTTCGCCGAGCTTGCGATCGAGCCCGGCCTCGCGGCGCAGCTTCGCGAACGTCACCGCGGAAATGATCGATTCGCCGACCTTCTCCGCGACCGACAGCCACGAAAAACGGAAGTACAGCGACAGCCCGATCCCGAGACCGAGCAGCAGCGCGAGCGTGCCACCGGTGAAGCCGAGCGCATGCGAGATGCCGCGCGCGACAGCCTCGCCGATCACGCCGCCAGGCGCGCGCGGCAACTGCACCTTCAGCGACCACATGCGCAGCGCCTCGAGGCCGTTGCACGACAGCAGCACGAGCATGAACGCGAACGCGTCCGCGAGCCAACTGACGCCGCGCGGCGCGTCGTCGTCCTGCGGCTCTTCGTTGCGGGTGATGCGCTTGTAGTTCGCGGAGATGTGGCGGCCGAGCAGCACGATCCACCAGTAGGCGGACAGACCGAACAGCAGCAGCAGGATGTCGGAAGTCCACGCGCCGACGCGGCCCGCCCAGTTCGAGATATGGTCGACCTGCGCGGCATGGGTCCAGCTCGGGTCGTGCCTGCTGTAGCTGACGAGCGACATCAGCAGGAACACGCCGAGGGCCACCTGCAGAATCCAGCGGATTTCGGTGAAGAGGCGCGACATGCGGTGCGGCAATGCCTGCGCGCTCGCGGTATAGGGAGCTTTTGCCATTGATCCTGTTGCCTGGGGTAGCCGGTTCAGGCTGAAACTGCCGCCGGGAACGCGGCCCGAGCCTCGCCGCGCACGGCTTCGGGCCCGATCCCGGCTAACGGAAACTTCGATCCGGGCTATTGTAAACGCTGTGTCCCGCGCGAGGCTGTAAATGACGGTAACCTGGCTGTTTGACCACAGACGCATGCGCGAGGCGCGCTGAATTCGCCGTATCGCGCCGCGGGCTCGCCCCGAGCGCCCACGCCGCCACGCTATCGCGGCGATCAGAAAGCTTGATGGCGCAGCGGCACGCCCCGCCCTTTATAATGCCCGACTGATACCCATCTACAGTTTCAGCTCAAAAACGCACGGCTACGCAGCGGCGAGTCGCGCGCCGTACAAGGATTCGATCATGCCCGCAACTGCAACGAAACACGCCAAGGTTCTGATTCTCGGTTCCGGTCCCGCCGGCTACACGGCGGCGGTTTACGCGGCGCGCGCCAACCTCGCGCCGGTGCTCGTCACCGGCATCGCGCAAGGCGGCCAGCTGATGACCACGACCGACGTCGAAAACTGGCCCGCCGACGCCAACGGCGTGCAAGGCCCGGAACTGATGGCGCGCTTCCTCGAGCACGCCGAGCGCTTCAATACCGAGATCATCTTCGACCACATCCACACGGCGAAGCTCGATGAGAAGCCGATTCGCCTGATCGGCGATTCGGGCGAATACACGTGCGATTCGCTGATCATCTCGACGGGCGCATCGGCGCAGTATCTCGGCCTGCCGTCGGAAGAGGCGTTCATGGGCAAGGGCGTGTCGGCCTGCGCGACCTGCGACGGCTTCTTCTACAAGCAGCAGCACGTCGCCGTGATCGGCGGCGGCAATACGGCCGTCGAAGAGGCGCTCTACCTCGCCGGCATCGCGAAGAAGGTGACCGTGATCCATCGCCGCGACAAGTTCCGCGCCGAGCCGATCCTGATCGACCGTCTGCTCGCGAAGGAGAAGGAAGGCGTCGTCGAGATCAAGTGGAACCATGTGCTCGAAGAAGTAACCGGCGACAACTCCGGCGTGACCGGCCTGCGCATCAAGCACACGCAGAGTGGCGAGACCACTGACATCGCGCTGCAGGGCCTGTTCGTCGCGATCGGCCACAAGCCGAACACGGACATCTTCGCAGGCCAGCTCGAGATGAAGAACGGCTACATCATCACGAAGGGCGGCCTGAACGGTTTCGCGACCGCGACCAGCGTGCCGGGCGTGTTCGCCGCGGGCGACGTGCAGGACCACATCTATCGCCAGGCGATCACCAGCGCGGGCACCGGCTGTATGGCCGCGCTCGACGCGCAGCGCTATCTCGAGACCATCAACGAAATGGCCGGCGAGCACGCGATGAGCGCGGAAGCGGACCGCTGATCCGCGCCGCGCTGCCGTATGTCGAGACGAAGTCCCGACAAACGGGCGCGACAGTAAAATGACGGTGGCGCAGCGCTGCTGTCATTGGCTCACGAAGGCCGCGGCTGAAATGCCGGCGGCCTTTGTCGTTTTTGCCGTCTTGTCAATGTGCATCGAGCGCGTTGGCAGCACCACCGACCGACCTTTCCGCCTGTATTGCCGACATGCCGAAGAATCAGCCCCATCCGAACGAACCGAAACGCCCGCAAGCCGCCACGCGTCCCGCGCCCGCAACGGCTGCGCCCGCCGTCGCACCGAAGCTCGATCGCGCATCGGGGCTCGCCGGACTCGGTGCGTTGCGTGAAGCGTTGAAGGGCGAAGCCGAGCGGCGCGAGCGCGAACAGGCGGCGACGCGAGCGGCGCAGCGCGAAGCGGCCGCCGACGCCGATCTGTTCCGCCGTGAGATCGGCGAAGTCGCGCCGCTCGCGATTCCGCCGCGCGCGACGCTCACGCGCAATCCCCCGCCGCCGCTGCCGGTGCAGACGCTGCTCGACGAGGAGGCGGTGCTGCACGAAGCGATCTCCGACGAATTCGACCCCGAAGTGCTGCTCGAAACCGACGAAACGCTGTCGTATTGCCGTCCCGGCTTGAGCCGCGACGTAGTGCGCAAGCTGCGGCGCGGCGACTGGATCGTGCAGGCGCAGATCGACCTGCACGGCATGCGGCGCGAAGAGGCGCGCGAGGCGCTCGCGGAATTCATCCGCGAATCGGCCAAACGCGGCCTGCGCTGCCTGCGCGTGATTCACGGCAAGGGTCTGGGGTCGATCGGCAAGGAGCCGGTGCTGAAGGGCAAGGTGCGCGCGTGGCTCGTGCAGAAATCCGAAGTGATCGCGTTCTGTCAGGCGCGCCCACATGACGGCGGCGCCGGCGCGGTGGTCGTGCTGTTGCAGCCGGGGTCGTTGCCGCCGCATGGGGCGAGCGCGAAGGTCTGAGGTCGATTTTTTCGGCCGTCGTTCGTCGTGGGGTAAACGGCCAGCCTGGCCGTCGCGCGGTGTGGCTCTCGTCGTCACCGCGTACTCGTGCTGTGCAACCGTCAAAGGTGATCGCGATGCCCCTGCAGCTTTATGCCCATCCGTTCTCGTCCTACTGCCAGAAGGCCCTGACCGCGCTGTACGAAAACGGTACGCCGTTCGAGATGCGCGTGCTCGCGCATGACGACCCGAAGGTCATGGCCGAATTGGCCGCGCTGTGGCCGATCAGGCGCTTCCCGGTGCTCGTCGACGGCGGGCGCACGGTGGTCGAGGCGAGCATCATCATCGAATATCTGGGCCTGCATTATCCGGGGCCTGTCACGCTGTTGCCCGCCGATCCGCGCGTAGCGCTCGAGGTGCGCACGATGGACCGCTTCTTCGACAACTACATTTCGACTCCACAGCAAAAAGTCGTGTTCGATAGCCTGCGTCCCGAAGCCGAGCGCGACCGGCGTGGCGTCGCCGATGCGCGCGCGCTGCTCGACACTTCGTACGCATGGCTCGACCGTCACATGGCCGAGCGCGAATGGGCCGCCGGCGACAGCTTCAGCCTCGCCGACTGCGGCGCCGCCCCGTTCCTGTTCTACGCCGACTGGACGCACCCGATCGACCCCGCGTTCGCGCACGTGCGCGCGTACCGGCAGCGGCTGCTCGCGCGGCCCTCGTTCGCACGCGCGGTCGACGAGGCGCGGCCCTACCGGCCGCTATTTCCGCTGGGCGCGCCGGAGCGGGATTGAGCCACGAGCGGCGGTGGCAGTTGCGCGCGAACGAGACGCGGCAGACAACCAGTTTTGCTGGCTGTAGACTTCCTGTCGTGTCGCAAACCTGCCCCGCCCTTCTTCTGGCTCACCACCCACAAGGCACACCATGGACCGTTTCGAAGCGATGGAGATCTTCACGCGCGTGGTCGAAGCGAACAGCTTCACCAAGGTTTCGGAATCGCTCGATCTGCCGCGCGCGAAGGTCAGCCGCACGATCCAGGCGCTCGAGGAACACGTCGGCGTGCGGCTCCTGAACCGCTCGACGCGCCAGGTCAGCGTGACCGAAGACGGCGCATCGTTCTACGAGCGCTGCGTGCGCATTCTCGCCGACGTCGCCGATGCCGAGTCGTCGCTGTCGAGCAAGCGCGAGAATCCGGCGGGGACGATCCGCGTCGACACCTCCGGCACGCTGGCGCGCTCGCTGCTGCTGCCCGCGCTCGACGACTTCTACGCGCAATACCCCGCGATTGACGTACGCCTCGGTCTCGCGGACCGCAACATCGATCTGATCCAGGACGGCGTCGATTGCGTGATCCGCATGGGCACGCTCGACGAGTCGAGCCTCGTTGCGAAGCGCATCGGGCTGGCGCGCATCGTCACGTGCGCATCGCCCGCGTATCTGCGCAAGTTCGGCACGCCGACCACACTGGCGGAGCTCGGCGAGCATCGCGCGGTCAACTACGTGTCCGCGCGCAGCGGCAGGACCTTCCCGTTCGAATACGAAGTGGACGGCGAAATCGAGCGCGTCGCGATGGATAGCACGCTCGCCGTCAACGACGGCTCGGTGTACATCACGGCGGGTGTGTTGGGCCACGGCATCATCCAGCCGTCGCGCTTCATGGTCGCCGAGCTGATCGAGCAAGGCGCGCTCACGGAGATTCTCGGCAACTACACGAGCCCCGGTACACCGCTGTCGATTCTGTATGCGCATCGCCGCAATCTGAGTTCGCGGCTGCGCGCGTTTATCGATTGGGCCAGCGAGCTCGCGCGCAACAATCCGGACTTGCGTTTGCCCGAGGCGGCGTAACGGCTGCAAAAGAACAGAAGCCCCATGCGCAATTCAACGCATGGGACTTTTCTGTAGCGACGGATTCAGCGCTTAGGCGACGACTTACGCAATCCGCTCTTCATTCGCCGGATCGAACAACACCGCCTTCGACGTATCGAACAGCAGCGTCGCATTCTTATCCGGTTGCGGGTTCGACGCCGGGTGCACGCGGCTCACCACGCGCTTGCCGTTGATCTGCGCGAACACCAGCGTGTCCGGACCGGTCGGCTCGATCACGTCGACCTTCACTTCGACCGGCTGCAGCTTCGAGTCGTCGCCGTGCGCGCCGCGCGCATCGGTGATGCGTTCCGGACGCAGGCCGAGAATCACGTTGTTGCCGACGTGCGAGCGCACCTTCGCCGAATCGAACGGCAGCACCAGCACCTTGCGCGCGACGCCCGTATCGAGTTCGATGCCGACGCCCGAGCCCTGCTCGACCAACTTGCCTTCGATGAAGTTCATCGGCGGTGCGCCGATGAAGCCCGCGACGAACAGGTTCGACGGCGAGTCGTAGATTTCCTGCGGCGCGCCGAACTGCTGAACGATGCCGTCCTTCATCACCGCGATGCGGTCGCCGAGCGTCATCGCTTCGATCTGGTCGTGCGTCACGTAGACGATCGTCGTGCCGAGGCGTTGATGCAGCAGCTTGATTTCCGAGCGCATCTCGATGCGCAGCTTCGCGTCGAGGTTCGACAGCGGCTCGTCGAACAGGAACATCACCGGATCGCGCGCGAGCGCGCGGCCCATCGCGACGCGCTGACGCTGGCCTCCCGACAGCTGACCCGGCTTGCGATCGAGCAGATGCTTGATCTGCAGCGTGTTCGACACACGCTCGACGATCTGCGTCTGCTCCCGCTTCGGCACCTTGCGGATGTTCAGGCCGAACGAGATGTTCTCGCGCACCGTCATCGACGGGTACAGCGCGTATGACTGGAACACCATCGCGATGTCGCGATCTTTCGGCGACAGGTTGTTGACCGTCTTGCCGTCGATCTGGATCTCGCCCTTGGTCACGGTTTCGAGACCGGCAATCATGTTGAGCAGCGTCGACTTACCGCAGCCCGAGCCGCCGACCAGAATCAGGAACTGGCCGTCCTCGATGTCGATGTCGACACCCTTCAGAACCGGCACCCCGTTCGGGTAGGTCTTGTACACGTCACGGATGGAAAGGCTTGCCATGCTGTGAATCCTCTAGTCTCTGGTACTGCTTGAAAACGTCTTGTCAGGCGACGACGGCACGCGTTCGGTGAAACGCCGTCGCTCCAGGGTGATTTAGCCCTTCACCGCGCCCGCGGTCAGGCCGCGCACGAAGTAACGTCCGGCGATGATATAGACGAGCAGCGTGGGCAGCGCCGCGATGATCGCGCCGGCCATGTCCACGTTGTATTCCTTCACGCCGGTCGAGGTGTTGACGAGGTTGTTCAGCGCCACGGTGATCGGCATCGAATCGACGCCGGAAAACACGATACCGAACAGGAAGTCGTTCCAGATCTGCGTGAATTGCCAGATCAGGCACACCATGAAGATCGGCAGCGACACCGGCAGCAGGATCTTCGTGAAGATCGTGAAGAAACCCGCACCGTCGATCCGCGCGGCCTTCACGAGTTCAGCCGGCACGCTCACGTAGAAGTTGCGGAAGAACATCGTCGTGAACGCGATACCGTAGATCACGTGCACGAGCACGAGGCCGCTCACCGTGTTCGCCAGGCCGAGGATGCCTTCGAGGCGCGCCATCGGTAGCAGGATCGCCTGGAACGGAATGAAGCAGCCGACCAGCAGCATCGTGAAGATCGGATCGGCGCCGCGGAACCGCCAGTGCGTGAGCACGTAGCCGTTGAACGCGCCGATGATCGACGAGATCAGCACGGCCGGAATCACCATGCGCACCGAGTTCATGAAGAACGGCTGCATGCCGTCGCAGCGCACCCCCGTACACGCACCGCTCCACGCCTTGAGCCACGGCGCGAAGGTCCAGCTCGTCGGCGGCGTCAGCAGGTTGCCGGTGCGCAGCTGGTCGATGTCCTTGAACGACGTCGACAGCATCACGTACAGCGGGAACAGGAAGTACAGCGCGAACAGAACCAGGGCCGCGTAAATGACGGCACGGCTAATCGTCATCTTAGGCTGCATTGCGGGTGCTCCTCGATTCCAGATACATCAGCGGCACGAGCACGGCCACTACGGTAGCGAGCATCATGATCGACGATGCCGCGCCGACGCCGAGCTGCCCACGGTTGAACGAAAACGTGTACATGAAAATGGCCGGCAGCGACGACGACGTGCCCGGACCGCCGGCAGTCAGCGCGACGACCAGGTCGAACGTCTTGATGGTGATGTGACAAAGGATCAGCAGCACGGAGAAGAACACCGGCCGCATGCTCGGTATCACGATCTTGCGGTAGATGGTCGGCAGGTTCGCGCCGTCCATCTGCGCGGCCTTGAAGATCTCGCTGTCGACGCCGCGCAAGCCGGCGAGGAACAGCGCCATCACGAAGCCGGTGGACTGCCAGACCGCCGCGATCACGATACAGAAGATCGCCCTGTCCGGGTCGCCGAGCCAGTTGAACGAGAAGCTCGTCCAGCCCCAGTCGTGAAACACCTTCTCGATGCCGATGCTCGGCGTCAGAATCCATTGCCACGCGGTGCCGGTCACGATGAACGACAGCGCCATCGGATACAGGAACACGGCGCGCAGCGCGCCTTCGTTGCGGATCTGCTGATCGAGCAGGATCGCGAGCAACAGACCCAGACCGATGCAGATACCGATGAACGGAATGCCGAACCAGCCGAGGTTCGCGGCCGAAGTCCAGAACACGTCGTTCTGGAACAGTTCGCGATAGCGGTCGAGACCCGCGAACTCCCAACGAGGCATCAGCCGCGAAGTAGACAGCGACAGATAGCCGGTGATTGCGATAAAGCCATACACGAAGATCAGGCTGATCACGACGCTGGGTGCGAGCACCAGCTTCGGAATATAGCGATCGGCAAGGGCCGCCATGGGCGACGTGCGGCGGGTGACGGTGGCCGTTTTCCCGTTCCCGCTGATGGAAGCAGTCACTACTCGACTCCTGCTGAAACTGTACCGCCGGGATGCCCATGCGCGCATGGCGCGGAACCGCGACGGTCTGGGTGTGACTCCATGAAACCAGGGTGAGCCGGGTGGCGCCGGACTGCGCTGCGAACGAAAGCAGCGAGGTCCGATCCCCCACGACCCGAAGGGCGCGCCCGGTGCTTCGGATGCAAGGCGCCGGGCGCAACACTTCGTACTTACGCTTACTTGGTCTTCGCTGCCTTCGCGAGAGCCTGAACCGCGGTCTTCGAATCTTCCTGCGAGTTCATGAACTTCGTGACGACGTCGGAGATCGCGCCTGCCGCGGCATCCGGCTGAGCCATGCCGTGAGCGAGCGACGGCACATAACCGCCGGCCTTGATCGCAATCTGCTCATCCGCGTACGACTTCTTCGCGCAGTCGTCGAACTTGTCCATCGGCACGCCGAGACGCACCGGGATCGAGCCCTTGTACAGGCTGAACTGCTCCTGGAACGCCGGCGACATGATCGTCTTCGCGAGCGCGAGCTGGCCCGGCGTCGCGGCCTTCTGGCCCTTCTGCTGGAAGAACACGAACGAGTCGACGTTGAACGTGTAGGCCTTCTCCGTGCCCGGCACCACGGCGCAGACGTAGTCCGTGCCCGACTTCTTGCCGGCGTTGGTGAATTCGCCCTTCGCCCAGTCGCCCATGAACTGCATGCCGGCCTTGCCGTTGATGACCATGGCCGTCGCGAGGTTCCAGTCACGGCCCGTGCGACCCGCGTCGAAGTAGCCCTGGATCTTGCGGACCGTGTCGAACACGCCGACCATCTTGTCCGAGGTCAGCGTCTTCTCGTCGAGGTCGACGAGCGCCTTCTTGTAGAAGTCCGCGCCCTGCGACAGCACGACGTCTTCCCACAGCGTCAGGTCCTGCCAAGGCTGGCCGCCCATCGCGATCGGCTGGATGCCCGCGGCCTTCATCTTGTCGGCCACCGCGAAGAACTCAGGCCACGTGGTCGGCACCTTGCCGCCTGCCTTGTCCAGCGCAGCCTTGTTGATGTACAGCCAGTTCACGCGGTGCACCGAGAAGGGAGCGGCGACGTAGTGGCCGTCCGCGCGAATGATCTTGTCGATTTCCGGCGGCAGGTTCTTCTTCCAGTCGCCCGCGACCGAGTCGATTGGCACCAGCACGCCCTGCGAAGCCCATTCCTGGATCAGCGGACCCTTGATCTGCGCGGCGCTCGGTGCGTTGCCCGAGATCACCTGCGTCTTCAGTGCCGTCATGGCAGCCGCGCCAGCGCCGCCCGCGACCGCGAAGTCCTTCCACGTGTAGCCCTGCTTCGTCATGTCGTCCTTGAGGACGCCGACGGCCTTGGATTCGCCGCCCGAAGTCCACCAGTGCAGCACTTCGATCGACTCGGCGGCCTGCACGGCCGACACGCCACACATCAGACCCGCAGCGCACAGAGCGCCCATGATCGCGCGAAATTTCATTGCTTATCTCCTCCAGACACCTGAACAAAAAAACGAATGGCCCCTGATGTCGCCAGGGTGCTGTGGTTGGTTCAAACAGGCAAAACACTGGCGATCGAGCACGGTCGGGCGCATGCGCGAGGGCATGTGCCGGCGGACCGATGTCCGGCCGCTGGACGCTCAAGAGGTGAGTGGTTCGGGATGCAACTGACTGTCTCCTCTTTTGATTTTTGCCTGCCCGCATCGCGCTGCAGACTCGAGGTACCTCATACGCCGACTCGACGCCAGCCTGACGTCGGCTGCGGGCAACGACCCCGCAAGCCCGTCGACTCCCCGGCTTTCCGTAAGGTCCGCCGGCACCCTGCTGGCGCGTACCGGAAGGCGTTGTCCCATTGTCCGTTAGCGTGCCGGGGACGCCCGCCGATTCGCAAAAAGCGTGCATTCCGTCAGTACAGCGCACGCTTTTTTCATCGAATTAACGCTACCTCTTGATTTGGATTGTAGTTAAACTACAATTCAGTGTCAAAAAATATTTTATCGGACTACGGTCGCTCTTCCGGGGCGCTGCGCGTGCAGTGTCCGATCAGCGCGGCGGCCCTTCAGGACATCGACGGAGACTCATGCATACCGACGCAAGCTTCACCTTCGTTCTCTTCGGCGGAACCGGCGATCTGTCGATGCGCAAGATCCTGCCCGCGCTGTTCGAGGCGCACCGCGCGGGCGGCATGCTCGCCGACAGCGGCAAGATCGTCGCGCTCGCGCGGCACGTCGAGGATCGCGGCGAGTATCTGCAGTGGGTCGACGGGCACGTCAAGCCGCATGTGTCGAAGAACGGCCTCGACGAAGCCGCGTGGACGAGCTTCCTCGCGCGCATCGAGTTCGTGAAGATCGATCTCGGCAATCCGGATGACTTCGCGCAACTGCGCGACGCGATCCAGGAGATGCCCGGCATCCGCGTGTTCTATCTGGCGACGGGTCCGTCGCTGTTCGTGCCGATCTGCCATGCGCTCGCCGCGGTGGGCCTGAACCACAATGCGCGCATCGTGCTCGAGAAGCCGCTCGGCTACGACCTGAAGTCGTCGAACGCAATTAATGATGCGGTCGGCGAAATCTTCGCGGAAGAACAGATCTACCGAATCGACCATTACCTCGGCAAGGAGCCGGTGCAGAACCTGCTCGCGCTGCGCTTCGGCAATGCGCTGTTCGAGCCGCTGTGGCGCCGCGAGTGGGTCGAAAGCATCCAGATCACGATCGCCGAGGAACTCGGCGTCGAAGCGCGCGGCGACTTCTACGACAATACCGGCGCGCTGCGCGACATGGTGCAGAACCACCTGTTGCAGTTGCTGTCGATCGTCGCGATGGAGCCGCCCCACTCGATGGATTCCGACTCGGTGCGCGACGAAAAGCTGCGCGTGCTGCGCGCGCTCAAACCGGTCGAGCCGCAGGAAATCGGCAAGGTCGCGGTGCGCGGCCAGTATCATTCGGGCGTGATCCGTGGCAACACGGTCCCGGCCTACGCGACCGAGCACGGCGTGAAGCCCGATAGCTCGACCGAGACCTTCGTCGCGCTGAAGGTCGAGATCGAGAACTGGCGCTGGGCCGGCGTGCCGTTTTTCCTGCGCACGGGCAAGCGGCTCGCCGATCGCGTCGCCGAGATCGTCGTGAATTTCCGTGCGGTGCCGCATTCGGCGCTTGGCGCATCGGCGCTGCGCGCGGGCGCGAACCGCCTCGTGATCCGTCTGCAGCCGAACGAGACGATTCGTCTGTACTGTCTCGCGAAGCAGCCCGGCGAGGGTATGAACCTCGCGAGCGTATACCTCGATCTCGCGTTCGACCGGTTCTTCCGCGAAGGCCAGATGGAGGCCTATCAGCGGCTGCTGCTCGACGTGATCCACGGGCGCCTCGCGCTGTTCGTGCGGCGCGACGAACAGGAAGCCGCATGGCGTTGGGTCGAGCCGATCCTGAACGAGTGGAAGGCCTCGACCAAGCCGCCCAAGCCGTACGCGGCGGGCACGTGGGGACCGGCCGCGGCGAGCGCGATGCTCGCCCAGCACGGCACCTGCTGGCTCGAGGAAGAGAATTGAGTTTGATGAATTGATGGACGGCGCCGCGCGCGATGAACACCTCGGCGCGCGGCGCCGGCAACACCACCGACGAACTGAACGGAGTCGCGCCGGTATCGCGTCATGCGTTTGCAGGCCACCCGCCTTGCAGGCATCGTGCGAGAGCAGTCAGGCTGATTCCGCAGACCTAACAAGAAAGCAGCACGGAGGAGAAGTGATCGAGCTTCACGCTTTCGACGACCAGCGCGCCCAATCCGACGCGCTGGCGAAAGCGGTGGGCGACGCGTTACATGCGTCGCTTGCCGCACACGCGGCCGGCACCGGCACGTCAACCCCGCTCGCGCGCCCGGCCATGCTGGCCGTGTCCGGCGGCAGCAGCCCGCGTCCGTTCCTGCAAACGTTGTCGACGCAGACGTTCGAGTGGCCCCGCATCGCGATCACGCTGGTCGACGACCGCTGGGTGCCGGAGACCGATAGCGCGAGCAACGCGCAGCTCGCGCGCGCCACGTTGCTGCAGAACGCGGCGCAACACGCGACCTTCTGGCCGCTCGTCGACACCACCCAGGATCTGCATTCGCACGTCGCCGCGCTGAACGCGGACGCGCGCTTTGCCACGGCGCCCGACGTCGCGGTGCTGGGCATGGGCGAAGACGGCCACACCGCGTCGATCTTCGCCGACGCGCCCGAATGGGATCACGCGATCAACACGACCGAGCGTTTCGTCGCCGTGCATCCGGGCGCGGCGCCGCACGCGCGCGTGAGCTGGTCGCTGTCCGCGCTGAAGGACGTGAAGCATCTGTTTCTGCTGATCGCAGGGCCGCGCAAGATGGACGTGCTCAACGCCGCGTCCGCCGCGCTACAAAAAAATGCCATCTCGCAGCTGGCAAACGACAAGGGAGTGAGACTCGATGTCTACTGGTGTGCAAACTAAAGCTGTGCCGGGCGCGGTCCAGCACGCCGATGGACCGAGGCTCCTGGCCGACATCGGCGGTACCAATGCGCGTTTCGCGCTCGAGACGGGCCCCGGCGAAATCGGCTCGGTGCAGATCTATCCTTGCGCCGACTACCCGAGTGTCGCCGACGTCATCAAGAAGTATCTGAAGGACACGAAGATCGGCCGCGTCAATCACGCGGCGATCGCGATTGCGAACCCGGTCGACGGCGACCAGGTCAGCATGACCAATCACGACTGGACCTTTTCGATCGAAGCGACGCGCCGCGCGCTCGGCTTCGACACGCTGCTCGTGGTCAACGACTTCACCGCGCTCGCGATGGCGCTGCCCGGCCTCACCGATGCTCAGCGCGTGCAGGTGGGCGGTGGCCAGCGCCGGCCGAACAGCGTGATCGGCCTGCTCGGCCCCGGCACCGGCATGGGCGTGTCGGGCCTGATTCCCGCCGACGACCGCTGGATCGCGCTCGGCAGCGAAGGCGGCCACGCCACCTTCGCGCCCGCCGACGAGCGTGAAGATATCGTGCTGCAATACGCGCGCAAGAAGTGGTCGCACGTGTCGTTCGAACGGGTGGCCGCGGGGCCCGGCATCGAGGTGATCTATCGCGCGCTCGCGGGCCGCGACAAGAAGCGCGTGCCAGCCAGCGTCAATACGGCCGATGTGGTCAAGCGCGCGCTCGAAGGCGAGCCGCTCGCGGCCGAATCGGTCGACGTGTTCTGCGGCATTCTCGGCACCTTCGCCGGCAATATCGCGGTGACGCTCGGCGCGCTCGGCGGCATCTATATCGGCGGCGGCGTCGTGCCACGCCTCGGCGAGTTCTTCGCGCGTTCGTCGTTTCGCCAGCGCTTCGAGGCGAAGGGCCGCTTCGAGGCGTATCTGCAGAGCGTGCCGACCTATGTGATTACCGCCGAATACCCGGCGTTCCTCGGCGTATCGGCGATTCTGGCGGAGCAGCTGTCGAACCGCGCGGGCGGCAGCTCGTCGGCGGTGTTCGAGCGGATTCGCCAGATGCGCGATGCGCTGACGCCGGCCGAGCGCCGCGTCGCCGAACTCGCGTTGAACCACCCGCGTTCGATCATCAACGATCCGATCGTCGACATCGCGCGCAAGGCCGACGTCAGTCAGCCGACCGTGATCCGCTTCTGCCGCTCGCTCGGCTGCCAGGGGCTGTCGGACTTCAAGCTCAAGCTCGCGACCGGTTTGACCGGCACGATTCCGGTCAGCCACAGCCAGGTGCATCTCGGCGACACCGCGACCGACTTCGGCGCGAAGGTGCTCGACAACACCGTGTCCGCGATTCTGCAATTGCGCGAGCATCTGAACTTCGAGCACGTGGAACGCGCCATCGACCTGCTGAACGGCGCGCGGCGCATCGAGTTCTACGGACTCGGCAATTCGAACATCGTCGCGCAGGACGCGCACTACAAGTTCTTCCGCTTCGGCATTCCGACCATCGCGTACGGTGACCTGTACATGCAGGCGGCCTCGGCCGCGCTGCTCGGCAAGGGCGACGTGATCGTCGCGGTGTCGAAGTCGGGGCGCGCGCCCGAGCTGCTGCGCGTGCTCGACGTCGCGATGCAGGCCGGCGCGCAGGTGATCGCGATCACGTCGAGCAACACCCCGCTCGCGAAGCGTGCGACGGTCGCGCTGGAAACCGATCACATCGAGATTCGCGAGTCGCAACTGTCGATGATCTCGCGCATCCTGCACCTCGTGATGATCGACATTCTCGCGGTCGGTGTGGCGATTCGGCGCGCGGTGCCGAGCGACGACGTCGCCGAGACGGTCGAGAAAGCGCGCGAAGGCGCCGACGACGACGCGACGGCCGTGCTCGACTGGCTCAGTCACGGCGCTGCTTCGTCGGCGCGCGACTGAGCCTCCGTTCTCGGCTGTCCCGATCCGCTTGCGGTGAACGAACCCGCGGCGTGTGCATCGTCTTCGATGCGCCCGCCGCGGGTTTTCCTGTTTGGGGACGCGAAAAGCGACCGATAATAGGCGCTCTATCTCCTGGCCGAACCGCTTTGCCATGATCATCCGCCCGCATCTCCACTGGTTTCACATGCTGCTCGCGTGGCGCGGCTCGGTGCTGCCGCAGTTGCTGCCGCGGCTCCTGCTGATCTTCTTCATCTCGATCATTGCGCTCGCCGCACACGATCATCTGCTGCCCGTCAGCCTGAACCTGAACTCGATCGCGCCGTTCTCGCTGGTCGGCATTGCGCTCGCGGTGTTTCTCGGCTTTCGCAACAACGCGAGCTACGACCGCTGGTGGGAGGCGCGCAAGCTGTGGGGGCAGTTGCTCAATGAGTCGCGCTCGCTGACGCGCGAGGCGCTGACGCTGCCGTCGCGCGAGTTGCCCAAAGAAGAAGCCGCCGCGTTTCTGGCGATACTGAGCGCGCTCCCGCATGCGCTGCGTCATCAGTTGCGCAAGACAGAACCGCGCGACGACCTTGCCGCGCGGCTGCCCCGCGCACTGTTTGAACGTGTGATTGGATCGCGCTACAAGCCAGCCGCGCTGTTGCTGTGCCTCGGCGAATGGGTGCAGCGCGCGGCACGCGCGGGGGCGCTCGATCCGATGGCGGTGCTCGCGTTCGACCGCAATCTGAGCGGGCTGTCGGATGTGATCGGCGGGTGCGAGCGCATCGCGTCGACGCCACTGCCGTTCGCGTATTCGGTGATGATCCACCGCACCGTGTACTTCTTCTGCGCGTCGCTGCCATTCGGACTCGTCAATAGCATCGGCATTTTCACGCCGGTGTTCGCGGTGTTCGTCGCGTACACGTTCATGGCGCACGAAGCGATCGCGTCGCAGCTCGAAGAACCGTTTGGCACCGACGACAATGACCTCGCGCTCAACACGATGTCCGCGATGATCGAGGATGCGATGCGCGATCTGCTCGGCGAGCCGGCGCTCGCGCCGCCGCAGCCGCGCGAAGACCGTTATCAATGGGATTGAATGCGCGGTGGGCCGCGCCGGTCGGCGACCGTCAGTGGTTGCCGGCCGTTTCGGAGAGCCGTTTGATCGTCGCGACGCGCGCGCCGATGATGTCGATACGCCCGTGCTCGTCGACGAGCCGCGTCGACGCCGTCAGATACGCGCTCCACGCGCGTTGCGCGTGCACGAGCGTCGGCCGCGATTGCGCCGGCATCTTCGATTCGAGCACACGATAGTAGCGCTTCAGATCGAACATCGCGTGTTCGCAACGCGCGTCGGCGTTGCAGGCGCGCGGCCGGCGCGGCGCCGGACCGTTCGAATCGGCGAGCGCGCTGCGCAGCGCGAGCGCGCGGTCGCGCACCGGCTGCAGCTGCATGTCGGCTTCGGAAAGCACGTACATCGAACCCTGGGTCGTGGCAAAGACCGCGGCAAGCAACTGCTTCTCGGCATCGCGCGACGCGAGCCAGCTCGACTGGCTCCTTTCCCACAGCCTGCGCCGCGCGGGTGGCAGCTTCGCGAGCAACTGCTGGTACGCGTTGTCGACCGCGACCTTCCAGCCGATGCGCGCAGCGTCCATGCACTGCACCTGCCCCATCGTCGTCGACATGTCGGCGCGCGCGAGACACGCGCGCATCGACGCGTCGATCGGATCGGCGGCGGCCACCTCGGCATGCGCCGCCGGACTCGCGATGCCGCCGAACACCACCGTGCCGGCCGCCAGCGCGAAGGCCAGCACGCCGGCCCCGCGCCGCCAGCGGCCGATCGCCGCGAGGCGCGGCAGAAACGTCACCCACCCCATCGTCAGATGCGCACGCAATCGACGAAGTATTCGATGCGCCCGTTGACCATTTCGCCGACGAGCCCGTGGATATCCGTATGGAAGCCCGGGAAGCGCTCGTTGAACTCGCGCGCGAAGCGCAGATAGTTGACGATGGTCCTGTTGAAACGCTCGCCCGGAATCAGCAGCGGAATGCCCGGCGGATACGGCGTCAACAGGATCGACGTAACACGGCCTTCGAGCTCGTCGATCGGTACCCGATCGATCTCGCGGTGCGCGAGCTTCGCGAACGCGTCGGAGGGCTTCATCGCCGGCTCCATGCTCGACAGGTACATCTCGGTCGTCAGACGCGCGATGTCGTTCGCGCGATACACGCTGTGGATCTGCTGGCACAGGTCGCGCAGGCCGACACGCTCGTACATCGGATGATGCTGCACGAACTCGGGCAGCACACGCCACAGCGGCTGGTTGTTGTCGTAGTCGTCCTTGAACTGCTGCAGCTCGGTCACCATCGAGTTCCAGCGGCCCTTCGTGATGCCGATCGTAAACATGATGAAGAACGAGTACAGGCCCGTCTTCTCGACGATGATGCCGTGCTCGGCCAGGTACTTCGTGACGATCGCGGCCGGAATGCCGGTTTCGCCGAAGCCGCCGTCCATGTCGAGACCCGGCGTGACGATCGTCGCCTTGATCGGGTCGAGCATGTTGAAGCCTTCGGCGAGCGGGCCAAAGCCGTGCCACGCGTCGTTGGGGCGCAGCATCCAGTCGTCGCGCGAGCCGATGCCTTCCTCGGCGAACTGGTCCGGGCCCCACACCTTGAAGAACCAGTCGTCGCCGTATTCGGTGTCGACCTTGGTCATCGCGCGGCGGAAGTCGAGCGCTTCAGCGATCGACTCCTCGACGAGCGCGGTGCCGCCCGGCGCTTCCATCATCGCCGCGGCCACGTCGCACGACGCGATGATCGCGTACTGCGGGCTCGTCGACGTATGCATCAGATACGCCTCGTTGAAGCGATGCTTGTCGAAGCGGCTGTTCTTCGAATCTTGCACGACGATCTGCGACGCCTGCGAGATGCCGGCGAGCAGCTTGTGCGTGGAGTGCGTTGCGTACACCATCGCGCCGATGCGCGGACGGCCCGCGCCGATGGCGTGCATGTCCTGATAGAACTCGTGGAATTCGGCGTGCGGCAGCCACGCTTCGTCGAAGTGCAGCGTGTCGAGCCATTCGCCCAACATCTCCTTGATCATCTCGACGTTGTAGATCACGCCGTCGTAGGTGCTTTGCGTGATCGTCAGAATGCGCGGCTTCAGGTTCGGGTTCTTCGCGAGCGCTTCGCGCGCGAACGGGTTCGCCTCGATCTTCTTGCGGATGTTCTCCGGTTCGAACTCGCTGCGCGGAATCGGGCCGATGATGCCGAAGTTGTTGCGGGTCGGCGTCAGGAACACGGGAATCGCGCCGGTCATCGTGATCGCGTGCAGGATCGACTTGTGGCAGTTGCGGTCGACCAGCACGATGTCGCCCGGCGCCACCGTGCCGTGCCAGACGATCTTGTTCGAGGTGGAAGTGCCGTTGGTCACGAAGAACACGTGGTCGGCGCTGAAGATGCGCGCGGCGTTGCGCTCCGAGGCCGCGACCGGACCGGTATGGTCGAGCAGCTGGCCCAGTTCGTCGACCGCGTTGCAGACGTCGGCGCGCAGCATGTTCTCGCCGAAGAACTGGTGGAACATCTGGCCGAGCGGGCTCTTCAGGAACGCGACGCCGCCCGAGTGACCCGGGCAGTGCCACGAGTACGAACCTTCTTCCGCGTACTGCACCAGTTCCTTGAAGAACGGCGGCGCCAGCGAGTCGAGATACACCTTCGCCTCACGGATGATATGGCGCGCGACGAACTCCGGCGTGTCCTCGAACATATGGATGAAGCCGTGCAGCTCGCGCAGGATGTCGTTCGGCAGATGGCGCGAAGTGCGCGTTTCGCCGTACAGGAAGATCGGAATATCGGCGTTGCGGCGGCGCACTTCGGTCACGAACGCGCGCAGCGCGACGATCGCGGCGGCAAGCTCGGGCGTCTCGCCTTCGACGACCACGTTATCGACGTACGGCAGCAGCTCGTCGTCGTCGATCGACAGGATGAAGCACGACGCGCGGCTCGACTGCTGCGCGAACGAGGTCAGATCGCCGTAGCTCGTCAACCCGAGCACTTCCGCGCCTTCTTTCTCGATGGCTTCGGCCAAAGCCCGGATGCCGGAACCCGAGATGTTCTCGGAGCGGAAATCTTCGTCGATGATGACGACGGGAAAACGGAACTTCATGGGCGATTCTCCAAAAAGAAAACGACCGCTGCGTTACGTAAAAAGCGCAGCGGTCACCCGAATAACTGGTGGGTCAAGACGCTGCCGACGTCACGTTTTCGGCAACGTGACGCCGTGCTGACCTTGATACTTGCCGCCGCGATCCGCGTACGACGTTTCACAAATCTCGTCGCTTTCGAAAAACAGCACCTGGGCGACGCCTTCGTTCGCGTAAATTTTCGCAGGCAAAGGTGTCGTATTCGAGAATTCGAGCGTGACGTGGCCTTCCCATTCCGGCTCGAACGGCGTCACGTTGACGATGATCCCGCAGCGCGCGTAGGTCGATTTGCCGAGGCACACGGTCAGCACGCTGCGCGGAATACGGAAATACTCGACCGTGCGCGCGAGCGCGAACGAGTTCGGCGGGATGATGCAGACGTCGCCCTTGAAATCGACAAACGACTTCTCGTCGAAGTTCTTCGGATCGACGATCGTCGAGTTGATGTTGGTGAAGATCTTGAATTCGTCGGCGCAGCGGATGTCGTAGCCGTAGCTCGAGGTGCCGTAGCTGACAATCTTCCGGCCGTCTTCGGAGACGCGAACCTGATCGGGCGCAAACGGCTCGATCATCTTGTGCGACTCGGCCATGCGCCGGATCCACTTGTCAGATTTGATGGTCATAGGTGAGAGCTGCTCGACGTGAATATCAGGTGTGACGAAAGATAGATGAAAACGGCCGGCGGCGGCGCCCAGCCGGCAAAGGCCGCTTATTTTACGCGATCACGGAGACGCTGCCGCAGATGGCGCGAGGCGCGCCCGATGAAGGGGGTCCGCCGACTGGCACGACGCCGTTGCGGGGCGGGCGCGGCGAAAGCGCGCTCGCGCTTCACTGCTGGCGAATCACGCCGCAGGCAATCGCCGCGCCCGCGCCATGCTGAGGGTAAGCGTAGGGATCGGTCGCATCGCGGTGGAGCAGTACCGCGCGCTGCAGCACCGAGCGGATGCCGTCGAGCGACACGTCCGGCGCGACGATGAAGCCGGTGGCCACGCCGTTCGCGTCCGCATGGATGTTGCCGAGATCGCCCTCGACGCGCGCGCCGGCCTTGAGCCGTTCGGCCGCCGGCGAAAACACCGGACCGGCGCTGGAGCCGTCGGCGGCGTTGCAGTCGCCGCGCTCGTGCACCTGCAGCGCGTGGTCGCTATTGGGCGGCAAGCCCGTGAGATTGTAGGTGACCTGGACGCCGTCCGAGCGCTCGATAAAGGTCACGAGACCGTGCGCCTGATTGCCCACGGTGGGCAGCAGTTGCGCGTCGGCGCGCTTTTCCTGTGGTCTCAGGAATACGCCACAGCCGCTCAACAGCACACAGCCGGCAGTCAGGACGATGAACGCATGTACCGCGTGCCCGTCGATTCGTTTTCCCATGCGATCCTCTTGTCGGCCTGGCGGCGGCCCCTGCGGCCGCCGAGCCGAACTCGTGAAGTCGACATGATACCGCGAGAGTTCGTGAAAATAGGGATCGAGATCACCCCTAATCCCTCGCCCGAACGGCCGCTCAGGTGTTCTGCACGACGATGTTCGGAAACTTCGAGCTCATGTCGCGCGCGCGTTCGGCGATATGCACCGCGACCTTGCGCGCGATCGAGCGATAGAGCTCCGCAATGCGCCCGTTCGGGTCCGCGACGACCGTCGGACGGCCCGAGTCGGCCTGCTCGCGGATCGTGATGTCGAGCGGCAGGCTGCCGAGCACGTCGACGCCATACTCCTTGCCCATGCGCTCGCCGCCGCCGGCGCCGAAGATGTGCTCCTCGTGCCCGCAATTCGAACAGATGTGCAGGCCCATGTTCTCGACGATGCCGAGAATCGGGATGCCGACCTTTTCGAACATCTTGAGGCCCTTCTTCGCGTCGAGCAGCGCAATGTCCTGCGGCGTCGTGACGATCACGGCGCCCGTAACCGGCACGCGCTGCGCGAGCGTCAGCTGGATGTCGCCGGTGCCCGGCGGCATGTCGACGATCAGATAGTCGAGTTCGTGCCAGTTGGTCTGGCGCAGCAGCTGTTCGAGCGCCGAGGTCGCCATCGGGCCGCGCCACACCATCGGGTTGTCCGCCTCGATCAGGAAACCTATCGAGCTGGCCTGCACGCCGTGGCCGATCATCGGGTTCATCGATTTGTCGTCGGGCGATTCGGGACGACCCTCGATGCCGAGCATGGTGGGCAGCGACGGGCCGTAGATGTCGGCGTCGAGAATGCCGACCGCCGCGCCCTCGCTCGCGAGCGCGAGCGCGAGATTCACGGCGGTCGTGCTCTTGCCGACGCCGCCCTTGCCCGAGGCAACCGCGACGATGTTCTTCACGCCGGGCAGCAGTTTCACGCCGCGCTGCACGGTGTGTGCGGCAATCTGTTGCGAAACCTCGACGCGCACGTTCGCGACGCCGGGCACCGCGCGCAACGCGTCGGCGAACCGCTGGCGGATCGCGTCGAACTGGCTTTTCGCCGGGTAGCCGAGCATCACCTGAAGGCTGACCGCGTCGCCCTCCACAACCACGTTGCGGATGCTCTTCGCGGCCGCGTACGGCGCGCCCGTGTTGGGGTCAGTGACGGCCGCGACGGCGGCGTCGACTAAAGCCCGATCGATACTCATTGAAACTCCGTGGGGAAGAGGTGCGGCGCGGCGAGATGGACCGATCGGCCACGCGGCGGAATTTGCAAGAAATTGTTATGCGGCATTGCGAAAATCGAACGTGCCGGGCACCCTTCGGGGCACGCGGGACGCCGTAGGGTCGCATCGCTGTGTGTTTCAGGCACTATTGTAGTGTCTGACGGCACACGGTGCCCGAAGACCCTTCTTCGCTGTAGGACCGCGCGAAGCGAGGCGCAGGAATCGTTCCCGAACTTTCTGGGTGGTCGGTGCATTGCCGTAATGTGCGCTGCATAGACTGACCGCTACCCGCTGGCTTATTCGCACTCGAAAGGAAACCAAAATGAATGCAAGAATCATGACTC
Source organism: Paraburkholderia sp. HC6.4b (assembly GCF_014200875.1). Lineage (NCBI taxonomy): Bacteria > Pseudomonadati > Pseudomonadota > Betaproteobacteria > Burkholderiales > Burkholderiaceae > Paraburkholderia > Paraburkholderia sp. HC6.4b. The sequence continues at coordinate 304,275 of NZ_JACHDC010000005.1, forward strand.
GCGTGGCCGTATTCGCCGTGGCCGGCTCGCTGGTGGCAGGCTGCGCAACCCAACAGGGCACCAATACAGCAGTCGGCACCGGCGTGGGCGCTGGTGCCGGCGCGGCGATCGGCGCGATCTTCGGCGGCGGCAAGGGCGCGGCGATCGGCGCGGCCACCGGCGCCGCGGTGGGCGGCGTCACCGGCTACAACTGGGACAACATCCGCAACCGCATGTCGGGCGCGACCAAGGGCACCGGCACGCAGATCACCGAGCAACCTGACGGCTCGCTCAAGCTGAACATCCCGAGTTCGGTCACGTTCGACACCAGCAGCTACGCGATCAAGCCGTCGTTCGCACCGGTACTCGACCAGCTCGCACAGACGCTGCAGCAGAATCCGGAAGTCGTCGCGTCGGTCGTCGGCCATACGGACAGCACCGGCTCGCTGCAATACAACGAGACGCTGTCGGTCAATCGCGCGCAGAGCGTGACCGGCTATCTGGCGCAACGCGGGATCGCGCCGCAGCGCCTGTCGGCCACCGGCATGGGCCCGAACCAGCCGATCGCCGACAACAACACCGAAGCCGGCCGTGCGGCCAACCGTCGCGTCGAGATCTATCTGCGCGCCACGGCCCAGCACGCGACCCAATAAGGGCAAGTCTCAAGGAGAAGGCGCCGCCGGGCCGGCCGGGCTTCAGCCGCACGCGCCCGGCTTGCGGGCGGGACGAGCCGCCGGACCGGTTTGTCGACGGATCGAAAAAATTTCGAACTCTGCGGAAAATCCGCGGTCTGTCTTTACGGTACGTGTCTGGCGAAGCCATCACGTCACCATTCTCCTCTTGTCGTTGTTGCTCCGGGGTTTACCGACCCCGGTTTTTTTTGCCCGCGCGGTTTTGCACCCCGCTTCGCCAGGCATCGTTCCTGGCGGTCCCCCACCGCAGCGCCCGCCCCCATCCCCTCTGTTCCGCGCGTCCAGCCCGCCGCGCCCGGTCCGCGTGCGGCGTGCGCCCTGCTAAAATCACCGTTTCGTCCCACCGCAGGCACCCCCGATCCTTATGTCAGCACCCGCCACCGACCTCCCAGCAGGCGCGCCGCCCGGCCGCCGTCAGATTCTCGTCACGTCGGCCCTTCCTTATGCGAACGGGCAGATTCATATCGGCCATCTGGTCGAATATATCCAGACGGACATCTGGGTCCGGGCGCTGCGAATGCACGGCCACGAGGTCTACTACGTCGGCGCAGACGACACGCACGGCACGCCGGTGATGCTGCGCGCGGAACAGGAAGGTCTGACGCCGAAACAGCTGATCGATCGCGTCTGGCTGGAACACAAGCGCGACTTCGACAGCTTCGGCATTTCGTTCGACAACTACTACTCGACCGACTCCGACGAAAACCGCGTGCTCAGCGAAAACGTCTACCTCGCGCTGAAGGAAGCGGGGCTGATCGACGCGCGCGAGATCGAACAGGCGTACGACCCGGTCAAGGAAATGTTCCTGCCGGACCGCTTCATCAAGGGCGAGTGCCCCAAATGCGGCGCCAAAGACCAATACGGCGACAGCTGCGAGGTCTGCGGCTCGACCTACCAGCCCACCGAGCTCGTCAATCCGTACTCGGTCGTCTCGGGCGCGACGCCGATTCGCAAGACCTCGACGCACTACTTCTTCCGCCTGTCCGATCCGCGCTGCGAGAACTTCCTGCGCGCCTGGGTCGGCGGCCTCGCGCAGCCGGAAGCGACCAACAAGATGCGCGAATGGCTCGGCGACGCTGGCGAAGCCAAGCTCGCCGACTGGGACATCTCGCGCGATGCGCCGTACTTCGGCTTCGAGATTCCGGGCGCGCCCGGTAAGTATTTCTACGTGTGGCTCGACGCGCCGGTCGGCTACTACGCGAGCTTCAGGAACCTCGCCGAAAAACGCGGCCTCGACTTCGACGCGTGGGTCCGCAAGGGCTCGACGGCCGAGCAGTACCACTTCATCGGCAAGGACATCCTGTATTTCCACACGCTGTTCTGGCCCGCGATGCTCGAGTTCTCGGGCCATCGCACGCCGACCAACGTGTTCGCGCACGGCTTTTTGACGGTCGACGGCGCGAAGATGTCGAAGTCGCGCGGCACCTTCATCACCGCGCAAAGCGTGATCGACACCGGCCTGAATCCGGAATGGCTGCGCTACTACTTCGCGGCCAAGCTGAACAGCACGATGGAAGACCTCGACCTGAATCTCGACGACTTCCAGGCGCGCGTGAACAGCGATCTGGTCGGCAAATACGTGAACATCGCGAGCCGCGCGGCCGGCTTCCTGATCAAGCGCTTCGACGGCCGCGTGCAGGACAGCGCGATGCATCATCCGCTGCTCGGCACGCTGCGCGCGGCGCTGCCGCAGATCGCCGCGCACTACGAGGCGCGCGAGTACAGCCGCGCGCTGCGTCAGACCATGGAGCTCGCCGACTCGGTCAACGCCTACGTCGATACCGCCAAGCCCTGGGATCAGGCGAAAGACCCGGCCAATGCGGTCGCGCTGCACGAGACCTGCAGTGTCAGCATCGAGGCGTTCCGTCTGCTGTCGCTGGCCCTGAAGCCGGTGCTGCCGAAGCTCGCCGAAGCGGTCGAGGCTTTCCTCGGCATCGAGCCGCTCGTGTGGGCCGACGCCACCGTGCCGCTCAGCTCGGCGCGGCCGATCAACGCGTACAAGCATCTGATGACGCGCGTCGATCCGAAGCAGATCGAGGCGCTGCTCGCGGCCAATCGCGACTCGCTGCAGGCCACGCCGGAAGCGGCGCCGGCCGACGCGAGGGCCAAGGCGAAGGCCCACGCCAAGGCCGTCGCCGCGAAGGAAGAAGAGGCCGGCATCATCACGATCGACGACTTCGCGAAGGTCGATCTGCGCATCGCGAAGATCGTCGACTGCAAGGCGGTGGAAGGCTCGGACAAGCTGCTGCAACTGACGCTCGACGTCGGCGAAGAGAAGACCCGCAACGTGTTCTCGGGCATCAAGTCCGCGTATCAGCCGGAGCAGCTGATCGGCAAGCTGACCGTGATGGTCGCGAACCTGGCGCCGCGCAAGATGAAGTTCGGCATGTCCGAGGGCATGGTGCTGGCGGCATCGGCGGCGGACGAGAAGGCCGAACCGGGCCTCTACGTGCTCGAGCCGCATAGCGGCGCGAAGCCCGGCATGCGCGTGAAGTAACGCGCGGCGCCTTCGGGCGCCTCGCCCCACCTCGCCGCAGGCAGGTATGACGAAAACGGCACGCTTCCAGGCGTGCCGTTTTTTTATGTTGCCCGCGTCACCACGAGATCCGGTCGAAGCGCCGCGTGTACAGCACGTCGGCGCCATAGAACGTGCCGCCATACACGACCAGCGACCAGTATCGCGTCAGATTGATCGTCGCCTTGATCGCATTGCTCGCCGACTGCAACCCCTGCTCGTAGCCGATCACGAGCCGCTCGTTGATCGCCTTCGACACCATCACGACTTGCGGATCGGTCAGGCCGACGTCGCTGCGGCCGATCGAAAACTCGTCGAGCCCGACGGTCTGCGCGATCCGCTGACCCGTCGCGCTGCCGAGCAGCGCGAGCGCGGTCGTCATCGTGCTCTGCTGGCCGAGGTTGTTGCCCTGGTCGGTGCCGTGGCCGAACAGCAGCCACGACAGTTTTTCGTTGTCCGGCACGCTTGGCTCCGACACGAGCCGCGCGACCGGCGCCTGCAGCGTGCCCGTTACCTGTACGCCGGCCTCGACCTGCTGGTTGCGGCGCATCGCGAGAATGTTGATGCCCGGATTCGTGACCGGCCCGTTGAACGTGAAGAAGCCGTTCTCGATCGCGAGCTTGCGGCCGAATTCGGTGTAGGTCGAACCCGGCGTGACGCGCACGTTGCCGACCGCGCGCAGCGGCGTATTCGGCGCGCTCGTCGCGGTGATCGTGCCGGCGAGGCCGAGATCGGCGCCCTTCCCACGGAAGCGGAAGTCGTTGCCGAGGCCGATCTCGATGTTCGCGCGTGGCGCGAACGGGCTCGCCGGCGGCTGGCCGCCTTCGCTCGGAGGCGGCCGGCCGCCCGAGCGCGTGCCGTCCGGGCGGATGATCACGACGTCGTCGCCGAGGCTCGGCGCGGCCTGCTCGGGCAGATCGAACCGCGCGCTGTCGACCACGAACTTGCCGTCGATCACGGGGCCGCGCTCCACGCCGCCGTTCGAGATGTTCGCACTGCCCGACAGCGACAGATGGCGGTCCGGCGACGCGAACACATCGAGCTTGTCCGCGACGATGCTCGCGGTCATGTCGGGCTCCGGGCTGTCGAGACGCACGTGCCCAGTCGCGCGCAGCGTGCCGCTCGCGCCGTGGAACTCGACCTGCTGGAAGTCCACCATGTTCTGCGACAGCGCGATGCGCACGACCCCATCCTTCAGTTGCACGCCCTGGCTCACGACCGTCGCGGACAGACCGTCGCCGGTCAGCGAGCCGGTCACGTTCGGTTTCGCGACCGTGCCGCCGAGCGCGAGCTTCAGCGCGAGATGGCCGTCGAGCAGATAGCCGGGGCCGAGCAGGCCGCCCGTCGTGCGCAGCGACGGCACGTTCGCGTTCACGTTGCCCGACAGCGCGCTTTGCGGATCGACGCTCAACATGCCGTCGCGCAGCACGAGCGGCGTGTGCGCGTCGGCATCGATCACGCCGACGCGGCTCGCCTGCGCATGCACGGTCGCATTGAGCCGGTTGCCGCCGGTGAATTCGGCGCGCGCGCGGATGTCGCCAATGCCCATCGACGAGAGCCCGCGGCCGATCTCGACCGTGACGTCGCCGCTGCGCCGGCGCAGCTCGATGTGGCCGCTCGCCGTCGCGCCGAGCGAGAAGTCCCAGTCGCCGTCGAACACGAGGTCGGTGCGCACGGCGGGCGGCTCGCCGGTGATCTGGTGACGCAGCTCCTGCAAGTGCGCGAGCGACGCATCGGTCAGGCTGCCGGCCGACTGGATGCGGCCGTGATCGAACGCGAATGACTTCAGGGTCAGCACCGAGCCTTCGATCGTCAGGCGCGTCGCGCCGAGCGTGAGGTGCCCCGGCCCGGCGCTGAGCGCGAGCGGCGATTCGAGATTGAGCGCCGGCGTGCCGCGATTTTGCAGACGCGTGACGGTGCCGTCCCAGCGCGAGCCGTCGCGCGTGTCGGTCAGCTTGCCGTTGGCGGCGAGCGTCAGATCGAGCGGTTGGTCCTGCAGCTTGCCGGTCGCGGCGGCTTCGAGCGTGTGGTTCGCGCGTGTGCCGGACAGGCGGGCGGTCAGCGTGGCGAGGTCGACGCCGCCCGCGTTGACATTGCGCGCGTCGGTCGTGAACGCGAGCGCGCCGTTCGCGCCGTCGCGCAACTCGGCGTGGCCTTCCGCATGACCAACGCGGTTGCTCGCGAACACGACGCTGTCGGCCTTGTAATTCAGCGTGACGTTCGGATGCGCGAACGAGCCGGTAACGTCGCCGTCCGCGGCGACCGCGCCCGCGAGGCCGAAGCCGAGCCGATCGAGCTGCGGCGCGTCGATGCCGAAGCGCAGCCGGTCGCCGGCCGCGCCGAAGCTGCCTTGCAGATTCACCCGGTTGCCCGCCACCGAAAGATTCGCGTGGCTCGGCAGGATTCGCGAGCCGGCCAGCTGGATCATGCCGCCGCCCGTGAGCGGCAGGTCGTTGTAGACGCTCGGACCGAGCGTGAATTCGGCGCGCGTCGTGAAGACCGGCGCGAGCACACCTGCTGCCGTGACCGTGGCGTTCACGCGCGCCTCGATCCTGCGCGCTGGCGGACCTGCATGCGCGGCCGCGCGTGGCGCAGGGCCCGCGCGATGCGCGGGCGGTGGCGTCCTGCGCTCGAGCACTTCGGTCTGCACCGCGGCCTGCGCGGTGTTCTTCGCGATGGCGGCGGCCTGATCGCCGGGCGCCGCGCTCTTCGCGCCGGCGGTGCTGCCCACGAGCGCCGCGGCTTGCGCTTGCCGCTCGCGTTGCGCGCCGCTCGCGGCGGACGCGCCGGATGTCGTGACAGGCGTGCGGGCGGGCATCTGCGAGGTCAGCGACAGCGGATCGAAATCGGTCAGTTGCGCCTTCAGGTTGTAGGTCGAGTTCTCATCGTGCTTCAGCGCGCCCGATAGATCGATGCGGCCACGGCCCGACGTGACGCGCACGTCGTTGAAGCTGATGCGTGCGGGGTCGAACGTAATCTTGCCTTGGGCGCGGAGCGCCGCGGCGGGGTCGGCGAGATCGAGCGTCAGGGTCTGGATGTCGTCGTTCAGGCGGATGCCGATCGGGCCGGACAGCTGCGTCGGCCGCACGGTCGCCTGCAGCGCGTTCAGGTCGAGCCGCGCGACGCTCAGATCGAGCCGGCCGTGCCGGCCGCTCAGCGCGCCGCCGCCGGTGAGCGTCGCGTTGCGCACGAGCCGCACGTTCAGGTTCGAGATGCTCTGCGTGTGGGCGTCGAGGCGCACGTCGGCGTTCGCATCGATCAGCGGCAGCAGTTTCTGGTCGATTGCGCCGGGTTTCGCGTTGACGATCGAGACATGGCCGGCGACGGCGAAACCCGCCGCCGGTTTGGCCGGCGCGTGGTGGCCGCCGAAGATGTGGTGCGGATGGCTGGCGGCCGACGGTTTCGCCGCGCTGGCTGTGCCAGGGGCGGTCGCCGCGCCCTGCTCGACCGGCTGCAGCTCCGCGCGCACCGCCAGATCGGCCAGCGGCGCACCCGGCGCGAAAGCCTGCGGATTCACATGATCGAAGCTCAGCGTCGCGCGCTGCAACGGCACCGCGGCGAACGGCGCCGCTTCGACCCGCGCGTGGCCGGCGAGCTTCATGCCGCTCGCATCGAGCTCGGCGACGAGCTGCTCGAGCGTGCCGCTCAGGTGGCTGGCCACCTGCACCGCTTCATCGTTGACCTTGCCCGCATAACCGACTTCGCCGGTGAGCGGAAACGGCCGCACGCCATCGAGTTTCGCCGCTGCCGTCAGCGCGCCGAACGGCGTATCGAGCCGATCGATCGCGGCCTCGTGATGACGCCCGTCGCTGCGCCCATGAAACGCGAAGCCGGACAGCTCCGTCGTCGACGCGCCCTGGTGCAGCAGCAGCCGCTCGACCTGCACGTCGCGGATCTCCAGCTGCATCGGTAGCTGCAGATCCTGCGGCAAGCTCAGCGGCTCGCTGGTGCTCGCCGACGACGGGCCGACGCGCGCCTCGATCGTGCCGACGTGCAGGTAGTCGATCGTGAACCGCCACGGCTCGCGCGCGAGCGCCCAGCTGCCCGCGATGCGGTCGATCTCGATGTCGGTGCCGCTGCCGTCGAGGCTGCGCCAGCGCACGTCGCGCAGTTGCACGCCGCGCGCGAGCGTGCCGCCGTCGAGCGTGCCGGCGAGCCGGCCGCCGAGCAGCTTCACGGCCGCGTGCCACGCGTACGCCGTGCCGCGCTCGGTCGTCAGCGCCCCGTACAGCAGACCGACCGCGAGTGCGGCGAGCAGTACCAGCATGACCACCGTGCCCGCGACCGACTTCAGCAGCAGTCGGCCCCAGCGCCGCTTCGGCGGCGGCGTGTCGGGCGGCTGCTGCCCATCCGGCGGTCCTGGCGGCATGGCGCCGGGCGGCTGCGCGGGGGGCGGGGCGGTGACGTCGGTGGTCATGCGTGAATACGGTGGCAAATAAGGTAGTGGGTTGTCGTCAAAACGTCAGAACGCGATGCCGAGCGTGATATACGGCCGCACCCGGTTATCGCGGATCCCGTAAGCGACATCGAGATTGACCGGGCCGACCGGGCTGCGCCAGCGCGCGCCGACGCCGGCGCCCGGATAGAAAACTTTTTCGCCCCAGGTGTCGGTCGCGGTGCCGATGTCGAAGAACACGGCCGCGCCCCAGTTGTGCGAGAACCAGTGCTGGTATTCGGCCGCGCTCGTCAGCAGGTACTTGGTCGGCAGGATCGAGCCGGCGACGTTGTTACCGATGCTCTGGAAGCCGTAGCCGCGCACCGAGTTCGAGCCGCCCGCGCGGAACAGCAGCGACGCCGGAATGCCGCTCGAGCTGCCGCTCGTGAATACGCCGCCGAGTTCGGCGCGGATCAGCACGATGTCGTCGACGCCGATCGGGAAATACTGCTGGCCGCGCGCGTAGCCGCGGATAAACGACTGGTCGGCGAGCAGACCTTTCACCGCGAAGGCCGCCTCGACGTGGATCAGGTTGCCGCGGCGCGGGAACAGCGGGTCGTCGGTGTCGCGCCGCGTCCACGACCACCCCGGCACCAGCGCGTGCGCGCGGGTCGGCGGCGCCGCGTTCTGGTCGAGCTGATCGTCGTAGAACAGCAGCGAATAGCTGTAGTCGAGGAACTGCGACGTGCGCGAGCGCTGCACGCCGCCGCGGATGCTGTAGATGCGCGTGTCGGAGACGTCGGTGGTCGTGTACGACGCGAGCGCGCTATTGGTCCACCCGTGCTGGCCCGGCGGCATCGACAGCTGGATCTGCCCGTATTGCTGCGTCTTGTCGGCGCGGCCCTCGACGGTGAACGGCCACGCCGCGCCGAACGTGTTCAGATACGTGTAGCCGCCCTGCACGAGCGGGCCGTTGTCGGTCGAATAGCCGACGCCGCCGCGGAAGCTGTGATACGGAAACTCCGACACCTTCACGTGCACCGGCGTGTCGAGCGGCTTGGCGGGGTTGTCGTCGAGGTCGATCGCGACGCTCGCGAAGTACGGCGTGTTCTGCAGTTGGCGCTGCAGTTCGGCGACAGTGCGCGTGTCGTAGATCTCGCCCGGCGAGATCGGATTGACGTTGTGGACGATGCGCTCCGGATAGCGCTTCGTGCCCTGCACGTCGAGCTGGCCCATCGTGAAGGTCGGCCCGCTGTCGTAGATCACCGACAGCTTCGCCGTGTGCGTGCGCGGATCGATCAGCGCCTCCGAGTGGTAGATCTTCGCGGCGAGGTAGCGGCGCGATTGCAGCTCGTGCAGCGACGCGTTCTTCGCGTCGTCCCAGGCGCCCTGCGAGAACGGCTGGCCCTCGTGCAGCGAGAACGCGAAGCGCGTCGCGTTTTCGCGCGATGGGTCTTCGGTCAGCACCGCGCCGCGAAACGACAGATCGACCGACGTGACCTTGGTCTGCGGGCCCGGCTCCACGCGCACGGTGACCTGCCGCAGATTGTCGACGGTGCGCACGTCGGTGCTGACGAGCGGCGAGAAATAGCCCTGCGTCGCGGCGAGATCGCGCACCTGCTGTGGCGTCGCGGTGATCAGGAACGAGAACTGGTCGTCGGTGACGTCGGGCCGCTTCGCGAAACGCGAGATATCGAGGTGCTGTTCGAGCAGCCGGCGCAGCGCGCGCGGCTCGGCGACCACCTCGACCTTGTAGCTCGGTGCCTTGCTCGCCGCCTGAGCCTTGCCCGCGGCGAGCAGCAACATCAGGAGGCCGAGGCCGATGGCGAGCGACACACGCAGCCAGCACCGCGCGAGCGCCTCGCGCTCACGCGCGCGCCCGCGCGCCTGGCCGGTCTCGCCGCGCAACGCACGCGGCATGTCGATCGTACCTCCCGCCAAACAGGACCTCCGGCCTCAATGAGTGAATTCTCGCGCCCCGGCCGCGCATCCGATCGAGGCATGCTATTTGACCACAACGCGACCCCGATCGGCCTGTCTCGTGCCCCTGGCGGAGCTCCGCGCTTCATCTCAAAAATGGGCGGCCCGCGGCGATTTTCGACCGCCCGCGACGCATGCGGTAAAATCGCGGACGACGGCGCCCTCCCCGCGGCACCGCGCAGCGGCCAGCCCGAGAGCCGCCACCCTACCCACCACGGACGTCGAGCCATGTATCAATCGGACATCACCCAGTTCCTGAACCAGCTCAAGCAACAGAAGCCCAATCTGGAGGCCGAGCAACGCAAAGGCCGCGCACTGCTGTGGGACAAACAGCCGATCGATCTGGAAGAGCGCGCCGAGCAGAAAACTTCGCGCGTGCAGCAGACGCCTTACTCGTACTACCAGAACTTCTAAGCTCCCCAGTCACGCCGACGATGAGTCACGCTGACGAGGTGCATGGTCCGCTTCACGGCCCGCTTCACGGTCCGATACACGGCCCCATTCACGGCCCAGCGCCGGCACCGTCCGACACCGCGCTTTCCACGCCCGCCACCGATTCGACGCCCGACACGGTCGACGGCGTCGCGTTCGCGCGTCTGTACGGCGAGCCGCTGTTCAAGCTGCCGAACGACCTGTACATCCCTCCGGACGCGCTCGAGGTATTCCTCGAGACCTTCGAGGGGCCGCTCGACCTGCTGCTGTACCTGATCCGCAAGCAGAACTTCAACGTGCTCGACATCCCGATGGCGGATGTCACCGTGCAATATCTCGGCTACGTCGAGCAACTGCGCAAGACCAATCTCGAACTCGCGTCCGAGTATCTGCTGATGGCCGCGATGCTGATCGAAATCAAGTCGCGCATGCTGCTGCCGGTCAAGAAGGCCGACACCGGCGAGGAAGCCGAAGACCCGCGCGCCGAACTGGTGCGCCGCCTGCTCGAATACGAGCAGATGAAGCTCGCCGCGCAACGCATCGACCAGTTGCCGCAGCTTGGGCGCGATTTCCTGCGCGCCGAGGTCTACATCGAGCAGAGTGTCGCCCCGCGCTTCCCGGACGTGAACAGCGACGACCTGCGCGCCGCGTGGGCCGACGTGATCAAGCGCGCGAAGCTGGTCCAGCATCACAAGATTTCGCGCGAGGAGTTGTCGGTGCGCGAGCACATGAGCCTGATCCTGCGGCAGTTGCAGAATGCGCGCTTCATCGAGTTTTCCGATCTGTTCGACACGAGCCGCGGCGTGCCGGTCGTCATCGTGAATTTCATCGCCGTGCTCGAGCTGTGCCGTGAATCGCTCGTCGAAATCACCCAGGCGGAGCCGTTCGCGCCGATTTACGTGCGGCTGGCGTATCTACCGGCCTGAGCGCTGAATGACGGCCGCTTGACGGCCGGACCGCGGCCGGACCGTGGAAATCTCGCTACGAACACCGTCGCAGCGATGCCTGGCGGGCCTCAGCGGGGAGTGCGCGGCAAGCGCGCCGCGCCCCGCTCGGAAGTGCCGCCGCGTTTCGGTGCGTCCGCTGCCCAAATCCACTACAATCCGCGCTCCGAACCCCTCATTTGCCGGTGAGGCGATGACCCGCGCGATTCCGCCAGGTGTCGCGCCAACCGGATCGCGCGCCGCGCGAGCCTATCCCTGTCCGATCATGAAAGTCATCAGCTCGATCCATGAATTGCGCGACCAGTTGCGCGGCCAGAATCGCACGGCCTTCGTGCCGACGATGGGCAACCTGCACGAGGGCCATCTGTCGCTGATGCGCCTCGCGCGCCAGCACGGCGACCCGGTCGTGGCGAGCATCTTCGTCAACCGCCTGCAGTTCGGCCCGAACGAGGATTTCGACAAATATCCGCGCACGCTCGAGGCCGATGTCGAGAAGCTGCAAAAGGAAGGTGTCTACGTGCTGTTCGCGCCGACCGAAAGGGACATGTATCCGGAGCCGCAGGAATACCGCGTGCATCCGCCGCACGACCTCGGCGACATCCTGGAGGGCGAATTCCGCCCCGGTTTCTTCCACGGTGTGTGCACGGTCGTGATGAAGCTGATGTCGTGCGTGCAGCCGCGCGTCGCGGTGTTCGGCAAGAAGGATTACCAGCAGTTGATGATCGTGCGCCAGATGTGCCACCAGTTCGCGCTGCCGACCGACATCGTCGCCGCCGAAACCGTGCGCGACACCGACGGCCTCGCGCTCAGCTCGCGCAACCGGTTCCTTTCGGCCGCCGAACGCGCCGAGGCGCCGATGCTGGCCGCCGAACTCAATCGGGTGCGCGACGCGGTGCTCGCGGGCGAGCGCGACTTCGCGAAACTCGAAGAGTCGGCCAAAGCGACGCTCGCGACGCGCGGCTGGAATCCCGATTACATCGCGATTTGCAAGCGCTCGAACCTGATCGCGCCCGGCGCGCAGGACGCCAGCGCACCGCTCGTGGTGCTGGCCGCCGCGAAGCTCGGCGCGACCCGGCTCATCGACAACCTCGAAATCTGACGCCGCAACCGCCCGCGCGAACACAGTTACACTGCGCAGTCACACAGGATTGGATTGATCATGCAACGCAATATGCTGAAGTCGAAGATTCACCGCGTCGCGGTCACGCACTGCGAGCTCCACTACGAGGGCTCGTGCGCGATCGACGAAGATCTGCTCGAAGCGGCGAACATCGTCGAAAACGAGCGTATCGACATCTGGAACATCAACAACGGCGAGCGCTTCTCGACGTACGCGATCAAGGGCGAGCGCGGCAGCGGCATGATTTCGCTGAACGGCTCGGCCGCGCGTCGCGCGCAGCTCGGCGATCTGGTCATCATCGCGGCGTTCGCGGTGGTCGACGAGGCGGAGTTGAAGGCGGGCTGGAAGCCGGACCTCGTGTTCGTCGATGAAAACAACAAGATCAAGGGCAGCCGGGACCACGTGCCCACGCAGGCCTGGAGCTGAGCGAAGCTCAGCTTGACGCTTGACTGATGGCGGGCAGCCCCCGCCTCAGCCCTTCTTCCCCGCGCCGTTCGTCCACTCGACGATCGGCTGCCACTGCTCCAGATCCTTCTCCACACGGCTTTTCGCGACGTCCCACAGCGTCAGGCCGTGCGCCGCGAGCTGCACGTAGTTCTGCGTGTCGCGCAGAAAACCGAGCACCGGCAGCTTCAATCCCTCGACGAAGCGATGCAGCTGCTCGGCCGAGCGCGTGCGCGCATCGACGCGCATGCCGACCACGCCGACCTCGATCGCGCCCTTCCTGACCGCCTTTTCCTTCGCCAGCCGCTCGAGAAATTCCTGGGTCGCGAGAATATCGAACAGCGACGGCTGCAACGGCACGATCACCTTGTCGGCGAGATCGAGCGCGATGTTCAGGCGATTGCCGTGCAGGCCGGCCGGCGTGTCGACGACCGCGTGCTCGAGGCCTTTCGGCGGCTTGGCCGGCGTGTCGGGATTGACCTCCCAGGTTTCGATGTTCGGCAGCGTGGCGGGCCGTAATTCGAGCCACGCATGCGCGGAGTGCTGCTTGTCGAGGTCGGCCAGCGCGACCCATTCGCCCGCCGCGGCGAAATAGCCGGCCAGATTGGTCGATAGCGTGCTCTTGCCCACGCCGCCCTTCGGATTCGCCACCACGATCACCGACATGAAATCTCCCGGAAAGAAGGCTGGACACCGCCAGCCGGTTTGCCGCGCTATTGCTCCGTCCCCGCCGATCCGCTGTGACCGGCGCCGGCGGGCTCCACGATCGCTGCCGTTCGAAGTTCGGTTTCCAGGGACGCCCACCGGTCCAGCCGTTGATAATATCGACAAATTCAGCGCGGCCGAAGCCCCCGCATCGCGAATCGGCCGCTCCAACCCGCCGTTTTTTTCGACAAGGACCTGAATCTCATGAGCAAACTGCGCCCGGAATACACCGTCGAACGCCTGCTGGAGCGCCAGAAGGGCACGCTGCCGGACCTGCTGGGCCTGCGCGTGCTGACCGTGGACCAGGGCACACTGGTCGCCGAACTGACCGTGCGCGAGGCGCTGCTCGCGCCGAACGGCTTCCTGCACGCGGCCACGGTGATCGGCCTCGCCGACACCGCGTGCGGCTACGCGTGCATCGCGCATCTGCCCGAAAACTCGCGCAACTTCACGACGATCGAGCTGAAGAGCAACTTCCTCGGCACCGCGACGCAGGGCACGATCCGCGCGGTCGCCAAGGGTGTGCACCTTGGGCGCAGCACGCAGGTCTGGGACGCGACGGTCACCGGTCCGGATGATAAGACCATCGCGCTGTTTCGTTGCACGCAGATGGTGTTGTACTGAGCGAACCGCCCGCGCAGCAATCGCGTTCAAGCCGATAAAAAAGACCGGCGCAAAGCGTCACCCCAGCGCCGCGAACAGCCTGCGCATATCGACGTGCCCGGCCAGCGTATCGGCCAGCCGCTCCAGCGACGCCTCGCGCAACGCCGGATAGTCGAGCGCTTCGGCATCGCTCAAACCCGCCCATGCGAGCAGCGCCGCGCACGCGGCCGGCGTGTCGAACAGGCCATGCACGTAGGTCGTGAGAATCTGGCCATCGGCGGACATCGCGCCATCGGGACGGCCAAACTCCGCGCCGCCCTCGTACGGGCCCGCGTGGTCGAGTCGCAGCGCCGGCGTGTCCAATGCCGGCCCGCGCGTCTCGCCCATATGAATCTCGTAGCCGGCGACGTCCGGCGTGCCGGGCAGCGCCAGGCGCCCGGTCACATTCTTCAGCGTCTTGTCGCGCGTGAGCACCGTCGCATAGTCGAGCCAGCCGAAGCCCGCGAAGGTGCCCGGCGCGCCCTCGACGCCATGCGGATCGGCGATCTCGCGGCCCAGCATCTGCATGCCGCCGCAAATGCCGATCACGCGGCCACCGTAGCGCAGATGCCGCGCGAGCACGTCGTCCCAGCCCTGTGCGCGCAGAAACGCGAGGTCGTCCGGCACGTTCTTCGAGCCCGGCAGGATGATCAGATCGGCGGCCGGCGGCGGCGTACCCGCGCGCACATAGTGAAAATCGACCTGCGGATGCGCGCGCAACGCGTCGAAGTCGGTGTGATTGCTGATGTGCGGCAGCACCGGCACGACCACGCGCAGCAGACGGCGCGAATCAACGCTCGCCGCCGCGCGCAGCTCGGGCGGCAGCATGTCCTCGGCGTCGAGCGTCAGGCCATGCAGATACGGCACGACACCGAGCACCGGCTTGCCGGTCTTCGCTTCCAGCCAGTCGAGCCCGGGCTTCAGCAGACCGATGTCGCCGCGAAAGCGGTTGATGATGAAGCCGCGCACGCGCGCCTGCTCGCTGTCGGACAGACACGCGAGCGTGCCGGTCAGGTGCGCGAACACGCCGCCGCGATCGATGTCGGCGACCAGCACGACCGGGCAGTCGACCGCCTCCGCGAAACCCATGTTCGCGATGTCGCGCTCGCGCAGATTGATCTCGGCCGGACTGCCCGCGCCTTCGACGAAAATCGTGTCGTACGACGCGCGCAGCCGCGCATACGACTCCAGCACCGCCTCGAACGCGACTGGCTTGTAGTCGTGATACGCGCGCGCGTCGAGATTGATGCGCGCCTTGCCGTGGATGATCACCTGAGCGCCGCGATCGCTGGTCGGCTTCAGCAGCACCGGGTTCAGATCGGTGTGCGCGTCGATGCCCGCGGCGAGCGCCTGCAATGCCTGCGCGCGGCCGATCTCGCCGCCATCGACGGTCACCGCGCTGTTCAACGCCATGTTCTGCGGCTTGAACGGCGCGACCCGCGCACCCGCGCGCCGCGCGAGGCGGCACAGTCCCGCAACCAGCGTGCTCTTGCCCGCGTCGGACGTGGTGCCCTGGATCATCAGCGTGCCGCGCGGCACGGACAGGGTGTCGGGAGGAATGGTCATTCGGGTCACGGCGGTGCAGGTGGAAGATGGACAGTGGCGTTGCAATGCAATCGAGCGGCATTATCCCATCGCGCCGGTACAATCATAGGATGACTCCCCGCGACCTCACCTTCGTCCTCGGCGGCGCCCGCTCCGGCAAGAGCGCGCATGCCGAGCGGCTCGCCAGCGACAGCGCCCTCCCCGTCATCTACATCGCCACCGCCCGCGTCACCGACGACGCCGAATTCAACGCGCGCATTGCGCATCATCGCGAGCGGCGGCCCGCGCATTGGGGGCTCGTCGAAGCGGACGACGACCTCGCCGGCGCGCTCGCGCAACAGGACGCGCCGGGCCGGTGTCTGCTGATCGACTGCCTGACGCTGTGGCTCGCAAACCTGCTATGTCCCGCCGACGGCGCGGCGGCGCCGCTGTCGCACTACTACGAGCAGGCCGCCGCGTTCGAAGCGGCGCTCGCCGGCGCGCGCGGCAAGATCATCGTCGTCAGCAACGAGATCGGCCTCGGCGTCGTGCCGCTCGGCGAAGCCACGCGTCTTTACGTCGACGAACTCGGGCGCTTGAATCAGCGCATCGCCGCGTTGAGCAGCGCGGCCACGCTGATGGTCGCGGGACTGCCGCTCGCGCTGAAAAGCGCGAGCGGCGCGTGATGCCGCCGCTGACCATGCCGCTGGTCGCGACGCTCGCGGTCGCGGGCGTCGCCGTCGATCGCTGGTTTGGCGAGCCGAGCCGCCGGCATCCGCTGGTCGGGTTCGGCAACTGGGCGGCGCGCATCGAGGCGCGCTTCAATCACGACCGGCGTCTGCGGCTCAGGGGCCTGCTCGCATGGGCGCTCGCGGTTCTGCCGCCGGTGTTGATCGCGTGGTGGCTCGTCGCCGTGCTGCCGTTGTTCGCGGCCTGCGCGCTGCATGTCGCGCTGCTGTGGTTCGCGCTCGGCGCGCGCAGCCTGCGCGATCACATCGCGCCGATCGCGCGGGCGCTCGGCCAACGCGATCTGGCCACGGCACGTGAGTTGACCGCACGGATCGTCTCGCGCGACACCGCGCAGTCGAACGAGGCCGCGCTCGCGCGCGCCGCGATCGAATCGGCGCTCGAAAACGGCAACGACGCGATCTTCGGCGCGCTGTTCTGGTTCGCGCTCGCGGGCGGGCCTGGCGCGCTCGGCTTTCGCCTCGCCAATACGCTCGACGCGATGTGGGGTTATCGCACGCCGCGCTATCTGCGCTTCGGCTGGGCCGCCGCGCGCATCGACGACGTGCTGAACTGGATTCCCGCGCGGCTGACTGCCACGAGCTACGCGCTGCTCGGCGACACGCTGACCGCCTGGCGCTGCTGGCGCGAGCAAGCGCCGCGCTGGGACAGCCCGAACGCGGGCCCGGTGATGGCCGCCGGCGCCGGCAGCCTGAACGTGCTGATCGGCGGGCCGGCCGTGTATCACGGCACGCTCGAGCACCGGCCGACGCTGGGCTTCGGGCGTCCCGCCGAGGCGCGTCATGTGGGCGCCGCGTTGATGCTGGTCGAACGCACGGTGATTCTCTGGCTGGCCGTGCTGATCGTGCTGGCGTTGTTGAGCGTGCCGTTTCATGGCTGAGCGGAACGACGCGCGTAGCGATGGGATGAGCGCATGACCGACTGGACGCAACCGCGCGAGCACGCCGCAAGCGGCCCGATCGCGCACGGCGGCAACCTGCACGAAGCGGCGGCGCGCTACGGCATTGCGTACGCGCAGTGGCTCGATCTGTCGACGGGCATCAATCCGCACGGCTATCCGGTGCCGGCGCTGCCCGCCGACGCGTGGCGCCGTTTGCCCGACGAAGGCGACGGCTTCGCCGAGCGGGCCGCGCGCTACTACGACGCGCCCGATGCCGCGCACGTGCTGCCCGTCGCCGGCAGCCAGGCGGCGATTCGCGCGCTGCCCGCGTTGCTGTCGCCCGCGACGGTCGGCATCGCGCCGCTGACCTACGGCGAGTACGCGCCCGCGTTCGCGCGCGCCGGACACGCGATCGCGCCGCTCGACGTGCATCGCGACACGCTGCCCGCCGCGCTCACGCACGTCGCGATCGTCAACCCCGACAATCCGACCGCCACGCATATCGATGCCGCCAGGCTGCTGCACTGGCACGCGCAGTTGCGCGAACGCGGCGGCACGCTGCTCGTCGACGAAGCGTTCGCCGATACGCTGCCGGCCGCGCGGGTCGCGTCGCTGGCGGCGCATACGCACCGGGACGGGCTCGTCGTGTTGCGCTCGCCCGGCAAGTTCTTCGGGCTCGCGGGTGTGCGCGCCGGCTTCGTGCTGGGCGCGCCCGCATTGCTCGCCGCGTTGCGCGACAGGCTGGGGGCGTGGACCGTCAGCGGTCCCGCGCGTCATGCGGTGAGCGCCGCGTTCGACGATGCCGCGTGGCAAACGCGGATGCGTGAGCGGCTCATCGGCGACAGCGCGCGGCTTGCCGGGCTGTTGCATGCGCACGGTTTCGCGACACGCGGCACGCCGCTCTTCGCATGGACCGACGATGCGCGCGCCGCCGCGTTGCATGAAGCGCTCGCGCGGCGCGGCGTGTGGACGCGTCTTTTTCCGCCATCGCTTCGGGTGCCATCGGCCAGCGTGCGCTTCGGGCTGCCGGGCGACGAAGCCGAATGGACCCGCTTCGAGCAACAGTTGCAACAGGCGGTTGACTCGATCGATACCGCGCGGTCGAGTTAGCGCAGTGACCTTCGCACCCAAGCCGCTCAACGCTTCGTGATCCGCCCTCGTCCGATGATCCGCTTTGCTCGTTCCATCCGCTTTGCCCTGCCCGCGGCGCATGGCTTCATCCATTGGTTCGGCGCCGCAGCGCTCGCGCTGACCGCACTGAGCGCGCACGCCGCGATCACCGTCACCGACGACAGCGGCGCGACCGTCACGCTCGCCGCGCCCGCGCAGCGCGTGATCAGCCTCGCCCCGCACGTGACCGAATTGCTGTACGCCGCGGGCGGCGGCCCGAAGATGGTCGGCGCCGTGTCGTACAGCGACTATCCGCCCGAAGCGAAGCAACTCCCGCGCGTCGGCGACAACAAGGCGCTCGACCTCGAACGCATCGCCGCGCTGAAACCGGACCTGATCGTCGTGTGGCGGCACGGCAACGCGCAGCGCCAGCTCGAACGCTTGCGCGAGCTACACGTGCCGCTCTTTTTCAGCGAGCCGCGCCGTCTCGACGATATCGCCGTGTCGCTGACCAGGCTCGGCCGGCTCCTCGGCACATCGGCGAGCGCGGATGCGGCGGCGGCCGCCTTCCGCGACGACATCGCCCGTCTGCGCGCGCGGTATGCGAACCGCCCGGCCGTCAGCGTCTTCTATCAGGTATGGGACCGGCCGCTGATGACGCTCAACGGCGAGCACATGATCAGCGACGTGATCACGCTATGCGGCGGCCGCAATGTGTTCGCGGACCTGCAGCCGCTCGTGCCGACCGTGTCGATCGAAGCGGTGCTCGCGGCGAATCCGCAGGCGATCGTCACCGCCGCGCCCGGCGCGACGCGGCCCGACACGATGCTGCCGCAACTCGACACATGGCGCGCATGGCCGGGCCTCGCGGCCGTCGCGAACAACAACCTGTTTGCGATCGACGGCGATCTGATCAATCGCCCCGCGCCGCGCATCGCGCAAGGCGCGCGGCAACTGTGCGAGGACCTCGAACTGGCGCGCTCGCGCAGCAAGCAGCCCGCGCCATGACGGCGCCGCGTGTGGCGAGAAAAAAGGATCGGTTTTCCCGATGACCAAGCGGGTCACGCATTCCATCGCACGAGCGACCACTGCAGCGTCTCGTCGTTACGTCGCAACCAGACGATCCCCGTCATATCTAGCGACCACTGCAGGCAATGCGCGAGCGGCACCTCCAGCACCCACGACGCGATCGCGCGCATCACGCCCGCGTGCGTGACCACGTATGCGGGCGACAGCTCGCGCGTCAGCGCGAACGCATCGAACCACGCTCGCACACGCGCGACGAATTGCGCGACGCTCTCGCCGCCGTGCGCGCGCGCATGTTCGAAATTGGCGGCCCAGTCGTCGAGCAGCGCGCGATCGATCGTATCCCAGCGCTGCGCTTCCCACTCGCCGAAATCCATTTCCTTCAGGCGCTCGTCGTGGCTGACCACGCAGCCGAAGTCGTTCGCGATCTCGGTCGCTAGGGCGGCGCAGCGCGTAAGCGGACTCGTGATCAGCACACGCGGCGCCGGCACCTGCAAGCTCGCGAGCTTCACCGCCAACGCATTGGACGTGACCTCGGCGCTTTCCGCCAACGCGACATCGCTATGGCCGTAACAAACCCCCGCCTCGAGCGCGACAGCGGGATGTCGAATCAGGACGATATCCATGCAAGCCCCACCAGGTAGATGCTCAATTCGAAGATCTGCTGCGCGAAGCCGAGGCAGTCGCCGGTATAGCCGCCGATGCGTCTGACGAAATAACGGCCCATTGCAAAGCGCAGCGCGAACAGCACAGCACACGTGAGCGCGGCGAAACGCCAGTCGGGCATGCCGGGGCCGTTCGGCCACAGCAGCCACGGCAGCCCGAACAGCACGGCGCACAACAGCGCCG
The DNA here is from genome assembly GCF_014200875.1 of Paraburkholderia sp. HC6.4b. Taxonomy (NCBI): domain Bacteria; kingdom Pseudomonadati; phylum Pseudomonadota; class Betaproteobacteria; order Burkholderiales; family Burkholderiaceae; genus Paraburkholderia; species Paraburkholderia sp. HC6.4b. Next base: position 324,239 of record NZ_JACHDC010000005.1, read on the forward strand.
GCCCGCTCAAACGCTGCGCGACCGGCTTGGCTTTGCCGGCCGCGCGCACATAGTCGAGCGTGGCCAGGTAACTGATCGCGCACGCGCGGCTCGCGCCATGCGCCGCAAGCATCAGGCTTGCGGCGCGCAGCGGTGACAATGCCGCGAGCGTTTGCCACTTGATCGCCAGAGCGATCACGAGCGCGATGGCGCCGAAAACACCGATGCGCGAGTCGTGCATGATGCGCAGCGCATCGTCGCGCGTATAGGCGCCACCGAACGCATCGATGCAGTCGGCGAGACCGTCCTCGTGAAATGCGCCCGTGACCACGAGCGACGCGGCCATCGACAGCAGCACCGCGACACTCGCCGGAAACACGCGCAGCGCGGCCAGATAGACGAGCGCGCTGAAGCCGCCGACCAACACGCCGACGAGCGGAAAATAGCGCGCCGCGGCGTTCAGATAATGCGGCTCGAAACCGACCCAGCGCGGCACGGGCACGCGCGTGAAGTAACCGAGCGCCGTGAAGAAATAGCGCAGTTCCGCGAGCGGGTTCATGAACGTGGCGAGTGCAGGTTCACGGCGCTGCGGGCCGAGCTTCGCGTTATCGCGAAGCGCGTGCTCGCGCGCTTCACGGTTCGCGATCGGCGACGCCCGCCGAATCGAAGCTGGCCATCTCGTTGACGAAGGCCACCGCCGCGCGCAGCAACGGCACCGCGAGCGCGGCGCCCGTGCCTTCGCCGAGCCGCATGTCGAGCGACAGCAGCGGCTGCGCGCCGAAATGATCGAGCATGCGCCGATGCCCGGCCTCGTTCGACGCATGCGCGAACACGCAGTACTCGCGCACGTCGGGCGAGAACGCATCGGCGACCAGCAGCGCGGACGTCGCGATGAAGCCATCGACGAGGATGGTCATGCGCGCCTCGGCGGCCGCCAGATACGCGCCCGCCATCATCGCGATTTCGAAGCCGCCGAAGGTCGCGAGCACGTCGAGCGGCGCGCGTGCATCCGCATGGCGCGCGAGCGCCGCCGCGAGCACGTTGCGCTTCTTCGCGAGTCCGGCATTGCCGAGACCCGTGCCGCGGCCGACGCATTCGTCGATGGGCACACCGCACAGGCGGCTCATCAGACACGCGGCCGCCGAGGTGTTCGCGATGCCCATCTCGCCGAAGCCGATCACGTTCGTGCCGAGCGCCGCGTGATGACGCACGCGCGCGGCGCCCGCCTGCATCGCGGCGAGCGCTTCGGCGTGCGTCATCGCGGCTTCGTGTGCGAAGTTGCGCGTGCCGGGCCCGACCGGAATGTCGACGAGTCGGTCCGTGGACGGCAGCGGCGTCGCGATGCCCGCGTTGACCACTTCGAGCTCGAGACCCGCGACGCGACTGAGCGCGTTGATCGCCGCGCCGCCCGCGATGAAGTTCTCGACCATCTGCGCGGTCACCGCTTGCGGATAGGGGCTCACGCCTTCGGCGGCGATGCCGTGGTCGCCCGCGAAAACGATCATCGCGGGACGCTGCACGGTGGGACGCGTACTACGCTGGATCAGGCCCATCTGGCGCGCCAGCGTTTCGAGCCGGCCGAGGCTGCCGGGCGGTTTGGTGCGCGTATCGATGATCCGCTGCAGTTCGGCGCGTAGCGTCTGATCGAGCGGCGCGACTTCGGGCAAACCGGCTGGGTGTGGGATGCGAGTCATAGGTGTGATCGAAACAAGGGATAGGAATAAATATCAGCCTGACTGTGCGTCATGGCCGGCAGGCGATTCGTGACGCGCGCGCGGCGCGGGTATCAGCGCCTCGTGCTCGCCGTCGCGAATCAGAATCAGCGGATAGCCGAACGCGCGGCTCGTCAACGCGGGCGTCAGCACGTCGCGCACTGGGCCCGCATACGCGCCGCCCGCGCCGTCGAGCAGCAACGCGTGCGTCGCGAAGCGGCGCGCGAGGTTCAGGTCGTGGCACGAGAACAGCACACTACGGCGCGGTTCGCGCGTCCATGCGGCGAGCGCTTCGAGACAGTCGACCTGATGATGCAGGTCGAGATGCGACAACGGTTCGTCGAGCAGCAACAGCGGCGCGTCCTGGCACAGCACCGCCGCGAGGGCAACGCGCTGACGCTCGCCGCCCGATAGCGACAGCACGTCGCGCGCCGCAAAGTCCGCAAGGCCGAGCCGTTCGAGCGCCGCCCGCGCGGCCGCGCGATCCTCGTCGCGCTCCCAGCCCCAGCCGCCCAGATGCGGGAAGCGGTTCAGCAGCACGATGTCGAGCACGCTTGCGTTGAACGCATCGGCCGCGCTTTGCGGCATCAGCGCGCGGCGCCGTGCGAGCGGCAGCGGCTGCCAGTCGGCCACGCGCACGCCATCGAGTTCGACATGGCCCGCCGCCGGATGCAACAGCCCCGCCAGCGTCGATAGCAAGGTGGTCTTGCCCGCGCCGTTCGGCCCGGCGATGCACCAGATTTCGCCCGCATGGAACGCGTGGGTGAATGCGTCGAGCAAGGTGCGCGCGCCGGCGCGCAACGTCAGGCGCTGCGTGCTCAGCATCGAACAGGTGGGGCTGGGTTTGGCTCGTATCATCGGCGGCGTTTGAGCAGCATCCACAGGAACACCGGTACGCCGACCAGCGACGTGATCACGCCGACCGGCAATTGCGCGGGCGCGATCACGGTACGCGCGATCAGATCCGCGCCCATCACCGCGACACCGCCGCCGAGCGCGGCCGCCGGCAGCAGCATGCGCTGATCGTTGCCGAACGCGAGCCGCAGCATGTGCGGCACGACGAGACCGACGAAGCCGATCGTGCCCGCGGTCGTCACCGCCGCGGCCGCCGCCAGCGACGCGACCAGGTACACACGCAAACGCAGCGGCATCACGGCGACGCCCAACGCCTGGGCGGCCGCGTCGCCGCGCAGCAACACGTTCAGACGCGGCGCGGCCGGCACGATCGCAAGCAACACGAGCGCGAGCGCCATCAGCGCGGTCCACGGCAGCGCGCCGCCGTTGAGGTCGCCGGTGAGCCAGAACAGCATGCCGCGCAGACGGCTGTCGGGCGCGAGATTGAGCAGCAGCGTGATCAGCGCGCCCCACCCGGCCGCGATCACCGCGCCGGTCAATAGCAAACGGGGCGACGTGTCCTGCGGCTCGCCGCGCCATAGCTCGCGACGCGCGAGGCCGAGCACCAGCAGGATCGACACGAACGCACCCGCGAACGCGCTCGCATCGACGAGCCACCATGCGCCGCCCGCGATCATCGCAACGAGCGCGAACGTCGCCGCGCCGCCCGACACGCCGAGCACGTATGGCTCGGCCAGCGGATTGCGCAGCAGCACCTGCAGCAGCGCGCCGGCGAGCGCGAGCAACGCGCCGCACGCGAAGCCCGCGAGCGCGCGCGGCAAACGCAACGTACGCACGATTTCGCCGGCGAGATCGTCGCTGCCCGTGCCGCCGAACGTGTGCGTCGGCACGAGCGCCGCAAGCACGCGCGACGGCGCGAGCGGCACACTGCCGAGCACCAGCGACGCGCCGAGCACCGCCACGGCGGCGAGCGCGAGGCCGAGCCAGATCGCGGCCGCGCGTTTCGCGTTCATCGGGCGCGGCGTCGCCATCGCGGCGCATAGCGAAGCGGACGCGCGGCTCATCCGCGTGCGCTCACGCATGCGGCCACCCCGGCGCGCGCGTCACTGCTGCTGCCAGCCGAGCGTGAGATACGCACCGCGTCGCGGCGAGTTATACGAGTAGGCCGTTTCATAATCCTTGTTGAACAGATTGTCGATTTGCGCGCTGACGTACCACGCTTTGGTGACGTTGTAGCGCGCCGACAGATTCACGATGCCATAACCGCCGAGGTTGCCCGTGCTATCGGTACGCGGACCGCTGACGATCCACTCGCCGCCAACCCGCCATCCACCGATACTGCGATTCACCGCGAACGACCCGAACCGACGCGCGCGCCGCACGAGGTCGGTACCGTTGTCGAGATCGACCGGGTTCTGCAGCGTCACCGTTGCGCGCACGTCGGTCTTGCCGACATGACCGCTCCACGATCCCTCGAGTCCCTGCACCTTCGCACGGCCGACGTTCTCCGCGAGGTAGATGCCGGGGATCGTCTGCACGTAGTCGATCAGATTCGTATAGCGCGTCTGGAATGCGTTCAGACGCATCACGCCGAGCGCATCGGTCGCGTACTGCAAACCGGCTTCGACCGAATGACTGCGCTCGGGCTGGATCGACGGGTTGCCGCTGATCGGATAGTACAGATCGTCGAAGCTCGGCGCGCGGAACGCATCCGAATAGCTTGCGGTTACCTTCCAGCGCGACGTGATGTCGAATCCGTAGCCGAGATAGTAACTGTTCGCTCCACCGAAATCGGAGTACTGGTCGCGTCGCACGTTGGCCTGAATCTGGTTGCGGCCGAAGCGCGCGCTGTAGCCCGCGAAGACCGAATCGACGTGACGGTCGGGCGCGGCGAACGTGTCGGAGTCGAGCGTCTGGTCGAGATGCTCGTAGCCGAATTGCAGCTTCTGGTGCGCGGCGAGCGCGAAATCGTTCTGCCACGTGTACTGGCGATTGTCGGTATCGAAGCGGCCGTTGTAGATGCCATTGGTGTTCGACACGCTGCGGTCGTCGCCCTCGGCGAGCGTGACGTGGGTGGTCCACCAGTCGGTCAGCTTGCCGTTCGCGAATACCGACACCTGACGCACCTTGCTATAGAGATTGTTCAGATCGGTCGGCTCGCCGTACGCATTGTCGTAGCTGTTGTCGTTGTTCGACTGGAAGTAGCTGACGCCCGCGTCCCAGCTGTCGGTGAACTTGTGACGCAGCGACGCGCTGATGCTCTCGTTCAGATTGCCGTTTGCGTTCGGATTCGCGTTCGGCGCCTCGAGCGGATTGAGCGACGAAAAGCCGTCGTCCTTCGTGCGCGCGAGCGAAATATTGAAAGTCGTGCGGCCGTCCTGATCGAGCGCGCCGTTCACGCCGGCCGTTTGCGTCTGCGTGCGATAGCTGCCGTAGCCGACCGAAAAATTGAAACGCGGCGGATGATCGCCGCCGTCTTTCGTGAACACCTGCACGACGCCGCCGATCGCGCCCGAGCCATACAACGCCGACACGTTGCCGTTCACCACTTCGACGTGATCGACCTGATCGAGCGGAATCTGTGCGAGTTGAGCTGAGCCGAGACTCACCGAATCGACGCGCACGCCGTCGATCAGCAGCAGCGATTGCGTCGACGATGCGCCGCGCAGAAAGAGGCTCGTGGTCGACCCGGGGCCACCCGTGCGCGAGATCTGCGCGCCTGGCGCGAGTTGCAACAGGCCGGGCAGATCGGTCGCGGTCGTGTCGGCGATGTCCTGCTGATCGAACTGCGTAGTCTGCGGGATCGCATCGCGCAACGCTTGCGGTCCGCGTTGCGCGGTCACGACGATCGGCGACAGCACGTTGCCCGGCGCATCGGTGGAGGCGGCATTGGCAGCGATTGCAGCGTTTGCGGCGGTAGCATCCGTGGCGGACGATGAAGACGAATACGGCGTCGCAGACGCGGACGCGGGCTCGGCGCTTTGCGCATGCACGACGAGCGGCAGGCTCGCGAACGCGAGCAGCGTTGCGCGGGCGATGGGGGACAGCATGGGATGACATTCCTGTGGATAGCGTGCGCGGCCTGCTTCCCCGCAGGCCGACGCGTCACGAGGCGCCCCCTTGTTTAGCGTTTTCGCGGGGGGACGTCCCTCTTTTCTGGCCGGTATCCGGGCTACGACACATCGATCCCGCCTTCCCACGCGTGACGCGCAGTGGCACACTCGCACGTTGAACTTCCAACCTTGCGATCAGGACCGACCTGCATGAGCACATCACATGCGGTCGCTTACCGTTGCGGGGGCAGCGCAGGTTCGCGCATCCGGTTTTGGCACCGCGCGCGTCCTGCTTCCCGTTTAACTGCGCACGCCGAGAAGCGCGCGCGGGCACCAGAGTGCGGGAAGTTTACGAGCGGCCTCGCGGGGCGTCAAGAAAGGTCGACCGGAGCGCAATCGGTTCTGTTGAATGCAGGTTATTGTCCGATGGATTACCGGTTTTTTACCTTATGGTCGACGACACGACATGCAACGAACCTGCACGTAGCGATGCTGTTACGTCTCGAAACGAGACAATTGTCGGAACCTGTAATATTCCGCGCTAAAATGCGATGTCTTTAGAGGACGCAGCACATGCTCACCGAACTCGAATCACTCTCCCAGAACATCGGCAAGCTGATTGCGATCAGCCAGCGCCACAACGAAGCGCGGCTCGCGCTCGAAGAGCAGCTCGCGCAAACGCGTGCCGAAGTGCAAGCCACGCATGCGGAACTCGCGCAATTGCGCGAAGAGCGCGACGCACTGCAGGCGGAACGCGACGCGCTGTCCGCCAAGATCGACGACGCTCAGGTGCGCCTGAATGCGATTCTCGAAAAATTGCCGCGCGCACGCGCGAGCAGCGAACCGGATAACCAGCTCGATCTGCTCGAGTCCGCCCAGCCCGGACACGAGGAAGCGGAAAGCGACGTGAGCCGACACGGAGAAAGCGCATGACCACCAAGCAGATCGAAGTATCGATTCTCGAAGTACCCTATCGTCTCGCCTGCTCGCCGGAAACGGAAGGCGCGCTGCTCGAGGCGGTCGCGCGCGTCGACGCCGAGATGAAGAAAATCCGCAGCGGCAGCAACGTGCGCGGCACCGATCGCATCGCGGTGATGGCTGCGCTGTCGCTGGCATCGGAACTGCTTAAGCTGCAAAGCAGCGTGCGACACGGAGAAGCATTTCCCGCTGAAGAAATCCGGCGTACAATGCAGCAAATGAACGAACAGCTAGGTACTGTGATCGAGCAGTACAGCTTGCAGTAAGCAGTAGTGGGCCGGTTTCGAATCGGTCACGTGTTGAACGGTTTGGGTTGTAGCTTCATCGGTTTAGCTTCCCTGCCTGGTTCGCCAAGGTCATACATTCCTTGAACCAATGCCATGTGCACGGTTGCGGAAATTTGTAGCACGGGTGTGCGCGTCACTCAGTCTGATGTACCCGAAGTGTTGCTAACTGCGACCAATTCTGAACCCTCGGTTCAGGATGCCGGCCTAGCGGCTAAGGCGGGGACCTTATCTGGAACGGCATCGGACTTCGGTTCGATGCCGTTTTTCTTTGGTCGTCGTTTTTTCGTTTGAGCGCCTTTTTCAGGGGCTTTTCCGTACGCGCCTGCTGTTGTTGCGCTTCGTTCAATCTCACACGCTCACTCCGATTCATGCGCTACTGGCTGATGAAGTCCGAACCGGACGAAGCAAGCATCGACGACCTCGCCAACGCACCTCATCGCACCTTGCCGTGGACCGGCGTACGCAACTATCAGGCGCGCAACTTCATGCGCGACGTGATGCAGGTCGGCGACGGCGTGCTCTTCTATCATTCGAGCTGTCCGGAGCCCGGCATCGCGGGCATCGCGGAGGTCTCGTCGACCGCGTATCCGGACCCTACGCAGTTCGATAAAAAGAGTCCGTACTACGACGCGAAATCGTCGCCGGAAACACCGCGCTGGATGCTCGTCGACGTCGTGTTCAAGAAGAAAATCGGGCTGATTCCGCTTGCCGCGCTGCGCGAGCATGCCGAATTGCAGGACATGCGCGTGCTCGCCAAAGGCAACCGCCTGTCGATCACGCCGGTGACCGAAGCCGAATGGCGCTTCATTATTAAACAGCTGGTTTAAGGGCGAACGCGCGACGCGGCACCTGTCGTGATCGCATCCAGGTCATCGTTTCCGATGCGGCGGCGAAGCACTAATTGGGGAACCAAGCGTCGGTAAAACGCGCCTAATCGGTCGACGAAAGCGTGAACTCGAACCGGCCGCTCAACGGCAAGCCGATGCATTCGCCAGCGCATCCGTCAAACCGCGCGCCACCACCCGGCGCTCGCGTCGAACGTGCACAACCTGTTCAAACAAGGATTCCAGTCATGACGGCAAAAACCGCGCGGTCCCTCGCACTTGCGCTCGCCTTGGGCGCGCCTGTGGCACTTGCACTGAACCCTGCGCCCGCTCGAGCGCAGACCATGATGCCGCAGCCTTCGGGCGTGCTGTCGCTGAATGCGCAGGCGAGCGCGGAAGTCCCGCAGGACGAAGTCGAAATCACGCTGTTTTACGAGCAGGAAGCGAGCGAGCCGTCGTCGCTGACGTCGACGCTGAACGAACGCGCCGACGCGGCATTGCAGAAAGCGCGCGGCGTCAGCGGCGTGACCGCGCGCTCGGGCGCGTTCTCGATCTTCCCGTCGACGGACCGCGACGGACGCATCACGACGTGGCGCGGCCGCACGGAAGTCGTGCTCGAATCGCGCGACTTCGCCGCGGCATCGAAGCTCGCCGGACAGATGGCATCGATCATGCAGGTTGGCAACGTGCGTTTCTCGCTGTCGCCGCAAGCGCAGCGCGCGGCCGAACAGCGGCTCAGCGGCGAGGCGATCAAATCGTTTCGCGAGCAGGCCGCGGCGTCCTCGCAGGCGTTCGGCTTTAGCGGCTATTCGATCCGCGAGGTCAACGTGAATCACAGCGGCGTGATGCCGCGTCCGATGATGATGATGAGCGCACGCGCGATGGGCGCCGACGCGAAGAGCGCGCCGCTGTCGCTCGAAGGCGGCACGTCGACGGTGACGGTCAACGTGTCGGGGTCGGTGCAGATGAAGTGACGCGCAAGCGCAAGCCCAAACAGAAAACGCCACGGCATCCATCGATGCCGTGGCGTTTTTTCATGCAACACTCGCAACGCTAGCCGAGCGCCGCTCAGTTCGCGCCAACCGCCTGCGCCGGCTCGCGACGCCCACGGCGATACGCCCACACCATCAGGCCGATGCCCGCGAGAATCATGGGCAGCGACAGCCATTGACCCATCGACAGCCCCATCGCGAGCAGGCCGAGGAAATCGTCCGGCTCGCGCGCGAATTCGACCGTGAAGCGCGCCAGGCCGTAGCCGATCAGGAACATCGCGGAAATCGCGCCGAGCGGCTTCGGTTTGCGCGAGAAAAAGATCAGCACGAAGAACAGCGCCACGCCTTCGAGCGCGATCTCGTACAGCTCCGACGGATGTCGCGGCAGCATGTGATATTGCGCGAACACTTCGTTCAGATGCCATTGCGCGGCCAGTTGCGGATGCGCGGCGAGCCATGTGGCGTCGTCAGGCGCGGCGCCGGGAAACAGCATCGCCCACGGCGCCGACGGATCGGTCACGCGGCCCCACAGCTCGCCGTTGATGAAGTTGCCGAGGCGCCCCGCCGCGAGGCCCGTGGGCACCATCGGCGCGACGAAGTCGGTGACTTGCAGCCACGAGCGCTTGCGCTGATAAGCGAACAGCATCATCGCGAGCGTCACGCCGAGAAAGCCGCCGTGAAACGACATGCCGCCTTCCCACACCTTGAAGATGTCGAGCGGATGCGCGAAATAAAAGCTCGCCTTGTAGAACAGCACATAGCCGAGCCGGCCGCCGAGGATCGTACCTAGCACGCCGTAGAACAGCATGTCGTCGATATCCTTCGCGGTCCAGCCTTGCGCGGCGACGTACGGCAGCCGCAGCCGCAACCGGGCAACGACGATCGCCGCGACGAATGCGACGAGGTACATCAAGCCATACCAGCGCACGGCGAGCGGCCCCAGATGGATGGCGACAGGGTCGAAATTGGGGTGAATGAGCATCGTGTAGTTATGGGCAGTTCAGGTTCGAAAGCAGTTTTTACAGGGAATCAGAAGCGGGATCTAGACACGCGACGCGACGCTCGCCGCATGCGCGCGCACGATGTCGATGAAGCCCGCCAGCACCGGGCTGACCTCGTCGCTGCGCCAGACGAGGCCCGTCTCGATCGCGGGCACCGACTCGGACAGCGGCCGGTACACGACGCCCGTGCGCCGCAGGTTACGCAACGATTGCGGCACCAGCGCGACGCCCATGCCGGCCGACACGAGACTCACGATGGTCTGCATCTGGATCGCCTCCTGGCCGATCCGTGGCGCGAGGCCCGCAACGCCGTAGCAATCCATAATGATGTCATAAAAGCCTGGCGCGAGACGCCTTGGGAAGATCACGAGCGGCGCGTCGGCGACATCGCGCAGGCTGACGGGCATCTCGAGCCATTCGGCGGCGGGGTCTTCGGCGGCGCTGCCCTTGCCGTTTGCGTTCACGCTGCCCCGCAAGCCTTGCGCCATCTCCGTCGACATCGCGATCACGAGCGGCTCGCGCGCGATCGGCAGCCACGACAGCTGCGCCGCATGCCGCGACGGCAGCGGCGCGATCACCAGACCCGCGTCGATACGCCCGGCCACCAGTTCCTCGACCTGCACGTCGCTGGTCGCCTCGGTCAGTTCGAGCCGCACGCCCGGATGCCGCGCGCCGAAATCGCGCAACAGCAGCGGCAGCAGGCCGTAATCCGCAGTCGACACGAACGCCAGCGACAGCACGCCCGCCTCGCCGCGCGCGAGGCTCTGCGCGAGCGGCCTGAGCCCTTCCGCGGCCGCGAGCAGCCGCTGCACCTCCGGCAACAGATCGGCGCCGACCGCCGTCAACTCGACCGAGCGCTTGGTGCGCGCGAACAGCTCGACGCCGAGCGTCTCCTCGAGCGCGCGGATCGCCTGCGACAGCGGCGGCTGCGTCATCGACAGACGCGCGGCCGCGCGCCCGAAGTGCTTTTCTTCGGCGACGGTGACGAAATAGCGCAACTGGCGCAGGTCGGGGATCGTCGGCAGCATGATTGATATATTTTACGACCTGAATAACCGCGAATAATACACACGACGCGAGTCACGCAAAACCGCCGGTTTGCACGGTCTGGCGGAACTACACTGAACGGATGCGCGCGCGCACGCCGCCGCGCGCTTTCATCAGAACAGCCAGACTGGAGCTCCCCATGGCCTACAACCGTCGTTCGAAGAACATCACGCAAGGCATCGCGCGTTCACCGAATCGCTCGATGTACTACGCGCTCGGCTACCAGAAGGAGGATTTCGACAAACCGATGATCGGCGTCGCCAACGGCCACTCGACGATTACGCCGTGCAACGCCGGCCTGCAGCGTCTCGCCGACGCGGCCGTCACCGCGATCAGGCGCGCCGACGCGAACCCGCAGACCTTCGGCACGCCGACGATCTCGGACGGCATGTCGATGGGCACCGAGGGCATGAAGTACTCGCTCGTGTCGCGCGAGGTGATCGCCGATTGCATCGAGACCTGCGTGCAAGGGCAATGGATGGACGGCGTGGTCGTGATCGGCGGCTGCGACAAGAACATGCCGGGCGGCATGATCGGCCTCGCGCGCATGAACGTGCCGGGCATCTACGTGTACGGCGGCACGATCCGGCCGGGCAACTGGAAAGGCACCGATCTGACGATCGTATCGTCGTTCGAGGCGGTCGGCGAATTCACGGCGGGCCGCATGTCGCAGGAGGATTTCGAGGGCATCGAGAAAAATGCGTGTCCGTCGACCGGTTCGTGCGGCGGCATGTACACGGCCAATACGATGAGCTCGTCGTTCGAGGCGCTCGGCATGTCGCTCATGTATTCGTCGACGATGGCGAATCCCGACCAGGAGAAGGTCGACTCGGCCGCCGAATCGGCGCGTGTGCTCGTCGAAGCCGTCAAGAAGGATTTGAAGCCGCGCGACATCATCACGAAGCAGTCGATCGAAAACGCGGTTGCCTTGATCATGGCGACCGGCGGCTCGACCAACGCGGTGCTGCACTACCTGGCGATCGCGCACGCGGCCGAGATCGAATGGACGATCGAGGACTTCGAGCGCATGCGCAAAAAAGTGCCGGTGATCTGCAACCTGAAGCCGTCGGGCCAGTACGTCGCCACCGATCTGCACAAGGCGGGCGGCATTCCGCAGGTGCTGAAGATCCTGCTCGACGCCGGGCTTGTGCACGGCGATTGCATGACGATCACCGGCAAAACGATCGCCGAGGAGTTGAAGGACGTACCAGCCAGGCCGCGCAGCGATCAGCAGGTGATCTTCCCGATCGACAAGGCGCTCTACGCCGAAGGCCATCTCGCGATCCTGAAGGGCAATCTGGCCGAAGACGGCGCGGTCGCCAAGATCACCGGGCTCAAGAACCCCGTCATCACGGGCCCGGCGCGCGTATTCGACGACGAGCAGAGCGCGCTCGAAGCGATCCTCGCCGACAAGATCGTCGCCGGCGACGTCGTCGTGCTGCGCTATCTTGGCCCGAAGGGCGGCCCCGGCATGCCGGAAATGCTCGCGCCGACCTCGGCGATCATCGGCAAGGGGCTCGGCGAATCGGTCGGGCTCATCACCGACGGCCGCTTCTCGGGCGGCACCTGGGGCATGGTGGTTGGGCACGTCGCGCCGGAGGCGTTCGTCGGCGGCACGATCGCGCTCGTGCACGAAGGCGATTCGATCACGATCGACGCGCACCAGCTGCTGCTGCAACTGAACATCGACGATGCCGAGCTGCAGCGCCGCCGCGCCGCATGGCAGGCGCCGAAGCCGCGCTACACACGCGGCGTGATGGCCAAGTATTTCGCGCTCGCGCAGCCGGCGAATCGAGGGGCGGTGACGGGGTAATGACCGCGGCCGGCGCGGCCCGCCCCGACGGGGATAACCCGCCGCCACGTTACGCAAAAACGCAAGGGGCGCACGAAAATCCGTGCGCCCCTTTGCTCTTATAATGCGTGCACCACGAGCCGGGCATCTGCACTGGCGGAGACCATAATGAAATCGATGTCGTACGCAGCCGTGGCAGCCACTGTTGCGCTCGCCGCCGCATTGAGCGCCGCCGGTCCCGCAGCCCGAGCCGAAACAGCCGGGCTCGCGCTCGCCCAGCAGAAGAACTGCATGAGCTGCCACTCGGTCACTCGCCCGTTCATGGGGCCGGCGCTGCACGACGTTGCAGCCCGCTATGCGGGACGCAACGACGCCGCCTCCTATCTGAAGCGCAAGATCCTCGATGGCGGCACCGGCGTATGGGGAACCGTGCCGATGCCCGCGAACACGCAACTGACGCCCGATCAGGCGGCCACGCTGGCGGCTTGGGTGCTGACGCTCAAATAACGGCGCTCTCAGGTCACCGCGGCGTCAACGCGAGCGCCGCGCGATTTCTTCTTCCACCGCTTCACGTACCCAATCGGTCATCTCGGCTTCGAGCGTCTGCGCGACCTCGCGCGTGATCTGACTCACGAGCAGACTCGTGTGCTGCTGCACTGCATCACGGCAGCGCGCCTCGATGATGCCGCGCCCCTCGCCCGTCAGAAAACCCTGGAAGCGTCCGTGCAAACGTGCGGCGAGCGCGTCGGCATCGAGTGTGGGCTGAGCGGGAGCGGCTTCGTGCGCGCCTTCATGGTCGATATCCGGCGGCACGGTCGCGCCGGCTTCGAGCGGTATGAAGGGCTCGGTACGATCGAACACGCCGGGCGACACCTCCACGTCCTCACGCAAGTCGTCATGCCCATGTCGCACATGAATGCCGTGATGCGGCCGTGCGTGTTTTCTCGGGTGCGTGTGATCAGCCACGTGCGGCTGATGAAGCTCGGTCTGCGCGAGAGGCTCATGCTCCGCCGCATGCGGGGCTTCTCGCGTCGGCATCGGCTCCGGCACGAGCACGGGCTCCGGCGAACTCAGTTGCTCGGGCGTGGGCACCGGTTGGGGCGCGAGTACCGGTTCGGGCGCCAGCGTGGGGTCGGCTCGATGCGCGGGCGCTGGCACGAACGCGGGCTCCGTGCGGGAAGCGGGCTCGGGCACCGCCGCCGGTTGCGCAACGGCTGGGCTTGCGGGCTCGGCGCCCGGCTGGGATGCAGGCACGGCGGCATCGGTCGACGCCTCGCGCGTCTCGCGCGCGCGGCCCGGCACGAGGACCTCGTTCAGGACCGGAATCGAATTGTCGTGGGGATCGGACACGTGCGCTCTCCGTGTTTGAGTCCAAGCCAGGGCAGGCGGTCCGCATGCCGCGTTCCTCGCGGCCATGACGCGCAGCGCAACGAACTAGCCGCCCTGCTTGTAGTTGTTCAAAGCATAGCCGCGATCGCGATAGAAGCGATAGCGCTCGCGGCCCGCAGCGAGTTCCTCGTGTGCGTTACCGACCACTTCGAGCAATCTATCGAAGCGCGCGAACTGCGCCGGCACCGTTGCGCCCAGATTGAGCAGCACCTGATGATGCGGCACGTCGTCGAGATTCGTGGCCAGCACGACGGGCGTGTCGGCGGCAAGCGGCGTGCCCGCCATGCAGTGCGGCACGAAGTCGAGCGGCGAGAAGGTCCACAGCATTTCGTCGAAGGCGCGCAGGCGCGCGGGCTCGGCCAGCACGACGAGCGGCTGGCCCGCCAGATACGCCTTGCGCACGAGGCGACACGCGTACAGCAGCGAATCGCCGACGTTCGAGTGAAAGTCGATTCTCGTCATCGGCCGCTCCGCCCCGCTTGCCGCGCGCCGTGCGCGCGCTTACCGCACTGCGTCATTGGCCGGCGCGGTCGATCAGGAACTGCGCGAGCAGCGGCACCGGACGGCCCGTCGCGCCCTTCGCGGTGCCGCTCTTCCACGCGGTGCCGGCGATGTCGAGATGCGCCCACGGGTACGAATCCGTGAAACGCGACAGGAAGCACGCGGCCGTCACGCTGCCCGCCGGACGCCCGCCGATGTTCGCGACGTCCGCGAAGTTCGACTTCAGCTGGTCCTGGTACTCGTCGTCGAGCGGCAGGCGCCATGCCGGGTCGGCCGCTTCGCGCGACGCGTCGAGCAGTTCTCCCGCGAGCGCGTCGTCCTTCGAGAACAGGCCGCTGTTGTGATGGCCGAGCGCGATGATGCAGGCGCCCGTCAGCGTCGCGATGTCGATGACCGCGGCCGGCTTGAAGCGCTCCGCGTAGGTGAGCGCGTCGCACAGAATCAGGCGGCCCTCGGCGTCGGTGTTCAGCACCTCGATCGTGAGGCCCTTCATGCTGGTGACGATGTCGCCCGGCTTGGTGGCCGTGCCCGACGGCATGTTCTCGACGGCCGGAATGATGCCGACCACGTTGATCTTCAGGCCCATCTCGGCGACCGCGCGCAGCGTGCCGAGCACCGAGCCCGCGCCGCACATGTCGTATTTCATCTCGTCCATTCCCTCGCCCGGCTTCAGCGAGATGCCGCCCGTGTCGAACGTGACGCCCTTGCCGACCAGCACGACCGGCGCGGCCTTCGCGGCGGCGCCCTGGTACTGCAGCACGATGAACTGCGCCGGCTCGACCGCGCCCGCGGTGACCGACAGGAACGAGCCCATCTTCAGCGCTTCACACTGTTTCTCGCCGAGCACCTCGACCTTCAGCTTCCAGTCTTTCGCGAGCTTCTTCGCGGTGTTCGCCAGATAGGTCGGCGTGCAGACGTTGCTCGGCAGATTGCCGAGCTCGCGCGTCAGGTCCATGCCGTTGGCGAGCGCGGCGCCCTGCCTGGCGGCGAGCTTGGCGGCCTTCTCGTCACCGGTGTTGACGCTGAACACGATGCGCTTCAACGCGCGCGGCGTATTGTCCGGCTTGCTCTTCAGTTGCGTGAAGCGGTAGGTCAGCTCGCGCAGCGCGAGGATCGCGGCGCGCACACACCAGTCGGCCGTGCGTTCGAGCACCGGCAGTTGCGCGAGCGTGAACGTGACCTGCACGATCTTCGTGCCGAGCAGCGCGCGCCATGCGGCGCGGACCGCCTCGCCGTAGGCTTTCTGACTGAAAGCGTCCTGTTTGCCGAGCCCGACGAGCAGCACGCGCGACGCGCCGATGCCCGACACCTCGTGCAGGAACAGCGTGGTACCCGCCTTGCCGTCCATGTCGCCTGCCTTGATGACGCGCGTGAGCAGGCCCTTGGTGGCCGCGTCGATCTCCAGCGCGGCGCCCGACAGCGTTTGCGACTCGAACACACCGATCACGATGCAATCGGATTTCCCGGTCAGGAAACCGTTCGTCGAGCCTTTGGTCCAATCACAGGCTTTTATGCTAAAGTCCATCGCGCTTGTCCTCGGATAAAATCTGGGCTTAGGATGAAAGCCGCAATTATCCGCTATTTTTTCCCGCGGCGGCTGCACCGGAGGCGTGACGGGAACGAATCCCCGCGTCGCCGTGAGCGCCCCCTCTCGTCATCAACAATGATCTTTGAACGCTCCCTCCAGCGCGAGCTCGCGTACACGGCTGGCGCCGTGTTCATGGTTCTCCTCACGCTCGTGCTGACGACGATGATGATCCGCATCGTCGGCTTCGCGGCCTCGGGCGAGGTCGACCCGCGCGACGTGCTGGTCCTGATCGGCCTCACCGTGATCGGCTATCTGGCCATCATGCTCGTCGCGACACTGTTCGTGTCGATCCTGTTCGTGCTCACGCGCTGGTACAAAGACTCCGAGATGGTCGTGTGGCTGTCCTCGGGCGTCAGTCTCACGCAATTCATCAAGCCGATCGGCATTTTCGCCACGCCGATCATCATCCTGATCATGTTCTTCGTGTTCGTCGGCTGGCCGTGGTCGAACCAGCAGAGCAAGCTGATCCGCGCGCGCTTCCAGCAGCGCGACGAAGTCTCGCTGCTCGCGCCGGGGCAGTTCCGCGAATCGCCGACCACGCATCGCGTGTTCTTCATCGAGAAGATGTCGCCCGACCAGGGGCATGTGGAAAACGTGTTCGTGACGAGCACCGAGGGCGGCAAGGTCAACGTCGTGGTGTCGAAGAACGGCCACATCGAGACGCACAAGAACGGCGACCGCTTCGTCGTGCTGGAAAACGGCCGCCGCTACGACGGCGAACCGGGCCGCCCCGATTTCCGCATCATGGAGTTCGAGCGCTACGGCGTGAAGATCCAGAGCCAGCCGGTCGTCAATACGCCGACCACCACCGGCTTGCCGACGCTCACGCTGCTGCGCAATCCCACTAAAGAGAACCTCGCCGAATTCGCGTGGCGCGCGGGTCTTCCGTTGATCGCGATCAACCTGATGCTGCTCGCCATTCCGCTCGCGCACCAGAACCCGCGGCGCAGCCGCACGATCAACCTCGTAATGGCCGTGTTGATCTACCTCACTTATTCGAATCTGCTGAACGTCGTGCAGGCGTGGATCGAGCAGGGCAAGATGTCGTTCGGCGTCGGGCTCGTGATCCTGCACGTGATCGTGCTCGGGATCGTCGCGTTCATCTTCTGGATGCGGGTGCGCAACCGGCCGCTATTTACGCGCGCCATGTTCAGCCGTTCGCAGGGAGCCTGAGCGATGCGCATTTATGAAAGGTATTTCGCGCGTCAGATCTATCTCACGTTCGTGTTCATCCTGTTTGCATTTTCAGGTCTGTTCTTCTTCTTCGACCTGATCAACGAACTGAACTCGGTCGGCCACGGCAACTACAAGTTTCAGTACGCGGTGCTGCGCGTCGCGCTGCAAACGCCGTCGCGTTTCTACGAAATCATTCCGGTCGCGGCGCTGATCAGCGCGATCTACGTGTTCGCGCAGATGGCGGCGAACTCCGAATACACGATCTTCCGCGTATCAGGCCTCGCAACGAATCAGGCGCTGCGCTCGCTGCTGAAGATCGGCATTCCGCTCGTGATCGTCACCTATCTGATCGGCGAAGTGGTCGGCCCGTATACGGATCAGCTCTCCGAGCGCGTGCGGCTCGAGGCGCTCGGCTCGTCGGTGTCGAGCAACTTCCAGTCGGGCGTGTGGGTCAAGGACACGCTGACCGAGCGCGCCGACGGCGAGCAGGTCACGCGCTTCGTCAACGTCGGCGAGCTGAAGCCCGACGCGACGATCAGCAACGTGCGCATCTACGAGTTCGATTCGAAGTTCCGCCTGTCGAACATTCGCATCGCGCAGAGCGGCCGCTATCAGCCGCCGGGCCACTGGCTGCTGACCGGCGTGACCGATACGCAACTGCTCGACGTGGCCCCCGCTCCGGGTACGCCGGCAGATGCGCTCAATCCGGTGTATCGCGCGAAGCAGGTCACGCTGCCCGAGTATTCGCTGCGCTCGGAGCTGACGCCGCAGATCCTGTCGGTGCTGCTGGTGTCGCCGGACCGGATGTCGATGTTCAATCTGTTCCGCTATATCCAGCATCTGACCGAAAACCATCAGGACACGCAGCGCTATGAAATCGCGCTGTGGCGCAAGGTGCTGTATCCGTTCGCGGTGTTCGTGATGCTGGTGCTGTCGCTGCCGTTCGCGTATCTGCATACGCGCGCGGGCGTGGTCGGCGTGAAGGTGTTCGGCGGCATCATGCTCGGCATGAGCTTCCAGCTGTTCAACACGCTGTTCTCGCATATCGGCACGCTCAATACGTGGCCCGCGCCGTTGACCGCGGCGACACCTGGGCTCGTCTACCTGGTGCTGGGGCTCGTCGGGTTGAAGTGGGTCGACCGGCACTAACGCCAGTGCGTTGAGGGGCATCGTCAGGAGCTGATGCGATGGCTATGCACGGACTGATTCTGTTTGGCCACGGCGCGCGCGATGCGCGCTGGCGCGAGCCGTTCGAGCGGCTCGCCGACAAGCTGCGCGCCGCGCGCGCGGCGACGGGCGAAGCTCCTGCGGTTACGCTCGCCTTTCTCGAACTGATGGAACCCGACCTGCCGACGGCCGTCGCGCAACTCGTCACGCAAGGCTGCGATGCGATCACCGTGGTGCCGGTGTTCTTCGGGCAAGGCGGTCATGTCCGCAAGGATTTGCCCGCGATCGTCGATCATTGCCGCGCCGCGCATCCCGGTGTCGAGATTCGCTGCGCGGTGGCAGTCGGCGAGGATGATTCGGTGCTGGATGCGCTCGCGCAGTATTGCTTGCGGCAGCTCTGATTTTTTCGTTCTGGTTGCTCAGATTCGCCGCTCTCGGGTCGGCCCTGCCGAGGATATTCAGGCCGCGACCAGCATCCCGTTCGACGCGCGCTTCGCCTCGGTCTGCCGCGCCGCGAACGCCTCGCCGATCATCAACAGACTCGGCTGCGACGCATCGACCCAGCGCTGCGCTTCGCCGGCCGCAAGATCTTCCAACGTCAGCGTCAGCATGCGTTCGCGCGGCGTGCTGCACGCCTCGACGATCGCCACGGGCGTCGTCGCGGGCTTGCCAGCATCGATCAGTTGCTGGGCGATTTCGACGCCGCTGTCGCGGCCCATGTAGAACACCAGAGAATCGGCGTTGACCTGCTCGCGGATCTCATCGGAACCTGGCGCGCGGCTGAACGTCGCGAGCGCGACGCTGCGCGACACGCCGCGCAGCGTCAGCGAACGCTTCAGCGTGGCCGCGCTCGCCAGCGCGGCGGTGATGCCCGGCACGACTTCATACTCGATGCCCGCGGCTTCGAGCGCGCGCATCTCTTCGTCGGCGCGGCCGAACAGCATCGGATCGCCGCCCTTCAAACGCACGACCACGTCGTGCTCCAAAGCCGCATCGACGATCTGCTTGTTGATGAACTGTTGGGCCGTCGATAGCTGGCCGCAGCGCTTGCCGACCGCAATGCGCTTCGCGCGCGCGGGCGCGTAGTCGAGCATCGCCGGCTCGACCAGCGCGTCGTGCAGCACGACGTCGGCGGCGCCGAGCAGCCGCGCGCCGCGCACCGTAATCAGGTCCGCGGCACCGGGTCCCGCGCCGATCAGATAAACCTTACCCATTGACATCAACCTGTTCGTTGGAGCGTACGCGGCGGCGCGTTGCGCCGCCTGTGTGGCCCATCCGTCGCCTGCTAGTCTTGCCGTGCTCAGGCGGAAAACGCGCGGATCATGCCGGCGGCGACCGTGTGGTTCGTCGCCTCGTCGATCAGCACGAACGCGCCGGTGCCCTGATGCGAGTCGTACGCGTCGCACACGAGCGGCTTCTGCAAGGTCAGCGCGACACGACCGATGTCGTTCATCGCCAGTTCCTTGCGATCGGTCGCCTGCGACAGCGTATGCACGTCGAGCACTTCCTTGATCGCGCCGATCTTCGCGAACACCGTGCTGGTGGTCTGCTTCAGCAGATACTTGCGCTGCGTCGACAGCGGCGCGTCGTCGAACCAGCAGAGGTCCGCTTCGAGCTTCTTCGCCGGCTCCGGCGCCGCTTCGCGCAGCACGAAGGTGTCGCCGCGCGACACGTCGACGTCTTCCGCGAGACGGATCGTCACCGTCTGACCGGCGAACGCACGGTCCACCTGCGCGGTGCCGCCGACCACCGGCGCGATGATCTCGGCCACGGTCGCTTCGCGATTGGCCGGCAACACGACGATCGTGTCGCCGAGCTTCACTTCGCCCGATTCGACCCGGCCCATGTAGCCGCGGAAATCGTCGGCCTGGCTGCCGTCCTGGCGCGCGACCCACTGCACTGGAAAGCGCAGCGCCTCGCCGTTCGCGGTTTCGACCGGCAGCGCTTCGAGCACGTCGAGTAGCGGCTCGCCCGCGTACCACGGCATGCGCTCGCTCGCCGTGACGATGTTGTCGCCCTTCAGCGCCGACACCGGCACGAAGCGCACGTCCTGCAGACCGAGGTGACGCGCGAGCTCGACGTAGGCGTCGCGGATCTCGTTGAAGCGCGCTTCGCTGTAGTCGACGAGGTCCATCTTGTTGATCGCGACGATCACGTGCTGCAGACCGAGCAGCTTGACGATCGCGCTATGACGCTTGGTTTGCGGCAGCAGTTGCGCGACGCCGTTTTCGAGCGTCACGCGCGTCGCGTCGACGAGAATGATCGCCGCATGCGCGGTCGACGCGCCCGTCACCATGTTGCGCGTGTACTGCTCATGGCCCGGCGTATCGGCGATGATGAACTTACGCTTGGCGGTGGCGAAGTAGCGGTAGGCGACGTCGATCGTGATGCCCTGCTCGCGCTCGGCTTCGAGGCCGTCGGTCAACAGCGACAGATCGATTTCATCGCCGACGGTGCGCTTGTTCTTCGCGCGCGACAGCGCCGAGAGCTGGTCGCTCAATACCGCCTTGCTGTCGTACAGCAGGCGGCCGATCAGCGTGCTCTTGCCGTCGTCGACGCTGCCCGCGGTGATGAAACGCAGCACGCCGAGGTCTTCTGGTTGATGAATACTGCTCATGGTTGCTTTGCCTTCGTCGTGTGCTTAGAAATAACCCTGCTTCTTGCGCTGCTCCATCGCCGCTTCCGACACCTGGTCGTCCATCCGCGTCGCGCCGCGTTCCGTGATTTCGGTGACGGCCGTCTCGGCGATGATCTTCTCGATGACGTCCGCGTCGCTTTCGACCGGGCACGTGCAGCTGATGTCGCCGACCGTGCGGAAACGCACGAGCGCCTGTTCGCTCGTCTCACCTTCGCGCATCGGCGTGAGCGGCGTGACCGGCACGAGCAGGCCGTTGCGGCGCACGATCTCGCGCTGGTGCGCGTAGTAGATCGACGGCAGTTCGAGCTGTTCACGCGCGATGTACTGCCACACGTCGAGCTCGGTCCAGTTCGAGATCGGGAACACGCGCATGTGTTCGCCGTTGTGCAGACGCGCGTTGTACAGGCTCCACAGTTCCGGGCGCTGCGCCTTCGGGTCCCACTGGCCGAATTCGTCACGGAACGAGAAGATGCGCTCTTTCGCGCGGGCCTTTTCCTCGTCGCGGCGCGCGCCGCCGATCATCGCGGTGTAACCGTACTGCTCGATGGTTTCGAGCAGCGTCACCGCCTGCGCGGCATTGCGCGAATCCGTTTCGCGACGCAGACGCACGGTGCCGCGCTTGATCGAATCTTCAACATGGCCGACCACCAGTTCCGCGCCGATCTGTTGCGCGCGACGATCGCGGAAGTCGATCACTTCGTCGTAGTTGTGGCCCGTGTCGATATGCACGAGCGGGAACGGTAGCTGCGTTTTGCGGTTCGCACCGAGGCCGAACGCCTTCAGTGCGAGCGCGAGCACCACGACGGAATCCTTGCCGCCCGAAAACAGCAGCGCCGGCTTGCTGCATTCGGCGACCAGTTCTCGCAGGATGTGAATCGACTCGGCTTCGAGCCAATCGAGGTGATCCATCCGGTTGACCGTGTTGGCGAGCGGAGCGTTGACAGTGGAATCGAGCGTGGTGCTCATAGCGGGTCCTTCGTTGGTTCGCCCGGCAAGCGCTGCTCGCACGGGCGAAAATATTCAGATCGGTTTCGGCGGTAATGCGCCGCAAGCTCGGTACGCGGCGCTCAGGCCGACGCGTTTTCGTTGCGCTCGACCGCAATCGGAGTAATCGCCGTGATATGCAAGCCGCATTCCTTCGTATCGCGCGACTCCCACCACCAGCGCCCCGCCCGGCTGTCTTCGCCGGGGCGGATCGCACGCGTACACGGCTCGCAGCCGATGCTCGGATAACCGCGCGCATGCAGCGGATTGACCGGCACGTCGAACGCACTAAGATAATCCCAGACTTCGGCTTCGGTCCAGTCCGCGAGTGGATTGAACTTGGCGATGTTGCGCGCGTCGTCGTGCTCTTCCTCGTGCAGCTCGGCACGCGTGACCGATTGCTCGCGACGCTGCCCGGTCACCCAGGCGCTGACCTCGGCAAGCGCGCGATTGAGCGGCTCGACCTTGCGGATCTCGCAGCAGCGCTTGCGCAGCTCGACGCTTTCATAGAATGCGTTCAGGCCGTGCCCGTTCACATACTGCTCGACCGCGGCCGCCTGCGGATGAAACTGCTCGATGTCGTAGCCGTAGCGCTCTTTCACGCGGTCGAGCATGCCGAGCGTTTCCGCATGCAGACGCCCCGTGTTCAGCGAAAAGATGCCGATCTTCACGCCGCGCGACAGGATCGCATGCGTGAGCAGCATGTCTTCGGCCGCGAGGCTGCTCGCGAGCTTCACGTTCGCGTGACGCGCTGCGATCGAGTCGAGCAGCGCGTCGAGACGCTCGACCTTCGCCGCGAGCTCCGGGCTCAACGATTGGGCGGCGCTCATGCCGGGACCTTGGCGGCGCCAGCCTGCGCGGCACGGCGGCGGAACAGCGGCGACGTGTCCACGGCGCCCTGGTACTGCACGCTAAAGTCGTCGAACGCTTTCAACGCGTCGTTGATGTCCTTGTCGGCGCGCAGTGCATACGCGTCGAAGCCGCAGCGGAACATGAACGTGATCTGGTCGCGCAGCACGTCGCCGATCGCGCGCAGTTCGCCCTTGTAGCCATAGCGCTCGCGCAGCAGACGGCCGATGCTGTAGCCACGGCCGTCGCGGAACACCGGGAAGTCCACGGCGATCAGCGCGAGCTTGTCGAAGTCGCCGACGATGTCCGCCGGTTCGTTATCCGGCGCGAGCCATACGCCGATCTCGGCCGCTTGACGCGCGGCCACGAGCGCTTCACGCTCGGCCTGCCACAGCGCCAGCGGCACGATGACCTTGCCGGCCGGCAGTTCGGCCACTGCCGGCAAAGCGCCGTCTTCCGCGGCACGCACGACGCTCCAGTCGTCGTCGACGATCGCGCGGTTCTTGATGATTGAAGCCATCTGTTCAGTATCCTTTCGCGGTTACGCGTGAGCCGGTTGACGCGCGGCGTACACGCGCTCCTTGAACGGCGCGATGCCGATGCGGGTGTACGTATCGATGAAACGCTCGCCTTCCTGGCGGTTTTCCACGAACGTATCGATCACCTTCGTCATCACGTCGGGCATTTCCTCGGCCGAGAACGACGGGCCGATCACGCGGCCAAGGTGAGCGCCGGTCGCGCCGGTGCCCTGCTCGCCGCCGAGCGTCACCTGGTACCACTCGGAGCCGTCCTTGTCGACGCCCAGAATGCCGATGTTGCCGACGTGATGGTGACCGCACGCGTTGATGCAGCCCGAGATGTTCAGCGACACGTCGCCGAGGTCGTACACGTAGTCGAGATCGTTGAAACGTTCCTGGATCGCGAGCGCGATCGGAATCGACTTCGCATTCGCGAGCGAGCAGAAGTCACCGCCCGGGCACGAGATGATGTCGGTCAACAAGCCGATGTTCGGCGTCGCGAAACCCTGCGCCTTGGCCTTTTCCCACAGCGCGAACAGGTCGCGCTTCTTGACGTCGGCGAGGATCAGGTTCTGTTCGTGCGACACGCGGACCTTGCCGAACGAGTATTCGTCGGCCCAGTCGGCGACCGCGTCCATCTGCACGTCCGTCGCGTCGCCCGGCGCAACCGTGGTCGGCTTCAGCGACAGCGTGACCGAGGCGTAGCCCGACACCTTGTGCGGACGCACGTTACGCTCGACCCAGCGCGCGAACGCGCGGTTTTCCAGCAGATGCTTTTCGAACGACGTATCGGTGTCCGGCAGCTTGTCGTAAGCGGGCGGCGCGAAGTATTGCGTCACGCGATCGACTTCGGCCTGCGTGAGCGTCGACGGGCCGTCCTTCAGGTGCTGCCACTCTTCTTCGACCTGCGCGGCGAACTTCTCCGGCGACAGCGCCTTCACCAGAATCTTGATACGCGCCTTGTACATGTTGTCGCGGCGGCCGTAGCGGTTGTACACACGCAACACGGCTTCGCTATAGGTCAGCAGGTGCTGCCACGGCAGATCGCGGCGGATCACCGCGCCGACGATCGGCGTGCGGCCCAGACCACCACCAGCGAGGATGTCGGCCACCAGTTCGCCCTGTTCGTTCTTGCGCAGATACACGCCCATGTCGTGGATCTGCACGGCCGCGCGGTCTTCCTTCGAACCCGACACCGCGATCTTGAACTTGCGCGGCAGCCACGCGAATTCGGGGTGGAACGTCGACCATTGACGCAGGATTTCGGCCCACGGACGCGGATCGACGACTTCGTCGGGCGCGACGCCGGCGAATTGATCGGCGGTGATGTTGCGGATGCAGTTGCCCGAGGTCTGAATGCCGTGCATCTGCACGGCGGCGAGCTTGCGCAGGATTTCCGGCGTTTCTTCGAGCTTGATCCAGTTGTACTGGATGTTCGAACGCGTCGAGAAATGGCCGTAGCCGCGGTCGTGTTCGCGCGCGATCTGCGCGAGCACGCGCATCTGGTCGCTGCGCAAGTTGCCGTACGGAATCGCGATGCGGTGCATGTACGCGTGGCGCTGGTAATACAGACCGTTCTGCAGGCGCAGCGGACGGAATTCCTCTTCGCTCAATTCGCCCGACAAGCGGCGGCGAACCTGATCGGCGTACTGCGCGACCCGTTCATCGACGATGGTCTGGTCGTACTGATCGTATTGGTACATTCGGGGGCCCCAATTTTTCGAAACTTGCGTGACACGCGACCGTCCGGATCGGCCGCGGCTTGAATACCGGCTTTGTCAGCTATCGCAAGCGAGCGTTTAGACCCATCGCTCATTTGCTTATAACAAATACAGATATCCATATTGAAAAAGATGGACAGATCGTAATAAACTCGCCTTATATTTCAAACGACTAAAAAATTCTTTTTATATGCGGCGAGGTTATATATGAACCTGCACCAATTCCGCTTCGTCCGCGAGGCTGTGCGGCAGAACTTCAACCTCACCGAAGCGGCCAAGGCGTTGTTTACGAGCCAGCCGGGCGTCTCGAAGGCGATCATCGAGCTGGAGGACGAACTTGGCGTCGAAATCTTTACCCGCCACGGCAAGCGCGTGCGCTCGCTGACCGAGCCGGGCCGCATCATATTGCAATCGGTCGAAAAAATCCTGCAGGAAGTGGAAAGCCTGAGGCGGGTCGGCAAGGACTTCGCGGCGCAGGACCAGGGCAATCTGACGATCGCCGCCACCCACACGCAGGCGCGCTACTCGCTGCCCGCGGCGATCGCGGAGTTCAAGAAGCGCTTTCCGAAGGTTCACCTTTCAATTCTGCAAGGCAGCCCGACCCAGGTCGCCGAAATGGTGCTGCACGACCAGGCCGACCTCGCGATCGCGACCGAGGCGATCTCGAACTACAAGGATCTGGTGTCGCTGCCCTGCTTCCAGTGGCACCACGTCGCGGTGATGCAGCCCGACCATCCGCTGCTCGAGCGCAAGCTGCTGTCGCTCGACGACCTGACCCAGTACCCGCTGATTACGTACGACAACGCGTTCGCCGGCCGCACCAAGATCAACGAAGCGTTCCGGCTGCGCGGGGTGCATCCGGACATCGTGCTCGAGGCGATCGACGCCGACGTGATCAAGACCTACGTCGAGCTAGGCCTCGGCGTCGGCATCATGGCCGACATCGCGTTCAACGCCGAGCGCGACCGCCATTTGCGCGCGATGCCGGTCGGCCATCTGTTCGGCAGCAACGTGACGCGCGTCGCGCTGAAACAGGGCGCGTATCTGCGCAGCTACGTGTACACGCTCGTCGAGCTGCTGTCGCCGAGCCTGAACCGCAAGCTGATCGAGCAGGCGCTGAATGGCGAACACGAAACCTATGAGCTTTGAACCGCGTCCATACCGCTCTCTCGCTACGGAGACCTTCCGATGAAGTTGCATAACAATAAAGTACGCAACACCCTGCGCGGCCTCGCGGCCGCGGCGCTGCTCGTCGCCGGCGCGGCGCACGCAGACCTGAAAGTCGGCATCGATCTGTCGTACACCGGACCGGCCGCCGTGATCGGCATCACGAGCAAGAACGCGATGCTGATGTGGCCGCAGACGATCGCCGGCCAGAAAGCCGACTACATCTTCCTCGACGACGCGTCCGACCCCGGCAACGCCGTGCGCAACATCCGCAAGCTGATCAACGAGGACCACGTCGACGTGATCGTCGGCCCGAACATCACGCCGGCCGCGATGGCCGCGCTCGATCCGGTCGCCGACAGCCAGACGCCGATGATCACGTTGATCGGCTCGGCCATCGTCGTCGAGCCGCAGGAAGGCAAAAAGATCTGGGCCTACAAGATGGCGCAGACCGATAGCGCGATGGCCGACGTGATGACGCGCTACATGTCGAACCACGACGTGAAGACGGTCGGTTTCATCGGTTTCGCGGACGGCTACGGCGAAAGCTGGCTCAACGAGTTCAGCAAGTTCGCTGCGCTGCGCCATATCCAGCTGGTCGCGACCGAGCGCTACAACCGCACCGACGCGAGCGTGACCGGCCAGATCCTGAAGCTGATGGCCGCGAAGCCCGACGCGATCCTGATCGCCGGCGCGGGCACCCCAACGGTACTGCCGCAGCGCACGCTGATCGAGCGCGGCTACAAGGGCCCGATCTATCAGACGCATGGCATCGCGACGCCGGAGTTCATCAAGCTCGGCGGTAAAGACGTGGAAGGCACGCTGTTCCCGACGCAACCGGTCGTCGTCGCGCGCACGCTGCCGGCCGATCATCCGTCGAAGAAGGCGGCGCTCGCGTTCGTCGACGCGTACGAGGCGAAGTACGGCCCCGGCAGCGTCACGCAGTTCGCGGGCGACGCGGCCGGCGTGTACCCGCGCCTGCAGGACGCCGTCGCGCGTGCGTTGAAGACCGCGCAGCCGGGTACGCCGGCGTTTCGCGTCGCATTGCGCGACGAGCTCGAACACGCGCATGAGCTGGTGGTGCCGAACGGGGTGGTCAATACGAGCCCGAAGGATCACGTCGGCCTTGATCAGCGGGCGAGCGTGATGGGCACGATCAAGAATGGCAAGTTTGTTTACCTGAGCCAGTAATCTGGCATCGGGGCGCCGATCAGGCGCCCCTGACGGCGGCTTCGCGAATGTGGAAGCCGCCGTTCGTTCAGCGGGCGCCCCATCCGCTTTCATTCGCCTTTCGGCAGAACTTCCCTCACAGCGCGTCCGCACGATCGGCCACACCGCACCAGCGAACGCCTACACTGCATGGATCCGCTTCTCCGTTGGCGCATTGCACGCATGCGACGCATGCTGCGTCACGGTCAACGCGTTGCCCGTCCGGCAGACCTGATCACGCGAACGCTGCCGGAGCACAACATCCGCACGGGAGGCATGATGGCCACCGCTTCGATCGCAGAGAACGCCAGCGCTGGCATCGTCACCGTTGCAAGCACCCGTGCGGGCGACGCGACCGCCGAGCGTCTTCAAACCTTGATTCTGGAGCGAGGGCTGACGGTTTTCGCGTGCATCGATTTCAGCGGTGACGCTGGGCGCGAGGGACTGGCGATGCCGTTCAGCCGGCTCCTGATCTTCGGCCATCCCAAAGCCGGTACACCGCTGATGCAACTCGCGCCGACCGCCGCGCTCGATCTTCCTTTGAAGGTGCTCGTCTGGGAGGACGCGGACGGCCGTGCGTGGCTATCGTTCAACTCGACGGCCTATCTTCGTGAGCGGCATGGTCTGCCGGACGACTTGATGAAGCCGGTGAGCGGTGTGGCCGCCCTTGTCGATGCGGCCGCGCGGTAACGCGTCGAACCAAGGAGACCGCCATGTCCATGCACGCTCTGATCCTCAGCCAATACAACGGCCCGCTCGAATACACGCCGCTGCCCCGCCCGGAACCCGCTGCCGGCCAGGTCCTGGTGCACGTCGCCGCGAGCGGCCTCAATCCGCTCGACATCAAGATTCGCGCGGGCGAGGCCGCGCACGCGCAACACCCGTTGCCGCTCGTCCTCGGTATCGACCTCGCGGGCACGGTGGAGGCGCTCGGCGATGGCGTCGGCGGGTTCGCTGTCGGCGACAACGTGTATGGCATGACCGGCGGCGTCGGCGGCATCCAGGGGTCGCTCGCCGAGTACGCTGCGGTCGATGCCGCCCTGCTCGCCCATGCGCCGCGCAATCTGTCGATGCGCGAGGCCGCCGCGTTGCCGCTCGCGTTCATCACGTCGTATGCGGGTATCGTCGATCGCGCGCATCTGCAAGGCGGAACCAAAGTGCTGGTCCAGGGTGGCGCCGGAGGGGTCGGCCACATCGCCGTGCAACTGGCGCGCGCGCTCGGCGCCGACGTCTATGCAACCGCGAGCGCACACAATGCCGAGCTGGTGCGGCGGCTCGGCGCGACACCGATCGACTACCGCGCGCAGACGGTCGAACAGTATGTGGCGAGTTTGACCGATGGCGAAGGATTCGATCTGGTCGTCGATACGGTAGGGGGGGCCTCGCTCGATGCGTCGTTCGCCGCGGTCCGGCATTTTGGGCACGTGGTCAGTGCGCTTGGCTGGGGGACGCATGCGCTTGCGCCGCTGTCGTTTCGTGAAGCCAGCTATTCAGGGATCTTCACGCTGTATCCGTTGCTGACCGGTCGATATCGCGCGCACCTCGGCGAGATGATGCGCGAAGCGACGCGGCTCGTGGAAAGCGGCGCGCTCGCGCCCTTGGTCGATCAGACACGGTTCGATTTGCGCAGCGCGGACGAGGCCTATCAGCTCGTTGCCAGTGGGACTGGACGTGTGAAGGTGGTGGTCGACGTGGATACCGCGCAACGCTGACCCGGCCACGAACAACCCCATCGAAATCAGCGCCGTCACCCGACTCAGGTATGCTGGGCCCTTTGTAACCGCTTCCGTTCAAGGGGAGACCATGCGGCGCGTTGTATTCAATCAGAAAGGTGGCGTAGGCAAATCGACCATCGTCTGCAACCTGGCGGCCATCAGCGCGAGCGAAGGGCTGCGTACGCTGGTGATCGACCTCGACGCTCAGGCGAATTCGACCCAGTACCTGCTCGGCGCCCAGGCGAGCGAGGTCAACCCCACTGTCGCGGGCTTCTTCGAAACCGCGCTCGGCTTCAGCTTCAAACCCGTGGAAGCGACCTCGTTCATCCATCCGACGCGCTTCGAGAATCTCGACGTGATGCCCGCCCATCCGGACCTCGACACGCTGCACGGCAAGCTCGAATCGCGCTACAAGATCTACAAGCTGCGCGACGCGCTGAACGAACTCGACATGTACGACGCGATTTACATCGACACGCCGCCCGCGCTGAACTTCTACACGCGCTCGGCGCTGATCGCCGTCGAGCGTTGTCTGATTCCGTTCGACTGCGACGACTTCTCGCGTCGCGCGCTCTACACGCTGCTCGAAAACGTCAAGGAGATCCAGCAGGATCACAACGAGGCGCTGCAGGTGGAGGGCATCGTCATCAACCAGTTCCAGCCTCGCGCGAGCCTGCCGCAAAAGCTCGTCGACGAACTGATCGGCGAAGGCTTGCCGGTGCTGGGGTCGCGCTTGTCATCGTCGGTGAAGATCCGTGAGTCGCATCAGCTGGCGACACCCGTCATTCATCTCGATCCGGGGCATAAGCTGGCGCAGGAGTATCGGGCGTTGCATCGGGAGTTGAGCGAGTAAGCCGGAGCGCGGCGCCGAAGCACGAGCGCGAGCCACCCTTCTCCGCTGTCGCCGAGCGGGTCGTGGTTCATCGCGTGTTTTCGTGCTTAGTCCCCAACCGCATACCGTCGGCATAATTGTTAAAGTAACGCTCTCGTCAATCAGCCGCCGCAGTCCCCATCATGCGCACCACCCGAGCCATCCACGCCGTCGAGCGCCTGAAAACGCGCAGCGGCAACCCGCGCTTCGCCGCGATCAGTCTGTCGGGCGGCCTGTTCTATCTGGTCGACAAATCGAGCGGAGTCGACAAGAAAGTGTCCGACCCGCTGACGCTCGACGACTTCGTCAAGTTCGTCGACGCGTACGGCCCGCAGAAGCCGCGCAAGGCCAGCAAGCTCGATATCGCGTTCGAAGCGCAGATCAAGAAAAGCAAGGGCGGTTGACGCTTCGGCAGCTTCGCCGACCTGGCGTTTTGTTGCAACGCTTCACGCCTCTTCGATCTCCACCCACCGTCCATCCGCCGCACTACTTTTCAGCACCGCGTCGATAAACCGCAAACCGTCGACGCCATCATCGACCGTCGTCAACAGCAGGCTCTCGGCTGGCGGCGCGCGACCATCGTTCAACGCATCGATCTGCAACGCCGCATCCTGGTACAACTGCGCGAACGCTTCCAGATAGCCTTCCGGATGCCCGGCCGGCACGCGCGTCGCATGCGCGGCAACCTGACTGTTCACCCGAGCGCGCGTCAATCGTTCGGCAGCGCCGCCCAACGGCGTGAACCACAAGGCGTTCGGCTCCTCCTGATCGAACGCGAGTCCCGCCTTCGTGCCATACACGCGCAAGCGCAGCGCGTTCTCCGCGCCGCTCGCCACCTGGCTCGCCCACAACATGCCGCGCGCGCCGTTCGCATAACGCAGCATCGCCTGCACGTGATCGTCGACACGACGCCCCGCTACGAACGTGTGCAACTCGGCCGACAGCGCGCGCGGCATCATCCCCGTCACGAAAGCGGCCAGTTGATACGCGTGCGTGCCGATATCGCCGAGGCACCCGGCCGGTCCCGCCAACGCCGGATCGGTGCGCCAGCTTGCCTGCCTGTTCGCGCCGCCTGTTTCGACCGGCTCGGCGAGCCAGTCCTGCGCATACTCGACCTGCACGACGCGAATCTCGCCCAGTTCGCCACGTTCGACCAGCTCGCGCGCATGCCGCACGAGCGGGTAGCCCGAATAGGTATGCGTCAACGCAAACAGCCGCTTTTTTGACTGCGCGAGCTTCGCGAGCGCTTCACCTTCGGCGAGCGAAACCGCGAGCGGCTTGTCGCAGATCACGTGGATGCCGGCTTCGAGAAACGCCGTCGCGACCGGCGCGTGCAGATGATTCGGCGTGACGATCGCGACCGCGTCGATGCCGTCCTCGCGCGCGGCCTCGGCGCGCGCCATCTCGCGCCAATCCGCGTAGCTGCGCGCGATGCCCGCTTCGACGGCGCTCGCCCGCGCCCGCTCGGAATCGGACGACAACGCGCCCGCCACCAGTTCGAAACGATCGTCGAGCCGCGCGGCGATCCGATGCACGGCGCCGATGAACGCGCCCTGCCCGCCGCCGACCATCCCCAGCCTGAGCCTTCTTCGCTGCATTGTTTGCGCTCCCATGTGTTGCGTCGGCTGTCACCGCCCGCCCGTCAGATGCCGAGCACGCTTTTTAACTGCGCGGTATCGACACCGCTTCCCGCGAAGTCATCGAACGCACGCTCGGCCACGCGGATGATGTGCCGGCGAATGAACGCCGCGCCTTCGCGCGCGCCGTCGTGCGGATGCTTCAATGCGCATTCCCATTCGAGCACGGCCCAGCCCGGAAAATCGAACTGCGCCATCTTCGAGAAGATCGCGCCGAAGTCGATCTGACCATCGCCGAGCGAGCGAAACCGCCCCGCGCGTTCGACCCAGCCGCTGTACCCGCCGTACACGCCCTGCTTGCCGGTCGGACGAAACTCCGCGTCCTTCACATGAAACGCCTTGATGCGCTCGTGGTAGATATCGATGAACGCGAGATAGTCGAGCTGTTGCAGCACGAAGTGGCTCGGGTCGTACAGGATGTTCGCGCGCGGATGCTGATCGACCGCCGCGAGAAAGCGCTCGAACGTCACGCCGTCGTGCAGGTCTTCGCCCGGATGCAGTTCGTAGCAGACATCGACGCCGGCCGCGTCGAACGCATCGAGAATCGGCGTCCAGCGGCGCGCGAGCTCTTCGAACGCGGCTTCGACGAGACCGGCCGGCCGCTGCGGCCACGGGTACAGATACGGCCACGCGAGCGCGCCCGAAAACGACACGTGCGTGCTCAGGCCCAAACGACGCGACGCCTGCGCCGCGAGCTTCATCTGCGCGGTCGCCCATTCGGTGCGCGCCGCCGGATTGCCGCGCACCTGCGGCGCGGCGAAGCCGTCGAACAGCGTGTCGTAAGCCGGATGCACGGCGACCAGTTGCCCTTGCAGATGGGTCGATAGTTCGGTGATCGCGACGCCCGCGTTGTCGACGCTCTCGCGCAGTTCGTCGCAATACGCGTCGCTCGCGGCCGCCTTGTCGAGATCGATCAGGCGCGGATCGCACGGCACCTGGATGCCCTTGAAGCCGAGACCCGCGGCCCAATCCGCGAGATGCGCGAGGTTGTCGAACGGCACGTCGTCGCCCACGAACTGCGCGAGAAAAATCGCCGGCCCTTTGATGGTTTTCATCGTACGGTTCCTCGAACTTTGCGCGCGGGCCGCGCCCGCGCGTGCTAGACGATGCTCGGCGCGCCGCTCAGAACGGCGAGTCGGGGAAATAGAACTGCTGGGCGTTTTCCTTCGTGATCAGCACCGACGGAATGATCGTGGTGGCCGGCAGCTTGTCGCCCTTCAGCCGCGCTTCGGCCGTCAGCTTGATCGCGTCGTAGATGAATTTCGGCGAGTACGACACGTCGGCCTTGATCATCGGCGCGCCGTCCATCACGTTCTTCACCATGCCCTTCGAGCCCGCGCCGCCGAACACGATCTTGATGTCGTTGCGCTTCGCCTGATCGATCGCCTTCAGCACGCCGACCGCCATGTCGTCGTCGGCGGCCCATACGGCGTCGATATGCTTGAAGCGCGTCAGGTAGTCCTGCATCACCTTGAACGCGTCGTCGCGATTCCAGTTCGCGTACTTGGCGTCGAGAATCTTGATGTCCGGATAGTTTTTCATCACGCCGGTGAAGGCGGTCCAGCGCTCGTTGTCGAGCGTGGTCGGAATGCCGCGCAGCGCGACGACGTTGCCCTTGCCGTCGAGTGCCTTCGCCAGGTACTCGGCCGGAATCTTGCCGAACGCGGTGTTGTCGCCGGCCACGTAGGCGTCCTGCGCGCTCGTGTTCGTCAGGCCGCGATCGACCACCGTCACGTACACGCCTTTCTTCTTCACCTGCTCGACCGGCTGTGTCAGCGTCGCCGATTCGTACGGGAAGATCACGAGCGCGTTGATCTTGTTGACCGTCACGAGATCCTGCAACTGGTTCGCCTGCTCGGGCGCGTTGGCGGCCGTTTTCACGATCACTTTCAGATCGGGATGCGCCTTATCGAGATCCGCCTTCGCCTTGTTCGCCCACCAGACGATGCCGCCGGTGAAGCCGTGATCGGCCGTCGGAATCGCGACGCCCAGCGTGACCTTGTCGTCGGCGCGCGCCGCGCCGCTCGTGCCCAGTATCCCCAACGCCAGCACGCAGGCGCCGATCGCTCGAATGACTTGCTTCATGGTGTGTGTCTCCAATCATGAGGCGTTCGCTCGCCTCGATTTTTCGGACCTGCCGTTGGTTTACCGCGCCTGCTTTGCTACGCCTGCTTCGCTGCGTTTTCTTCGCTGCGCTGTCGTCACTGCGGCGCCGCCGCCTTGAAGGGCGCCGCTAGCGCCGCCCACGCTGCACGAACGCGACGAAAATAATCACGACGCCCTGCACCGCCGCGTTCAGATACACGCTGATGATGCTGGTCAGGTTCAGGATGTTCGCGATCACCGACAGCAGGATCGCGCCGATCACGGTGCCGATCACGCGTCCCTCGCCGCCCTTGAGCGCGGTGCCGCCGACCACCACCGACGCAATCGCTTCGAGCTCCCACAACAGGCCCGTGGTCGGCGTGGCGGAGCCGAGGCGCGGCACGTAGAGCACGGTGGCCACGCCCACGCAAATCCCCAGCAGCACATAAGTGACGATCTTCACCGTATCGACGCGAATCGCCGCATAACGCGCGACCTGTTCGTTCGAGCCGATCGCCTGCACGTGCCGGCCGAACGCGGTGCGATTGAGGATCAGCGCGCCGCCGGCCGCGACCACGAGAAACACCCAGATCGGCACCGGCACGCCGAACAGGCTCGCGTAATAGACCGGACCGTAGAGGTCCGATAGCGAATCATTGAGCGTCAGCGCGCCGCCATCGGCCAGCCATGTCAGCACCGCGCGAAAAATCCCGAGCGTGCCCAGGGTGACGATGAACGGCTCGATGCGCCCTTTGGTGATCAGCAGCCCATGCGCGCAGCCGAACAGCGCGCCGAGCACGAACGCCGCGACGATGCCGATCGTCACGATCACGAGCGGCGGCAACGCATGGCCGGCGGCGCCCGCCGCGAGCCCGTTCATCAGCCAGATCATGATGCCCGCGATCAGCGCGGCCATCGAGCCGACCGACAGATCGATGCCGCCCGAGATGATCACGAAGGTCATGCCGACCGCGATGATGCCGATGAACGACGTGCGCGTGAGCACGTTCATCAGGTTGTCGAGCGTCGCGAAGTCGCGATTGAGCAGCGTGCCGACGATGCACAGCAAGATCAGCCCGGCGAGCGGCCCGAGCGTATAGAGCCGCTGCGCGACGCGCAGCGCGCGCCGTGATTGCACGGCTTCAGTGGGTGCCGGTCGCATGAGCGATCAACTCCTGTTCAGTCAGATGCTCGAGCGTCAGCGTCGCTTGCAGATGTCCCGCGCGCATGACGGCGACGCGATGGCACAAGCCGATCAGCTCGACCAGTTCGGATGAAATGACGATCACCGCACGGCCCTGCGCGGCGAGACGATGAATCAGGAAGTAGATGTCGCGTTTCGCGCCGACGTCGACGCCGCGCGTCGGCTCGTCGAGCACGATCACGTTCGGGTCGGGCTGCAGGAACTTCGCGAGCGCGAGCTTCTGCTGGTTGCCGCCCGACAGCATGCGCGCGCGGCTCGACAGGTCGCCGGTACGAATGCCGAATTCGCCGACGGCCTTCTGCAAGGCCGCGCGCCCCGCTTTCATGTCGAGCAGCGGATGCGCGTAGCGTTCGAGCGTCATCAGCGTGACGTTGTCCTGCAGGCTCAGGTCGACGTGCAGACCCTTGCCCTTACGGTCCTCGCTCAGATACGTGAGACCGTGGCGCATCGCGTCGCGCGGGTTCTTCAGATCGACTGCCCGGCCGGCGATTTCAATCGTGCCGCCCGTGCGTTTGCGCAAGCCGATGATCGCCTCGAACGCCTCGGTGCGGCCCGCGCCGACGAGGCCCGCGAAGCCGAGCACTTCGCCCGCGCGCACCTCGAAGCTCAGATCCTCGACCCAGTCGGGCACCGTCAGGCCGTTCACACGCAACGCGATCGGCGTGTCGGCGGGCACCGTCTGCTTGTCGGGGAACATGTCGGACACGTCGCGCCCGACCATCAGGTTCGCCATCTGCTGACGCGCGAGCCCCGCGGTTTCACCGCGCGCGACGAAGCGGCCATCGCGCATCACGATCACTTCGTCGGTGATGCGCTCCACTTCATCGAGCTTGTGCGAGATGTAGACGATCGTCACGCCATCGGCCTTGAGCTTCAGCATCAGCGCGAAGAGCCGTTCGGTCTCGGCGGGCGTCAGCGTCGCGGTCGGCTCGTCCATGATCAGGAGACGCGCACGGCGCGACAGCGCCTTCGCGATCTCGACCATCTGCTTTTCCGCGACGATCAGCTCGCGCACCTTCGTGTCCGGCGCGCGCTCGAGCCCGACCTGCGCAAGATAGCGCGCGGCGTCGCTGCGCATCGCGGCATCGTCGACTAACCAGCCGCGGCGCTTCTCGTGACCGAGGTACATGTTCTGCGCGATCGTCAGATGCTCGGCGAGGTTGAACTCCTGGTGGATCAGAACGATGCCCTGCGCCTCGGCGTCGCGTGAGCCGGCGAAGCGCTGCGCGTGGCCATCGACCAGCACGCTGCCTGACGTTGCCGTTTCATAGCCGGCGAGGATTTTCATCAGCGTCGACTTGCCCGCGCCGTTCTCGCCGAGCAGACCGTAGATGCGGCCGGGTGCGAGTTCGAAGCTCACGCCGTGCAGCACGCGCACGGGCCCGAAGTCCTTGCGGATGTCGTCGAAACGGATCGCGAGGCTCATGGCTCACGCACTCCCGCGGATCACGAGGCGATGCGGCAGCAGCACGCCCGGCACGTTGGCCTGCGGATTCGCGAGGCGTTGCAGCAGCAGACGCGCGGCGGTCTCGCCGAGCTCGCGCATCGGCTGCGCGATCGTCGTGAGCGGCGGATCGATCTGCGCGGCGAGCGAGATGTCGTCGAAGCCGGCCACGGCGACGTCGTCGGGCACGCGCTTGCCGACGCTGCGCAAGCCGTGGATCACGCCGATCGCGAGCGTGTCCGACACCGCGAAAATCGCGCTCGGCGCGTCGGGCTGCCGCATCAAGCCAGCCGCGGCCGAGGCACCCGCCTCGTAATCGAGGCTGTTCAGATTCATGCGCCAGCGCGGGTCGGGCGCGATGCCCGCGTCGCTCAAGGCGTCGAGGTAGCCCTGCTGACGCTGGCGCGCATACAGATAGTCGACGTCGGAATTGATCAAGCCGATGCGCCGGTGGCCGCGCGTGAGCAGGTGGCGCACCGCGTCGCCGGCCGCGCGGTAGTTGTCGATGCCGACGTAGGGCACGCCCATCTGCGGATCGAACTCGCAGCACGCGACCCACGGCAGCGCCTGCGACGCCTCGCCGAGCGCCTGCTGGATGGTCGCCGGATCGAGGCAGATCGCGCCGTCCGCGCGGCGCCGCCGCAGCATGTCGAAATAGCTGCGCTCACGCCCCGGGTCCGCGCCGGTGTCGCATAGCAGCATGAAATAGCCGTGCCGACGCGCGACGCTGTCGATACCGCGCACGATCTCCGCGTAAAACGGATTGCCGAAGTCCGGCACCATCGTCAGCAGCAGGCGGCTTTCGGCGGTGCGCAGATTGCGCGCAAGTTCGTTGACGCGGTAGCCGCTCGCGTCGATCGCGGCGAGCACCCTGTCGCGGGTAGCGGTCCGCACGTTCTCGTGGCCGTTCAGCACACGCGACACCGTCGCGACCGACACGCCCGCCTGCTCGGCCACGCCGGCGATCGACGGCCCGTCGGCCGCGCGCGGCGAGCGCCTCTGCGGCTGGGGTTGCGGTTGACTGCTCGCGCCGGACACCACGGCCGGCGACGATCGGGACGGCGTTCGGGACACACGACCTCGCAGCAAAAATGTAATCGATTACATTTTGTGGCGATGGCGATGCGAATCGCAAGGACGGATCGCTAGGGATTAACACGGGGGCCGCCCGGCCTGGCGCTTGCCCGCGAGCGGCCGGCGCGAGTCCGCCATTTGATACAATCCCGCCGTTCCCCTGACGCGGCTTGCGATGCGAATGCCTTGCTCCGAAGCCGCGGCCGCCGGCAATCCGCCGGGGCCGGGTCAGGACAAAAGTCTGCGGCAGCCGCCGCCCGCTCGCCAAACCAAAACCGCCGAATCCACCATGAACATCGAGCAAGCGCGTTTCAACATGATCGAACAGCAGATCCGCCCCTGGGAAGTGCTCGACCAGGACGTGCTGAATCTGCTGTCGATCGTCAAACGTGAGAATTTCGTCCCCGCCGCTTACCGCGACCTGGCTTTTGCGGACTTCGAAGTGCCGCTGCCGGCCGGCCAGCACATGCTGGCGCCGCGCGTCGAGGCGCGCGTGCTGCAGGAACTCGCGGTGAAGAAGCACGAAAGCGTGCTGGAAATCGGCGCGGGCTCGGGTTACATGGCGGCGCTGCTCGCGCATCGCGCGCAACACGTGTTGAGCGTCGACATCGAACCGGAACTGGCCGAGTTCGCGAAGAGCAACCTGATCGCCAACGGCGTGCTGAACGTCGAAGTCGCGACCGGCGACGCCGCGCGCGGCTGGACCGGCGCGGCACCGTACGACGTGATCTGCGTGTCGGGCGGTCTGCCGGTGCTGCCGCAGGAAATCCTCGAACAGCTGAAGGTCGGCGGCCGTCTCGCGGCGTTCGTCGGCAGCGCGCCGGTGATGAAGGCGCAAATCATCACGCGCATCGACGAGAAGCAATACCGCATCTCCGACGTGTTCGAAACCTATGTCGAGCCGCTCGCCAACGCGGTGCAGCCGGCGCGGTTCAGGTTCTAAGCGGCACTTTTTCGCTGCGCTTCGCGCTGTATTATTGATCTGGACGGGCGGCGAGTAAGCTGCCGTCCCACGAACTGGATGTCTCGCTGATGCAAAACCTGACCGCTCCCGCACTCGCCGAATGGCTCGCCGATACCTCGCGCCCCGCACCCGTGCTGCTCGACGTACGCGAGCCGTGGGAACTGCAAACGGCGTCGATCGCCGGCATCGTGTCGATTCCGATGCGCGAGATTCCCGCGCGCAGCGAAGAACTCGATGACGACGCGCAGATCGTCTGCATCTGCCATCACGGTGCGCGCAGCGCGCAGGTCGCGATGTTCCTCGAATCGCGCGGACACACCAACGTGTTCAATCTGCAAGGCGGGATCGACGCGTGGTCGCGTCAGGTCGATCCGTCGGTTCCGACTTACTGAGATTCGGCGCGAAGGTAGCGCGTTGAAGCGGCGCAAGGGCTGACGGTCCTTGCGCCGTTTGTCTTTGGTGCTGCGCACGGTCGCTAGAGCAGCCAAAATTTTGGGCCGTCGCCCATGTACGGACAACCTGTCGCACGGTGATTATCTGATCGCTGCCGATCCGGGCAGCGACTTCGTATCGATCGTCGACATACCTATGTCCTTGTCCGTGTTTGAGATGCACTCCGTGGAGCTGCGCTGTCAGAGGCCCTTGGGTGCTTGTTATGTAATCGGTGATGAGTGGCATTTCAAGGCGTGCCTGAGGAAGGCCGCCGACCTCGAGAGGGCCAAAGCAGATACCAGGGAATTTCTCGGTATCGCCGGACTGAACCATAGCGAGTGGGAACGGGACCAGGATCTGATCAAAAGCATTGGGCGGCGTCTGTCCCTACCGTTTCAAGCTTTCCGAGACCGTGACCCTGACACCGATGGCTGGTGGGTCATCAATGCGCTTCTCGCAGAGGTGCGGCGGGGAGGCCTGCTTGCCGTCAAAGGCCGTCGTGCTGACCTGTTTCCGCAAACCCATAGCACGCCGCTGACGAATTTTGCGGTGAGGGCAGCCGATCTCCCGAACGACAGGCTCATACGGTCCGGCCCGTACGAGCAGGTCACGCGGCAAGTCCGGTTGTTTGCCGCACCTGCCGCCGCGTCTGGTCGCAGTAGCGACGGCAGTCTGCTCGATGTCGCTGTCGCCGTGATCGGTGCGCGAGCCGGCGATGGAGACGCATCGACGCTGCTTGGTGACGCGCAGCCGTTCGAATACCAGTCGGGTATCGCTGATGTTGACTCATTCGACATTGCCAAAACTCCAAACGAGGGCGAGCCGGGAACGTGGTACACGAATCCGGGCAGTGGGCAGATGCGGCTATTCGGAGATGATGGGAAACCTGTTGTAGACCTGGATTTCGACCATTTTCACAATGGCATGAAACCGCACGCACATAACTGGAATGGCAGCGCGCGAGACGGTGGGGGCTTGGTTGTACCCTTCAGTCCTTGGAACCCCTGATGGATGGATGACCCAAGATGAAAATCATTGAACAGTACGTATCATTTCACGACTGGTACCTGCTCGGTATAGCAGCGGACATGGACAAGGAGGTTGTCGAACTTCGTCTGATGTTCGATAACAAGAAAGACCGAGTACGGCTGTTGTTCGGCGGGGCCACCCGATGTTGGGCCAACGACTTTCTGATACAGAACATCGTCTACTCAATCAAGGTGCTAACCGATTTCAATTCGGATGAGTACCGGAAGGCACTAGCCTCGCTGGACAAAGCTTACTCGTGGGGGAAAGGGAAGCCGTTGAAAAACATTGCGGTTCTTGAGGCCACACTAGGCGCTGAATTACTTATAGAGTTTGATTCCCTTGAAGTAGAACCCGAATCATCGGTTTAGGACACTGGCACGATAGCAGGCACTGGCATCGTGCTTACAAGGCAACTATCCGCTTCCTATAAAGAATGCCGGCTTGTCTATGGCCCCGGTGGAATCGTCAAGCAGATTAGCTGCGACTAGCAAGTCCCCCCGGAAGGCTGACATATCGGATGGGCTGTCGGGGGCGCGTTCTGTCGTCATGCACAAAGACGCGGCGCCCCGATGCCGCCGATGCACCGACCATGCACCGCCGATGCCCCACGCGCGCCAGCGGCGCTTCGCTGGCGGCGAAGTGCGCTTCGTCGCGGCGCGACACGCACCTGAACGAGGCGCGGCGCGCGCGACTGCACCACTTTCGCGCCGCGGCATCGATGGCTCTACGCGCCGCCCTCGCGCCGATAGCCGCGCCGCAACGGGCATCGCACGCGCACCGCGTCGAATGTGTCACATGGCATGTGCCTTGCAGTAGACAAGTGGCTAGTCGTGCGAGCTCAGCCAGGCTGGCTGAAATCGACGCTCATAAAACAGTGACCATCAATGACAAGGGGAAAGCACATGAAACGTCGCAGTCTGTTGAAGTTCGGCTCCATGTCCGGCGCGCTCGCGCTCGCGGGCCGTGTGCCGTTC
Organism: Paraburkholderia sp. HC6.4b; assembly: GCF_014200875.1. Taxonomy (NCBI): domain Bacteria; kingdom Pseudomonadati; phylum Pseudomonadota; class Betaproteobacteria; order Burkholderiales; family Burkholderiaceae; genus Paraburkholderia; species Paraburkholderia sp. HC6.4b. The sequence continues at coordinate 365,095 of NZ_JACHDC010000005.1, forward strand.
GCGCACGCGCAGTCCGATAGCGGCCCGATCAAGGTGGGCATCCTGCATTCGCTGTCCGGCACGATGGCGATCTCCGAAACTTCGCTGAAAGACACCGCGTTGATGACGATCGCCGACATCAACAAGAACGGCGGTGTGATGGGCCGTCAGATCCAGCCCGTGGTCGTCGACCCAGCGTCGAACTGGCCGCTGTTCGCCGAGAAGGCGCGCCAGCTTCTGACTCAGGACAAGTGCGCGGTCGTGTTCGGCTGCTGGACCTCGGTGTCGCGCAAGTCGGTGCTGCCGGTGTTCGAGGAGCTGAACGGCCTGCTGTTCTATCCGGTGCAGTACGAAGGCGAGGAAATGTCGCGCAACGTGTTCTATACGGGCGCCGCGCCGAACCAGCAGGCGATTCCCGCGACCGAATACCTGATGAGCGCCGAAGGCGGCGGCGCAAAGCGCTTCTTCCTGCTCGGCACCGACTATGTGTATCCGCGCACGACCAACAAGATCCTGCGCGCGTTCCTCAAATCGAAGGGCGTGCAGGAAGCCGACATTCAGGAGGTCTATACACCGTTCGGCCACAGCGACTATCAGACCATCGTCGCGAACATCAAGACCTTCTCGCAAGGCGGCAAGACTGCCGTGATCTCGACCGTGAACGGCGATTCGAACGTGCCGTTCTACAAGGAGCTCGGCAACCAGGGGCTGAAGGCGTCGGATGTGCCGGTCGTCGCGTTCTCGGTCGGCGAAGAGGAGCTGCGCGGCATCGATACGAAGCCACTCGTCGGCAATCTCGCGGCCTGGAACTACTTCATGTCGTTGCGCAACCCGACCAACGAGAAGTTCAAGAAGCAATGGGCCACGTGGGTCAAGGACAACAACCTGCCGGGCGGCACGAAGCGCGTGACCAACGATCCGATGGAAGCGACCTTCGTCGGCATGCATATGTGGAAGCAGGCGGTCGAGAAAGCAAAGAGCACCGAGGTCGACAAGGTGCGCGTCGCGATGGTCGGCCAGACTTTCGCCGCACCGTCGGGCTTCACGCTCGAGATGGACGGCAACCACCATCTGCACAAGCCGGTGATGATCGGCGAGGTACGCGCGGATGGCCAGTTCAACGTCGTGTGGCACACCAAGGGACCGATTCGCGCGCAACCGTGGAGCCCGTTCATCGCCGGCAATGCTGGCAAGCCGGATGTGGTCAGCTCGATTCCGGCGTTCCTGCGGCGCTCGCGCGTCGCATGACGTGTCGGCGTGAGCCTCGTTGCGGCTCGCGGCGGCGGTGGGGCGCGCGGGTCACCGCGCGGGTATCGCCGCTCCGGTCGCGACGCGCGACCTGCGTGCCGACGCGCGCGCGGCTCGCGCGTGACCCGGACGCGCTGCGCTTCGCGCCGCCGCCGCGCGTTCGCTGTGTCGCGCGGCGTGACCGCGCACGCCAATGCGCGGCAACGTCCCGCTGAAGCGGCGGCGACGTCTGACGCGACGCCCTCGCGCTCTCGAGCGGCTCATCGATTCAACCCAGTGCAAAAGGCCATCATGGCGTTTTCATTTCCGACTTCCGTACGACGACGCGGCGCGACGCTCCTGCTGCCGCTCGCGGTCCTTCTCGCCGCCGCGCCGGGCGCCGCATTCGCCCTGACCCAGGCCGACGTCGCGCCGCTCGCGGGCGACGACTTCGAGGCGAAGTCCGCCGCGATCGACAAGCTGATCGCCACGCACGATGCCGCGTCGCTCGCGGTGCTCAAGGCGCTCGCCGACGACAACGCGCTCGCCACCGACGCAGGCGCGGTACTGCTGCAGGACGGCGACGCCACCCGCGATGCCGTCACCGGCCAGCCCGTCGCCACGAGCGACGCGCAACCGGTCACGCTGAACAACCTGCTGCGCTCGAAAGTGGCGGGCGCGCTGTCGGGTCTGCAACTCGCCTCGCCCGATCAGGCGACACGCGCAGCCGCCGTCGATGCGCTGCTGCAAAACCCCGATCCGTCGATCAAGCCACTCGTCGACGCGGCGCGCGCAAAAGAAACCGATCCCGTTCTGAAGAAACGTCTCGACACGCTGTGGGCGATGAGCGCATTGCACGATCCGGATCCGGCCAAGCGCCTCGATGCGGTGCAACTGGTCGCCGCGCGCCACGACCTCGACATGAACGAACTGCTGCGCCCGCTGGTCGCGAAGAAAGCCGACGGCACGTTTGCCGAAGCCGACGAACGCGTGCGCGCGGCAGCGCAAAGCGGCATCGATGAGCTCGATGCGATCCAGCGCCGCAGCCAGATCGCGGGCACGCTGTTCGCGGGGCTGTCGCTCGGCAGCGTGCTGCTGCTCGCCGCGCTCGGCCTCGCCATCACATATGGCCTGATCGGCGTGATCAACATGGCGCACGGCGAATTCCTGATGATCGGCGCGTACGCGACCTACGTCGTGCAGAACCTCGTTCAGCGTTTCGCGCCTAACGCGTTCGACTGGTATCCGCTACTCGCGATACCGGCCGCGTTCGTCGCGGCGGCGCTGGTCGGCATCGTGCTCGAACGGCTCGTGCTGAAGCACCTGTACGGCCGCCCGCTCGAAACGCTGCTGACCACCTTCGGCGTGAGCCTGATCCTGATTCAGGCCACCCGCATGCTGTTCGGCGCGCAGAACGTCCAGGTCGTCAATCCGTCGTGGATGAGCGGCGGCGTCACCGTGCTGCCGAATCTGATCCTGCCGTACAACCGGCTCGCGATTCTCGCGTTCTCGCTGATCGTCGTCGCGATCGCGTGGGCCGTGCTCACGCGCACGCGGCTGGGTCTGTTCGTGCGCGCGGTCACGCAGAACCGTCGCATGGCCGCGTGCGTCGGCGTGAAGACCGCGCGCGTCGATTCGTATGCGTTCGCGTTCGGCGCGGGCATCGCGGGGCTCGGCGGCTGCGCGCTGTCGCAGATCGGCAATGTCGGGCCGGACCTCGGCCAGAGCTACATCATCGATTCGTTCATGGCGGTCGTGCTCGGCGGCGTCGGCCAGCTCGCGGGCACCGTGCTCGGCGGCTTCGGGCTGGGACTCGTCAGCAAGGCGATCGAACCGTTCTGGGGCGCGGTGCTCGCGAAGATCGCGGTGCTCGTGCTGATCGTGCTGTTCATCCAGAAGCGTCCGCAGGGCATGTTCGCCTTGAAGGGCCGTAGCGCGGAGGCATGAGATGACATCGGCTACTTCATCGGCAGACCCCGCTTCCGCTTCGTCGTCGCGCGCCGGCGCCGCCGGCGCTGGCGGCGCGCGCGAGTCCAACACCGGCTTCGCGCTCGGCCTGCCACCGCGGCCCGCGCTGTTGTCGCGTCGCGCGTGGCTCGCGCTGATCGCGCTGATCATCGTGTTCGGCCTCGGCGTGCCGTTCGCCGCGCTGGTGATTCCGGAGACGAGCGCCTTGCATCTGTCCGCGTATGCGATGACGCTGACCGGCAAGTTCATGTGCTATGCGATCGCCGCGCTCGCACTCGATCTGGTGTGGGGCTACTGCGGCATCCTGAGTTTGGGTCACGCTTTGTTCTTCGCGCTCGGCGGCTACGCGATCGGCATGTACCTGATGCGCGCGATCGGCCACGATGGCAAGTACGGCAGCGATCTGCCCGACTTCATGGTGTTTCTCGACTGGCACCAGTTGCCGTGGTACTGGCAGGGCACGCAACATCTCGGCTACGCGCTCTTGCTCGTCGTGCTGGTACCCGCCGTGCTCGCGTGGGTGTTCGGCTTCTTCACGTTCCGCTCGCGCGTGAAGGGTGTCTATCTGTCGATCATCACGCAGGCCATGACCTTCGCCGCGATGCTGCTGTTCTTTCGCAACGAGACGGGCTTCGGCGGCAATAACGGCTTTACCGACTTCAAGCGCATCGGCGGATTTCCGATCACGCATCAGGGCACGCGCGCCGCCTTGCTGCTCATTACGTTCGCGGTGCTGATCGCCGCGTTCATCGGCGCGCGCGCGATCGTCACGTCGAAGCTCGGCCGCGTGGTGAGCGCGGTGCGCGACGGCGAAACGCGGCTGATGTTCCTCGGCTACAGCCCGCTCGCGTACAAGCTGTTCGTGTGGACTGTGTCGGCGGTGCTGTGCGGCATCGCGGGCGCGTTGTACGTGCCGCAGGTCGGCATCATCAATCCGGGCGAGATGTCGCCGGGCAACTCGATCGAAATGGCGATCTGGGTGGCGGTCGGCGGACGCGGCACGCTGATCGGCCCCATCATCGGCGCGTTCGCCGTGAACGGTGCGAAGAGTTTCTTCACGGCGAACTTCCCCGAATACTGGCTGTTCTTTCTCGGCCTGATCTTCGTGCTGGTGCCGCTGCTGCTGCCGAACGGCATCATGGGGCTCGCCGATCTGCTGACGCGTAAAAGGGACCGCTGATGAACGAAAACCCGATGGTTCCCGATCTGGATTTACCCGAAGCACCACCGGAACGCTCGCTGAGCGGCGTCGCGAGCATGGGACACGCGGTCGTGCCCGGCGAGATCGACGTATCGCACGGCACGATCCTCTACCTCGAAGACGTGACGGTCAGCTTCGACGGCTTTCGCGCGCTGAACGCGCTGTCGCTCGCGATCGACGCGAGCGAACTGCGCTGCATCATCGGCCCGAACGGCGCGGGCAAGACGACGATGATGGACGTGATCACGGGCAAGACCGCGCCCGATCACGGCAAGGTGTTTCTCGGCCAGTCGATCGATCTCACGCGCATGAACGAACCGGCGATCGCGCGCGCCGGCATCGGCCGCAAGTTCCAGAAGCCGACCGTGTTCGAGCAGCATCCGGTGTGGGAAAACCTCGAACTCGCGATGAAGACCGACAAGGGCTGGTGGGCGTCGCTGCGCGCGCGGCTCGATGGCGACGCGCAGGCCCGCATCGAGGAAACGCTCGCGCTGATCGGGCTGGAAAGCGAAGCGCGAAGGCTCGCCGGCGAGCTATCGCACGGCCAGAAGCAGCGCCTCGAGATCGGCATGCTGCTGATGCAGCAACCGGCGCTGCTGCTGCTCGACGAACCCGCGGCCGGCATGACCGACGACGAAACGATGCAACTCGCCGAATTGCTCAACCACCTGCGTGGCACCTGCTCGATGATGGTCGTCGAGCACGACATGGAGTTCGTTGCGGCGCTCGCGGGCGACACAGGCAAGGTGACGGTGATGGCCGAAGGCCGCGTGCTCGCGCACGGCACGCTCGACGAAGTCAAGCGCGACGAGACGGTGATCGAGTCTTATCTAGGCCGCTGATTGCTGCTGAAAGCGGCACCGCATCGTCAACCCGACAGGACGACTGAACCATGCTCGAAGTAGACCGACTGAACCAATACTACGGCGGCAGCCATATTCTGCGCGACGTGAAGCTCACGGTGCCCGACGGCAAGCTGACGGTGCTGCTCGGGCGCAACGGCGTCGGCAAGACCACACTGCTGCGCTGCCTGATGGGCGTCGTGCCCGCGAAAAGCGGCGCGATCGCATGGCGCGGCGAACAGTTGATGAAACTGCCGACCCATGCCCGCGTCGCTCAGGGGCTCGCCTACGTGCCGCAGGGCCGCGATATCTTTCCGCGCCTCACCGTCGAGGAAAATCTGCTGGTGGGCGCCGCGAGCAGAAAGGCGCCGAAGAAAATCCCCGAGCGCATCTACGAGCTTTTCCCGGTACTGAAGGACATGCGCAACCGGCGCGGCGGCGATCTCTCCGGCGGTCAGCAGCAACAGCTCGCGATCGGCCGCGCGCTGATGAGCGAGCCGCAACTGCTGATCCTCGATGAGCCGACCGAGGGCATCCAGCCATCGATCATTCAGGACATCGGCCGCACGCTGCGGCAGCTCGTCGAGGACATGGGCATGACGGTGCTGCTGGTCGAGCAGTACTACGACTTCGCCAAAGCAATCGCCGATCGTTACTGGGTGATGAGTCGCGGCGAAATCGTCGCGGGCGGCGAGGGGGCGAACATGGATGCGGATGGGGTAAGGGAGTTGATTGCCGTGTAAGCGAGCTCAAGTTATCCGCCGCGCAACCGTTACACAGGCTAGGCAACGCCGCAACGGTTCGACGAGGTGGACACCATGGACGACAACAAGCAGGTCAGACGCGAGTTTTACAGAAACCCAGCCTCTTATTGCAGGGTGATGAACGTCGTGTCGGCGGTCACTTTCGGTCTATTCGAAGTGGACAGCGGCGGTACGGTCGGCATGCTGTCGGTGCGCTGGGAGAAGCTCGGCAACGAACTCGCGCCGCAGCTGCACGCGTATTACGACAGCTGGCACGTGCTCGCGTCGTTCCCCGACGTTCTCGCGAGAATGGCCGGGACGAGCGGGCCGTCGTGTTCGCCGGAAGCTTTCTGTCAGCTATTGCTCGACTGCGGATTCATCAATCGCGCGGAACGGGGCGTGGACGATCACGCCGAGCCGACACTCGTACGCTAGACGCCGCCGCGATACGGCCTGGGTCGGCGACACAACATCGATATAGAGGGAGAAAAGCATGTCCGTGACGGTTCACGTCGAATATCAGTATTGCCAACATGGCAAGAAAGCAATCCAGACAGGCAGCGACTCGTTGACCGTCCAGGAAAACACCCCCCGCGCGATCCTTGCGTTGCTGCGACTTTTGCATCCGCAGTGGGAGGGCATCAAGGTGCTGTCGGTGACCGAAGCCTCGCCCGAGAGTACCGCGTCGTAGCCGCTGCCGCGGCTTCCGCGGCTTCCGCGCTTCGACACGCGTGCTATCCTCGTCGCACGCCGATTCCCCCATCCATCCGCATGTCGCTTCACGAAAACCACGCCACGCTCGCCGCCGCGCACACGCCGTGGCGCGCGCGGCTCGAACTCGGCTTCGTCGGCGGCGACGCTCGCACGACGCTCGCGCACCGGCTGCACGACGGACCGCTGCGCGTGCAACGGCCGCTCTATCCGGAAGGCCCGGCGATCTGTCACGCGGTGATCGTGCATCCGCCCGGCGGCGTCGCGGGTGGCGATCAGCTCGACATCGACATCACGCTCGCCGCGCAAACGCATGCGGTGCTGACGACGCCGGGCGCAACCAAGTGGTACAAGTCGAACGGCCGCGCGGCGCGGCAGCGCATCGCGCTGCGTGTCGGTGAGCACGCGAAGCTCGACTGGCTGCCGCAGAACAACATCGTGTTCGATCACGCGAACGCGCACCTCGATTTTTCGCTGACGCTCGGCGACGGCGCGAGCGCAATCGGCTGGGACGCGACCCAGCTCGGACGCCAGGCGGCCGGCGAACGCTGGTCGGCGGGTAGCTTGCGCGCGGTGTCGCGCATCGTCGGCGCGCATGGCGAGCTGCTGTGGTTCGAACGCGCGAGCCTCACCGCCGACGATCCGCTGCGCGACGCGCCGCAGGGGCTCGCCGGCTTTCCGGCCTACGGCACGCTGTGGGCCGTAGGCGCTGCTTGCGACGACGCGCTCGCCGAATCGCTGAGCGCGCAACTGCCGTTCGACGACACGTTGCGAGCAGCCGCCTCGTGCGTGACGAACGGCGTGCTGCTCGTGCGCGCGGTGTCGCGCTCGATGGAAACGCTGCAGCACGCGCTCACGCGCTGTTGGCTGCAATTGCGGCCGGTCGTGCATGGTGTCGCGGCGGTGCCGTTGCGGATCTGGTCGACCTGACAGCGCGGCTTCCCGCTTTCGTCTTCATCACGCTCTTTGCGCACCAAGGCGGCGCACGCGCACGCCCCAACCATGTGCGCGAACTGGCGTAGCACGCCGCCCCGCCACGCCGCATAGGGATGGCACACAGCTTGCATGCACTCGCCACTTCGCGGCCGGCCACGCTGAAGCCAGCGACGACCCGACACCCACGACACCACCACTGCTCACGCCCATGACCCGCACTCTCTCCCGCTCCGCGCGCCGCGCCTTGCTAGCCGCATTGCTCGCCTTGCCCATCGTCGCCGATCTCGCGTTTCATGCGGGCCCCGCGCACGCCGACACGCTCGACAACATCGCCAAGGCCGGCGTGCTGAAGGTCGCCGTGCCCGAGGACTATCCGCCGTTCGGCTCGGTCGGCCCCGACATGAAGCCGCAGGGCTATGACATCGACACGGCCGCGCTGCTCGCCAAAGCGATGAACGTGAAGCTCGAACTCGTGCCGGTCAACAGCGCGAACCGCATTCCGTATCTGCAAACGGGCAAGGTCGACCTCGTGATCTCGTCGCTCGGCAAAACGCCCGAGCGCGAAAAGGTGATCGACTTTTCGAGCGCGTACGCGCCGTACTACCAGGGCGTGTTTGGTCCCGCCGACATCAAGGTGAGCGGTCCCGCCGATCTCACCGGCAAGACCGTCGGCGCGACGCGCGGCGCGCTCGAGGAAATCGGTCTCACGCAGATGGCGCCGAACGCGACGATCAAGCGCTTCGAGGACAACAACGCGACGATCGCCGCGTTCCTGTCCGGCCAGGTGCAGTTGATCGCGGCCGGCAACATCGTCGCGGCCGCGATTCTCGCGAAGAATCCGCCGCGCCGTCCGGAGCCGAAGTTCGTGATCAAGAACTCGCCGTGCTTCGTCGGCATGAACAAGAACGAGCCGCGCCTGCAACAGAAGGTCGATGCCGCGATCGCCCAGGCCAAACACGACGGCACGCTCGGTGCGATGTCGAAGAAGTGGTTCGGCGCACCGCTGCCCGCCGACCTGTAATTCTGCAAACGCGGTGGCATGCGCGGTCGCAAACGTAGTTGTAAGCGCGCCGTTAGCCGGACTTGATACCGTGAGCGGATGATCGCGCGACGCCAGGCCCCCGTCACCGCGACGCGACCACGACGCCGCCACGACACATCAAACGCCGAGACCCACACCCGATGAAGCTGACACCTCGCGAGAAGGACAAGCTGCTGATCTTCACCGCCGCGCTGCTCGCCGAACGGCGCCGCGCGCGCGGCCTCAAGCTGAACTATCCGGAGGCGGTCGCCTTCATCACCGCCGCGCTGATGGAAGCCGCGCGCGACGGCAAGAGCGTCGCCGAGGTGATGCACTATGGCACCACGCTGCTCACGCGCGCCGACGTGATGGAGGGCGTGCCCGAGATGATCCCCGACATCCAGGTCGAAGCGACGTTTCCCGACGGCACCAAGCTCGTCACCGTCCATCACCCGATTCCCTGAACTCCTCTTCGTCAAGGCAGGCCCCATGATTCCCGGCGAACTCCTCGTCGACGATGGCGAGCACGAACTGAACGCGGGCCGCGCGACGGTCACGGTGGTCGTGTCGAATACCGGCGACCGTCCCGTGCAGATCGGCTCGCATTATCATTTCTACGAGGTGAACGACGCGCTGTCGTTCGATCGCGAAGCGGCGCGCGGCTTTCGCCTGAATATCGCGGCGGGCACCGCGGTGCGCTTCGAGCCCGGTCAGGAGCGCACGGTCGAACTCGTCGCGCTGGCCGGCGAGCGCATCGTCTACGGCTTCAACGGCAAGGTGATGGGCAAGCTGTGATGCGCCGCCCGCGCCCTGGCGTTTCGACCGCCCTGCTCCGCCTTGCCTTGCCTGGCGCTCGCTTGTAGCTCATTCCGGACCCACACCATGACACTACGCATTGGCCGCCGCGCGTACGCGGAGATGTTCGGCCCCACCACCGGCGACCGCGTGCGCCTCGCCGACACCGAACTGCTGATCGAGATCGAGCGTGACTTCACGACCTACGGCGAAGAGGTCAAGTTCGGCGGCGGCAAGGTGATTCGCGACGGCATGGGCCAGTCGCAGCGCGTGCATGCCGAGGTCGTCGATACCGTCGTGACGAACGCGGTGATCCTCGATCACTGGGGCATCGTGAAGGCCGACATCGGCATCAAGGACGGCCGCATCGCGGCGATCGGCAAGGCCGGCAACCCCGACATCCAGCCGAATGTGACGATCGCGATTGGCGCGGCCACCGAAGTGATCGCGGGCGAAGGGCTGATCGTGACCGCGGGCGGCATCGATACGCACATCCACTTCATCAGCCCGCAGCAGATCGAGGAAGCGCTCGCGAGCGGCGTGACGACGATGCTCGGCGGCGGCACCGGCCCCGCGACCGGCACGAATGCGACCACCTGCACGCCGGGGCCATGGCATCTCGAACGCATGCTGCAAGCGGCCGACGGCTATCCGATGAACCTCGGCTTTCTCGGCAAGGGCAACGTGAGCCAGCCGGCACCGCTCACCGAACAGATCGCCGCGGGCGCGATCGGCCTGAAGCTGCACGAGGACTGGGGCACGACACCCGCGGCGATCGACAACTGCCTTGGCGTCGCCGACGATACCGACACGCAGGTCGCGATCCACACGGATACGCTAAACGAAGCGGGCTTCGTCGAAGCGACCGTCGCCGCGTTCAAGGGCCGCACGATCCACACGTATCACACCGAAGGCGCGGGCGGCGGCCACGCCCCGGACATCATCAAGGTGTGCGGCGAAGCGAACGTGCTGCCGTCGTCGACGAATCCGACGCGGCCCTACACGGTCAACACGCTCGACGAGCATCTCGACATGCTGATGGTGTGCCATCACCTCGATCCGTCGATTGCCGAAGACATCGCATTCGCCGAATCGCGGATTCGCCGCGAGACGATCGCCGCCGAGGACATCCTGCACGATCTCGGCGCGCTGTCGATGCTTTCTTCGGACTCGCAGGCGATGGGCCGCGTCGGCGAAGTGATCATCCGCACATGGCAGACCGCGCACAAGATGAAGGTGCAACGCGGCGCGCTGCCCGAGGACAACGCGCGCCACGACAATTTCCGCGCGAAACGCTATGTCGCGAAGTACACGATCAATCCGGCGATTACGCACGGCATCGCGCATGAAGTCGGTTCGATCGAACCGGGCAAGTGGGCCGACCTCGTGTTCTGGGAGCCGGCGTTCTTTGGCATCAAGCCGTCGCTGATCCTGAAGGGCGGCATGATCGCGATGGCGCAGATGGGCGATCCGAATGCATCGATTCCGACGCCGCAGCCCGTGCACTATCGCGAGATGTTCGCGACGCGCGGGGGAGCGCTAGGCCGCACGTCGCTGACCTTCGTGTCGCAACTCGCCGCCGATGCGAATGTGGCCGAACGCTATGGTTTGCACAAGCGCATCGTCGCGGTGAAGAACTGCCGCAACGTGACGAAGGCCGACATGATTCACAACGCGTGGCGCCCGAACATCAGCGTCGATCCGGAAACCTATCAGGTGATCGCCGACGGCCAGTTGCTGACCTGCGATCCGGCCACCGTGCTGCCGATGGCGCAACGCTATTTCCTGTTCTGATCATGCGTACACTGAACAAACTTCTCGCGCCGCATCTGAAGATCGCGCCGGTACTCGTCAAGCGTGCGCCGACCTTGACGCTCGCGTTCGATGAACGTCGCAAGAGCCGTCTCGCCGCGACGCTCGATGACGGCGAGGAAATCGCATTGCTGTTGCCGCGCGGCACCGTGCTGCGCGATGGCGACGTGCTCGTCGCCGATGATGGCGGGCTCGTGCGTGTCGTTGCAGCTGATGAAGCCGTGCTTGTCGTACGCGCATCGGACGCGTTGACGTTGACGCGCGCCGCCTATCACCTCGGCAATCGTCATACGCCGGTCGAAGTGGGCGCCGATTATCTGAAGCTCGAATACGATCCGGTGCTCGCCGACATGCTCAAGCGCATCGGCGCGACGGTCGAGCAGGTGTCGCTGCCGTTTCAGCCTGAAGCCGGGGCGTATGGCGGTGGACATAAGCATGGGCACGACGAGACGTTCGCCGAGGACTATGCGATCGCGCAGCAGGTGTTTGGTGAGCATCATGGGCACGAGCATGCTCATGCCCATGAGGGCTCTTCGCACTCGCACGATCACGACCATGACCACGTGCACGACGAATCGTGCGGACATGGACACCACCCGCATCGACATGCGCATCGCTGAATTCACCGCGCTGCTGCATCTCGCGTCGCCAGCACTGCCGATTGGCGCGTTCAGCTATTCGCAGGGTCTCGAAGCGGCGATTGAAGTGCAGCTCATCACCGATGCCGACTCCGCGCGCACGTGGATTGAACGCGGCCTGACCGACGTGCTCGCGCGCGGCGAGTTGCCGTTCCTCGCGCAGCAGATCGAACGCTGGCGCACGCACGACGCCGTGGAACTCGCCGACGCCAACGCCGAATTCCTCGCGAGTCGCGAGTCCGCCGAACTGCGCCGCGAAACGGAGCAGATGGGCTGGTCGCTGCGACAGCTGTGCGTGTCGCTCGAATGGGGCGATGTGGCAAGACGCGCGACGCTCGCGTCGCTGACGCCGCTCGCGCAGCCGAGCGCGTTCGCATTCGCCGCTCACGCGCACAATGCTCCGGTCGATGCCGCGCTCGCCGCCTATGCGTTCAGCTGGGTCGAGAACCAGGCCGCCGCCGCGTTGAAGGCGGTGCCGCTCGGCCAGCTCGCGGGGCAACGCATCATCGTCGCGCTGCGTGAGCCGATCGAGGCGGCCGTCGCGCGCGCGCTCGCGACCTCGCGTGACGACCTCAACACGTTCGCGCCGCAGCTCGGCATTCTGTCGGCGCGCCACGAGTCGCAGTATTCGCGGCTCTTCCGCTCGTAGCACGATTCCCACGATCCATCATGAACGCATCTCATCATTCCGCTTCCCATACCGCGAGCCAGATCCGCACGAAGAAGCTGCCGCCGCTGCGCGTGGGCGTCGGCGGCCCGGTCGGCTCGGGCAAGACCACGCTGCTCGAAATGCTGTGCAAGGCGATGCGCGACCAGTACGACCTCGTCGCGATCACGAACGACATCTATACGAAAGAGGATCAGCGTCTGCTGACCGTCGCGGGCGCGCTGCCGGCCGAGCGCATCATGGGCGTCGAGACGGGCGGCTGCCCGCACACCGCGATCCGCGAGGACGCATCGATCAACCTCGAAGCGGTCGACCGCATGCTCACGCGTTTTCCGAATGCGGACATCGTGTTCATCGAATCGGGCGGCGACAACCTCGCGGCGACTTTCAGCCCGGAGCTGTCGGACCTGACGATCTACGTGATCGACGTCGCGGGCGGCGAGAAGATTCCGCGCAAGGGAGGACCTGGGATCACGAAGTCGGATCTGCTCGTGATCAACAAGACGGATCTCGCGCCGCTGGTGGGCGCGAACCTCGACGTGATGGCATCGGACGCGAAGAAGATGCGCGGCGAGCGGCCGTTTGTGATGTGCAATCTGAAGGCGCTCGAGGGTCTTGATGACGTGGTGAAGTTTATTGAAAAGAAGGGGTTGTTGAAGGTGTGAACAAGTAGCGCTGGCGCGTGCACAGCAAACAGCGACGATCGGCTCCCGCCAGACCTTCGCATCTTCGATCACCGCACCATAGGCGGTGATGAACGTCATCCACACCGACGCAACGCGAAAAGCCCGTCATCAGCTTAAGAAACGACGACTGTAAATTCGACCCCTGATTCAAAGTCCAGCGCGTTCAGGGCACGCCATCACGCAAAGACCGCACGAGCGGCAGGCGTGCGCGTTCGGTGTCCAGCGTCTTTCTTGGACGCTCGTTCAGACGTCTGGCATCTACAAGGTGGTGAGAGAGGGCGACGCCGGCTCCGGCTTCGAAGTGACATGCGTCGAAGGCGAGCATTTTCCGCCCACACGCAGCGGCAAGCGTGCGCATTATGAGTTGGTTCACGGCGCGCGCAGGGAAGGAAACGTACTATGAGAAATCGGCCTGGAACACGGTCAATACTTCCCGCTCTGGTGAGTTTGCTCGCCGGCTGTGTCGCTAGTGGCTTGCCGTATACCGGGCCGCACCTCACTCCGACAGAGTGCCGCGACCTGCCGGCGCTCAAGACAAACGCGCCCCTACGATGGCGCAGCACCAAAGCGAACTCGCTGCCTTGAGGAAAGCGGGCTACGACCCGTCACCGTGGTTTGATGATCCGTATTACCCGGATGATCTACAAGCGGCACAGCGCCTGGTCGACTATTGGTTCCAAACGGAGTGCCAACACCCTCGACCCGGCTGAGATAGAGAGATCGAGGACTGACTTGGATGTCACCGCGCGGCCAGGAGCGGCCAGTCGACATAGCAGCTCGAATCGCTAACAATCTGGGCTGAATATCGAGGCAACGCAATGCGGTTTTGATGCAGCAGAACGGTGGGGCTACCCGGGAAGCCGTTAAACTGTTGGGTTTTGTCGAGCGCGTGACGGCATGAGGGAGCGCCCTGCGCAACTACTTAGAATGCATTCAGTTCGGGCGGCACTAGCTGGCCCAACCGCCAAGTATGGAATTTAGAAAAGACATAAACGGCCTGCGCGCGATTGCGGTTATAGCAGTTGTTCTCTTTCACTATGGCGTCAGGTATTTCGACGGTGGATATGTCGGCGTAGACGTGTTTTTCGTCATCTCGGGCTTCCTGCTAACGTCGATCGCGCATGGCAGGCTCCAAAAGCGCCAATACTCCGCCGTTCAATTCATGTTGAACCGTCTTCGCCGGATATTTCCTGCCCTTCTGGTGACGGTGATCGGATCCTGGATATGGGCGACGCTGTTCTACCTGCCCGATGACTTCAGCAGGCTTGTTCGGAACGGCACGGCGGCGCTTTTGTTCCGGTCGAACTACGCGTTCCTCGGCGACGCGGGTGGATATTTCGCGCCCGATGCGCGTTCGAACATTCTTTTGCATACGTGGTCGCTCGCTGTTGAGTCTCAGTTCTACCTCATGTTCGCGATCACATGCGCGCTGTTCTGGCCAGCGGCCGGGGCGCGGCGGAAGGTGGCGGGATGGCTGCTGTTTGGCGTTGTCGCTCTATCGTCGCTGGCATGGTGTGTCGTCCATACGCCTGCGCATCAGCCGAGCGCCTTTTACCTGCTATGGGGCCGCGCGTGGGAGTTCATGGCTGGTTCGGTGGTGGCTCTGCTCCCGGCCAGACCGCGTCGCGGCGCTGCAAACGTCGTGGCGGTTGCGGGCGCGGCCCTGTTGTTGGCCGCGGTATTCGATCTTCGCGCGGACGATCCCTATCCCGGTTGGCGAGCGATCCTTCCTGTCGCGGGAACTGCGCTCATCATCTATGCGGGTGAAGGTTTCCTGACGACGGTTCTTTCTAGCGGGCCGCTTCAGTTTCTCGGCGCAATTTCCTATTCGGTTTATCTATGGCACTGGCCGATCCTGCTCATGTTTCGAGAGCGTGCGGGTGCCGAGCCGTCGCCCCTTCAGGTGGCGCTTCTGATTCTTGTTTCGATCGCGGCTGGATGGCTTTCCTACGCATGTGTCGAGCAACCGGGGCGAAAGCGGTTGGGCAATGTTCCCATCACTGTCTTGCTGGCGGCTTGCGTCGCCTCGGGCTTCGCCTTCACTGCGGTTCTCAACAAAACGGACGGCCTGCAAGGCAGGCTACCGCCGTACCTCCGCGCCGCGTCGACGGCCATGAAGAGCGAGGGACCGCGCTCGTATGAGTGTCAAAGAGACGTGGATGGCACCAAGCATTCGCCAGGCGATTTTTGTAGTTTGGGCGGCATGCCGTCGGGCGCTAATCCGACGATCATGCTGTGGGGCGACTCGTTCTCCAACATGGTCCAGCCAATTGTAGACGGTGTCTCAGCTGAGACGCATGTTCCCGGCATAGTTGCTACGCTGGGTGGGTGTCCTCCGTTCAGGGGGAAGGTATTTCCGGGTTCCGGGGCAGAGATTTTTCCGGGGTGTGAGCGATACGCAAACTTCGCCTTTGATCACTTCATGGATACACCGTCGATCAAGCTCGTCGTGGTGGCGGGTGACTGGCAACGATATGAGCCGATCTACGAAGGGAACGTGTTGAAGGGTATCGCAAAGGTTCTAGCAGCCCGTGGTGGAAAGATGGTGCTTGTCACTGCGGTGCCGAATCCTCGGGGCGATTCGCCACGCGATTGGGCTCGTATCCAGGTTGCGGCCGGTCACGAGATATCCGACGTGACTATTTCACGACCGTGGCAAGCGGATATCGTTCAACGGGGCAATCAGATTGCCGACATTGCGAAGCAGGTTGGCAATGTAACCCTCGTTGACCCATTCGACGCGCTTTGCAATCAGCAAGTGTGCTTTACAGTCAAGGACGGAGTAGGGCTGTACAAAGACACCGACCATCTGACACAAGACGGCGTGAGGCTGCTGGCTCCGCGTCTATCGTCAACGATACGACAGGCTCTGGTGGACATCGGCGCGGTCAAGAAGCCGTGAGCAAGTGCTTTGAAGAATGACAGCAACAAGTTTGCCCTAAAGGAGCCTAACTTGGTTCTCAGACGGAATGTGCCCCGGCTTGAATAAGCGTCTTGGTCTGGCGTGCTAGATGGTTTGAGTGTCTGCTATCAAGAAACGCTACCGTCCCTTGTGGGTCGGGTTCAGCCGACCGCGTCGGACGGCAGCCGGCCACGAGCAGCCTGTCGAAATGGCCACGCAGATCATCGACAATATTTAGGTTAGCCGTAGAGCCCAACGCAATTTTCCCACGGGTCGCGCAGCATACACATCCGCTTTCCATCTTCCACTTGGCTTGGCCCACGATAAAGCGTGGCACCTATGTTCAAGAAATGCTTTAGCGATTCATCGAAGTCATCGACGGTCCAGTAGACGACTGTGCCCGCCGATCCCGCCGATAATTTTGCATCGGCGGGAACAATTTCAAGTCTGATGCCATTGAATTTGAGGTATGCCAGATTGAACTCTTCAAGAAAGCGCCTCTCAGCGCCTCGAAAAGCTGACTGGTACCAGTCCAATGCGGCCGGCACATCTGGCACATACACAAGCACTGCACATATTTGCGAGTTCATGCGGGAGCTCTTCTGTATCGTCGCTGAACGAGGTGGAGGAAGATCGCGATCGCGATATTGGTCGAAAAACCTGCTTTAGCAAAGGGTCCCTCGGCGATTTGCTCGCGCGGGATGCACACGACGCCCTCTTCGTCACCAACGATCAGGTCACCTGGCGTTGACAATTGCCTTGCAGACTCCTCGCTTGCTTCGCGGGTGAACATTGCGGTCATTGAGAATCGTGATGTGCGCCGACAATCGAGCCAATATCGATACGAGGAATTAGCGTCCTCAAGAATCGATTTTGCGCGCGACCAGATCGTATCCGTTCTGATGCAGCGTCAGCTTTTCGGCGAGCCCCTGATCGTCCATTTCGAAGGTGATCTGCGCGTCAATCGACTCTGCAAAAAATCGGTGTTCGGCCTCGGGATACAGCGCGATTCTCGGTTGCCCAATACCTTGGGTGAAAAGTTGTCCATTATCGACCGTCATCGTCAGGATGAAGTCCGGACGTAGCCAGAAACGCCCTGCATAGGACTGCAGGCGGACAGGATCGACGTCGATCTCGTTTCGAATCTTGACCTGTTGCCGTAGGGGTTTTTCGGGTCTCAACAGATGCAGGCCAATGTCGCCGACGTCGAACGCCGCGTTCGCCAACACCACGACGCCTCGTGATGCGCGACGATCGAACCCGATGAACGACCGGCACCCCAGTGTTCCTCCGGTATGGCCGAACCATTCTGGTTCGCCATCTGTGCTGCCGGCGCCCATTGCCCAACAAAGTGGAATGACCTGGTCTCCAAGCTGCCGACGTATGTCGAGCGTATCGCCAATTGCTCTATCGAGCGCGGACGGCCGGTAGCCCATCACCGCTTCGAGAAATTGCAGTTGATCATCTACCGTGGACACCAACGCCCCTGCCGCTTCAAATACCTGACCAAGCTCCATCCGCTGCGCGAAACGCAGGTCGAGGTCGTGACCAGGGATGCACCTCCTTTCTATCTCGTGAGGCAGTGCGATGGCCGTACTCGCCAGTTGCAGCGGTGTGAGGATGCGAGCCCTCAGCACGGTTTCATAATCCGTTCCTGCCCGACATGCAAGCGCATAGCCCAGCAGGCCAACGCCGAGGTTCGAATACTCGAACTCCGAGCCGATGTCACGGGTCAGTTCATAGCGGGCCAGGAACGCGTAAAGAAGATCGATCGTGTAACCCGAGAACGGGTCGGGTGAACCGTTCCCGACCATGTTGTCGGGATGACGGGGCAACGCGGATGTATGCGTCGCAAGGTCATGTAGAGTGATAGTCCTGCCGTTGCGTTCTGGCACGGCCGGATTGCCGGGCAAAAGACGCTGAACTGGTTCATCAAGCGAGACTTCGCCACTCGCGATCATGTCCGCGAGCAGGATTGCGGTATACACTTTCGTCACTGATCCAATTTCGAACGCAGTGTGCTGGTCGGGGATACGGGCGTCGTTCTGACCGAATCGGCCATAGCCGACGACGCGCCGCTCGCCATCGCCCACCATTCCAACGACGATTCCCACGCCTTCGCGGCGGGTATCGATCCGGTCCGAAAGGATGCGTCGGATTGCGTTCTCATCGAGGAAGCGATTGCTGGGTGTAAGGGGCGCTCTCGCTGGCATGGGGCTCCTCTGGCGTAGGTCGGATTAATCACGTCGCAGCTGAAGTAGGTGGCAACTTGCAAGCACGTGGTCGTCAAATGGAAGACTGAACCTCACTTTCATTCGCTTGGGCTAGGCGGCGAAAAATGGATAAGGGGCGAGTTGGAGGCGGTGTGCAGCAATGAACTCTCTGCGACTACGCGGCGACAGTTGACAGTGCTGCCCCGTATCATTGCCCAATTGAATCATACGCGGACGTCAATGCAGACACCGAAAATCATCTTGCTAAACGGTGTGGGCAGCTCAGGCAAGACCTGTCTGGCCCGCGCTCTGCAGGCAGCGGCCGAGGACGCGTTTTTGCATGTCCAGATGGACGCGTTTCTAGCGATGCTACCGACTCGTTATCTGGACGATCCCGATGGATTCACCTTTGCATCGTCGACCGTGGAAGGACACAAGGTCGTATCAATACACAGCGGTCCGGTTGCCCGACGCGCCATGCTGGGTATGCGACACGCTATCGTTGCACTGGCATATAACGGCAACAATCTTATAGTTGATGAGGTTCTTCTTGGCGAAGAAAAAAATGACTATGCTCGTCTGTTCGAGACATTCCAGCTAATCACTGTCGGCGTCCTCTGTCCACTCCACTTGCTTGAGGAACGAGAACGGCAGCGGGGTGATCGGCTTGTCGGTTTAGCTAGACGGCAATACGACAAGGTGCATACGGGAATGAACTACACCGTTACGGTCGACACCAGCGAAGCTACGCCAGGGGAGTGCGCGCAAGTCATACTGCGAGCGCTTTCATCCTGAATTTGCGGTAAGTTTCGGCTCCGGCTGGGTACTAAAACTCCGCGTCCGCTCACGTGAACGTCCGCTTCGTAGAAAAGCGAGCGTCTCTTCAGGGTCGACAGCCGCCCGACGACTGCGAAGACACAGCGGCCACCGCTGTCCTTGCACCGCGCAATGAGCTTTTTTAAACTGCGCATCAAAAACAAGAGCCGGGATTCCGGGCGCTTCTTTTCAAGCGCTACCCAGTTTTTTTTCACTACCTGCGGCTGCACGTTCACATTAACCAGCACGGTCTGCACTTTCCGCGTCATCCGACAAAGCACCACGCCGCGTTGCACGGCATCCGCTCATCCCTACTCCGGCAACAACGCCGCCAACACATCCACCGTCCTCGCCGTCGCCCCGCGATGCCTCGCCGCAAACGCGGCAGCCGCACCGCCCATCGCGAGCCGCCGCGACTTGTCGCCGAACAGCTCGCGCAGCGCGCGCGCCAGATCGGCCGGGTCCTGCACCTGCACGGCGGCACCGGCCGCGACCGCATCGGCGGTGGCTTGCGTGAAGTTGAAAACGTGCGGCCCGATCAGCACCGGCACGCCGACCGCGCACGCTTCGATCAGGTTCTGTCCGCCAAGCGGCAACAGACTGCCGCCGATAAACGCAAGATCCGACGCCGCGTAGTAAGCGCCCAACTCGCCCATCGAATCGCCGAGAAGCACGTTCACGTCGCGAGGCAGCGGCGCCACGCCATCGTCAGCGATGCGCGCCGCCGACGCGACCTTCGCATCGGGCGCCCAACTCGATCGCCGTTCGAGCCGCAACCCCGCTTTCTCGACGAGCGCCGCGATTTCATTGAAGCGCTGCGGATGACGCGGCACCAGAATCAGCAGCGCATCGTCGATGCCGAGCGCCGCGAACGCCTCGAGCACGAGCGCTTCTTCGCCCTCGCGCGTGCTCGCCGCGACCCACACGGGCCGCGTGCCGATCGCCGCGCGCCACGCGTGGCCGCGTGCCGCGAGTTCGGGCGGCGTGCTCATGTCGAACTTCAGATTGCCGAGCACCGCGACATTGCGCGCGCCGAGCGAGGTCAACCGCTCGGCATCGGACGGACTCTGCGCGAGCACGCGCGCGAAGCCGCCGAACACGTCCTTCGTCGCACCGCCGAATTTCGCCGCGCGCTTGAACGAACGTGCCGACATCCGCGCGTTGGTCAGCACGAGCGGCACGTCGGCGCGACGGCACTCGTCGATCAGGGTCGGCCACACCTCGGTTTCCATCACGAGACCGAGCGACGGCCGCCACCCGCGCAAGAAGCGCCGTACCGCATGCGGCATGTCGTACGGTAGATAACTGCGCAACACGCGGTCGCCGAAAATCTCGATGCCGGTCGCGCGGCCGCTCGGCGTCATGTGCGTAAGCAGAATGCGCGCGTCGGGGCGCGCCTTCATCAGCGCATCGATCAGCGGCTGCGCGGCGCGCGTCTCGCCGACCGACACCGCATGCACCCAGATCAACGGCGCGCTGTCCTCCAACAAGCGCCCGCGCGAATAACCGAAGCGCTCGCCGATATGCTCGCGATAACCGCGCTCCTTACGCGAACGGATCAACAGACGCAGCACCGCAAGCGGCGCGATGAGCCACCAGAGCGCGCGATAGATCGCCCTTAGCATCGGCGCCCCGCGTGATTCGGAAAGCGCAGCGCGCTCACGCGCGCGATGCGGGCCGGCATCTGCCCGGCCCTCGAATCGACCGCCGCGCTCAAACCAGCGCCCTGCGCTTCAGGCGCTCGAGAATGCCGAGCGGCGCGCATTCCGGCTGCGCCATCGCCTTCACTGGCAGGAAGAAAGTCTGCTCCAGCATGAACTGGCCGGACATCACCGCATGCGAGGTCTGGTCGGAGAAGCACACCCACACGCTGCCCGGTGGAAACGGCATGGTCTGTTGCGGGCTCGTCTTCTGATAGTCGAGGTCGGCCTTCATGCCGTCGTGCAGACTGAGCATCAGATGATCGTATTCGCTGCGCAGCGATTTGGTCACGTGCAGCAGGTTCAGCAGCCACGCGGAGCCGGGCATCTGCGGCTTGATACGCGGCAGGAAGCGCTGCGCCATATCCTCGAACGGCTCGCCGACGCGCCATACGCGCGGCACGCCATGGGGATTGACGTTGGTGAACACGCGCAGGATGCGCTCGCCGTAATTCGGCCGCGACGGAAACGCGTCGACGTGCAGACGGCTATCGTCCTTGCGCCACGAGGTTTCGCGAGTCTCGACCTGATGCAGCCGCAGGCTCGTCGGCGCGACCCGCAGCTTGCCGCTGTACTCGGGAAAGAGCCCGTCGACGAGCGTGCGCGCATTCGCCTGATAACGCGCGATCAACGCGCGCACCGCCGATTGCGTGACCGCATCGCCGGCCACGCCATGCAGCGCGCCGCCGTTCGGTTCGAGGCTGATGTTCTTGCGGTTCGGATCGGCGAGCGCCGGGTCGAGCAGCGCCTGCTCGCCACCGTCGATCGCGAAGCGCAGGTTCGGGAAGTACAGCACCTTGCCGCGCTCGACGCCGGCGAGCAGCGTCTCTCGAGGCACGGACAGGTTGCAGCCGTGCCAGTCGGCGTTCGCTACTTCGATGATCTGGGTTTCGTTCATGGTCGCCCTTTGGAACGGAGGGTGCGCAAGGCGAAGCGCACCGACAGGATGCAGCAGGTGCTGATGCCGGCCGGCCCGGGTCACAACAGCCCGAAGCCGGCAAGCACCGACTTCACCTGCTGCAGCGTAGGCGGCTGCCCCGCCGCGCCGAGATTGACGACGTTCGGCGACCAGTAGCCGCCGGTGCGCCACGCGGTCGAGAAATTGTACAACTCGACCGTGGGCCGCTTCAGCGCCGCCGCGATATGGACCAGACCTGTGTCAACCCCGACCGTCGCGGCCGCGCCATCGATCAGCCCCACCACCGCCGGCAGCGACAGCTTCGGCGGCACGATCGCGGCCGCGCCGAACTCCTTTGCGAGCCGCTCGCTGGTCGCGCGCTCGGCGTCGCTGCCCCACGGCAGCACGATCGACGCGCCGCGCCGCACCAGCGCCTGCCCGAGTTCGATCCACGCGGCATCGGGCCACTGCTTGTCGGCGCGCGAAGTCGCGTGCACGAACACCACGTACGGCACCGGCAGATTCAGATTCGCCTGCGACAGCGCGAGCGCGGCACGGCCCGTGTCGAGACCGAAGTCGATGTCGTCGGTAGGTTGCGGCGGCGGATCGTTCAGCGCCGCGGCCACCAGTTGACGCGTGCGTTCGACCACGTGCGTGCGCGGCGCGATCGGCACGCGGCGCCCGTAGAAAAAGCGCACCGGCCATTCGTAGCCGGCGCCTTCGGTACGGTTGCCGAGGCCGACGAGCGGTCCGCGCGCCATGTTCGCGAGCCACGCGGTCTTGATGAGGCCCTGGCAGTCGATCACCAGATCGTAGTGCTCGGCGGCGAGCGCGCGGCGAAACGCGCCGATCTCGCGCCAGTTGTCGACGGACAGGATGCGCTTGCGCCAGCGCCGCAGCGACACCGGAATCGCGCGCCGCACACCGCTCACGAGTTCCACGAGCCCGACGAAGCTTTCCTCGACGAGCCAGTCGATCTGCGCGTCGGGATGGCGGCGCCGGATGTCCGCGATCACGGGCATGTTGTGAACGACGTCGCCCAGCGACGACACCCTCACGATCAGTATCTTTTGCGCGCTCAAGAGTGAGAAAACCGGCTATCCGGCTCGAAGATGCGTTGAAAGGACCGCAATTCTAGCGCGCCGTCCATGAAAGACATGAAAAACGCGGCGCGGTAAGGCAACCCGCGCCGCGTTCGGTAGGGGCGACGCTTCGAGCCGTCTTGACGAACTTCGAAGCGCAGCGCCGCATCAGCCGTCAGAACGGCAGTTTCGCATCGGCCTTCTCCGCGAGAATCACGCGGCGGAAGTCGTCCTGGATGCGTTTGAGCGCCGCGTCGTTGTCGGCCTCGAAACGCATCACCACGACCGGCGTCGTGTTCGACGAACGCGCGAGGCCGAAGCCGTCCGGATACTCGACGCGCAGACCGTCGATCTTCACGACGTTGTCCGCGCCGGTGAACTTCGCGTTCTGCTGCATACGCGCGATCAGCTCGAAGTTCTCCCCTTCCTCGAGTTTCAGCTGCAGCTCGGGCGTGGAGTGCGAGTTCGGCAGCGAGTTCAGCAGCTTGCTCGGGTCGGCGACACGCGTGAGGATCTCGAGCAGACGCGCCCCCGTGTACAGGCCGTCGTCGAAACCATACCAGCGGTCCTTGAAGAACACGTGGCCGCTCATTTCGCCAGCCAGCGGCGCGCCGGTTTCGCGCAGCTTCGCCTTCACGAGCGAGTGGCCGGTCTTCCACATCAGCGGCTCGCCGCCCTTGTCCTTGACCCACTTCGCGAGATTGCGCGTGCACTTCACGTCGTAAATGATCTGCGCGCCCTTGTTGCGCGACAGCACTTCTTCGGCGAACAGCATCAGCTGACGGTCCGGGTAGATGATCTGGCCGTCTTTGGTGACGACGCCGAGGCGGTCGCCGTCGCCGTCGAACGCGAAGCCGATTTCCGCATCCGTTTCCTTCAGCGCGCGAATCACGTCTTCGAGGTTCTCCGGGTGCGCCGGGTCCGGGTGGTGATTCGGGAAGTTGCCGTCGACTTCGGTGAACAGTTCGACGAGTTCGCAACCGAGCTTCCTGAACAGCTTCGGCGCGAGCTCGCCGGCCACGCCGTTGCCGGTATCGACGACGATCTTGATCGGACGCGCGAGCTTCACGTCGCTCGCGATGCGCTCGAGATACGCGTCGGCGATGTCGTACTCGGCGTAGCTGCCGCTGCCGTCGGCGAAGTTCTCGTCGACGATGCGCTGATGCAGCGCGAGAATCTGCTCGCCGTAAATGGCCGCGCCGCGCAGCACCATCTTGAAGCCGTTGTAGTCCGGCGGATTATGGCTACCCGTCACGACGATGCACGAGTCGACGCGCCGCTCGCCGCCCGCCAGTTTCAACGGTACGCTCGCCGCGAAGTAGCCGACCGGCGTGGGCACCATGCCCACGTTCACGACATCGACGCCGGCCGCACGCAGGCCGTCGGACAGCGCCCCGATCAGCTCGGGGCCCGACAGGCGTCCGTCGCGCGCGACCACGACCGCGTCGCCGCCCTGCGCGCGCACTTCGCTGCCGAATGCGCGACCGATGGAACGCGCGGCGTCGGCGTCGAGCGTCTTGCCAATGACGCCACGAATGTCATACGCCTTGAAAATGGATTTGGAGATCATGTTGGCTCACTTGCGTGCAATGGAAAATTTTGACCTGCGCACCGACCTCGACCGGTAACAATCGCCGGTTAAAACGCGGAAAAAATTCGCGTTAAAAACCACGGTAATACTCACGTTAAAAACACCTGTTACCGCGCCTCGATGCGCCCTTGCCGGAAGCGGTCCGGTTCCAACTTATAATTGCGTTTTTCTGACCAGCCTGAATACCGCCATTCTAATGCTTAGACGCCCTCCATTTGTAAAGTTGCCGTGGCTGCCGGCCGGGCGGGCGAATGCGCATAGCGCCGCATGCATGGCCGTGCGAGGCGGCTTGACCGACGCGCAGCGGCGAGCGGCCAACGGATGCTGACGGTCAAGCGCTTCGCCAATCCCGACGTCACCCGAGCGTTTACGAACATCGTCTGGCTGGGTCTCGAGCGGCTCACGCAGATCGGCGTCGCAATCGTGATCAGCGGCATGCTCGCGCGTTACTTCGGGCCCGAAACGTTCGGCAAATGGCAGTACGCGAATACGCTGCTGCTGGTGCTGTCGCCGATCACCTGGGTCTGCGGCGCGGAAATCCTCGTACCGACCATCGTCAACCGGCCGCCCGGACAACTCGGTACCGTCCTCGGCAGCGCGTTCGCGTTGCGCATCTCCGTCTCGGCGGTTGCGCTGCTGCTTACGTGGCTCGGCATTGCGCTGCACTTCTTCGAACCGCTCGTCGGTGCGATGCTCGCCGGCCTCGCGGTGACGATGCTGTTTCGCGAGCCGTTCGTCGGCGTGATCAACGCGTGGCTGCAAAGCATGACCTACAGCAAGCCGCAATTGCTGACCAGCATGAGCACCGCGGTGATCAAGGCGGCTCTCGTCTATCTGCTGGTGCGCGCGACGGCCGCGCCCGCGCGTTTCGGCTGGCTGTGGGCGCTCGAATCGGCGGCGATCGGCACGGTGCTGTTGCTCTACTTCATGCGCCGGCATGGCGGCAAGCTGGGCTGGCATGTCGAACGTTCGCTCTTCAGGCACTTCGCGAGCGCGGGCACTGTGTTCTGGCTCGGGCTCATCTGTATGTATCTATTTCTGAAACTGGACCGGCTGATGCTCGAGCGCGCGATTTCGTTCGCCGACCTCGGTCGCTACTCGGCCGCCCAGCAGTTGAATGAAAACTGGATCACGCTCGCGCTGATGCTCGCGCAAACCATTGCGCCCGCATTCGTCTACCGCGTGCAAGGCATCGCGCAACTACGCCGCAACATGTGGCGGCTCACCGCGCTGACCGCCGTGCTGATGGTGTGCGGCGCGTTCGTGCTCGATCTGCTCGCGGGCTTCATCATCCGCCGTGTGTTCGGGCCGGACTTCGAAGGCGCGATCGAAATCTTCCGCTGGGCCGTGTGGCTGTCGGTGCCCGCCGGCGTCGAGGCGATCGGCAATCTGGTCGTGCTCAAATATCAGGCCAAGTTCGTGTTGCTCGCCAAGTGGCTGCTCGCGCTCGCCGTCGCGTTCGCGGTCAATCTGCTGGCGATCCCGCGGCTCGGCGCGTATGGCGCGCTCGTCGGCCTCGCGGCCGGCTATCTGGCGGCCGCCTCGGTCAATCTTTATTACATCCGTTTCAAATTGCGCCCATGACGAATTCATCCGCCACCGCGCAAACCACGCTCGACGACGTCGCGGTGCTGATACCCGCCTATAACGGTCAGGCGGACGTCGATTCTACGCTCGCGTCGTTCGAAGAAAGTGCGCTGGTGCACGTACTGATCGTCGATGACGGCAGCACGCCGCCGATCGTCGCGCCCACGCTGCCGAACCTGAAGATCGAAGTGCTGCGCATGGCGCAGAACGGGGGCATCGAGCGTGCGCTGCGAACCGGCATCGACGCGCTCGCGCAGCGCGGCTTTCGCTATGCGGCGCGCATCGACGCGGGCGATCGCGCGGTGCCGCAGCGGCTCGCGAAGCAGCGCGCGTTCATGCAAGCGCATCCGAACGTGGCGGGCCTCGGCATGTGGACCCAGGTCGTCACGCGCGCGGGCGAGGCGCTTTTCATGCTGACGCCGCCGGCCGAGCCGAACGTGATCCGGCGCCAGCGCTTTTTCCGCTCGTGCCTCGCGCATCCGTCGATGATGCTGCGTATCGATGCCGTCCGCACAGTCGGCAACTACCGCGCCGCGTATCGTTCGGCGGAGGACCTCGATCTGTTCGTACGTCTGATGGAACGCTATGACTGCGCGAATCTGCCTGAACTCGGCCTTTTCTATGAGCTGAACGAAGGCGGCATCAGCGCGACGAAACGGCGCCGGCAGATCGGTTCGACGCTGCGTTTGCAGTTGCGCTACTTCAACGTGGCCAATCCTTACGACTGGTTGGGCCTCGCGAAGAATCTGTTGCATCTGATGCTGCCTTATCGCACGTTACAGCGGGTCAAGCGCGCGCTGCTCGCGCCGCGCGCGAACCGTTGAGTCGCGCCGCGTGTGAGCGCTGTCGCTGTCGTTGTCGTTGTCGTTGTCGCTTCATTCGCTGAGGTTCGCGCCGCATCGTAGGGCGCTGTCTTCGTATCAATGGTCCACACTTCATTCAACGCCCGGCATTTCTTCGCATGAAGCCCTCTTTCAAGTCGACGCCCGCGCTACGCATTACACTCGTTTGCAACACGGCCTGGGCAATCTATACCTATCGGCAAGGGCTGATCCGCACGCTGATCGGGCGCGGCGTCGACGTGACGGTGCTCGCGCCGCGCGACCGCACCTTCGAGTTGCTCGCCGCGATGGGCTGCCGTTGCATCGAGCTGCCGATGGCGTCGAAAGGCACGAGTCCGGGCGAAGATCTGCGCACGCTCGTCGCGCTGTATCGGCAGTACAGGACCATCCGTCCGCATGTCGTGTTTCACTACACGATCAAGCCGAACATCTACGGCTCGATCGCGGCGAAGCTGGCTGGCGTGCAGTCGGTGGCGGTCACCACCGGGCTCGGCTACGTGTTCATCCAGCACAGCCGCGCCGCGCAGATCGCCAAAAGGCTGTATCGTTTCGCGTTCCGCTTTCCGCGTGAAGTGTGGTTCCTGAATCGCGACGATCAGGCCGCGTTCATCGACGGCAAGCTGCTCGTGCATCCGGAGCGCGCGCGGCTGTTGCACGGCGAGGGCGTCGATCTCGAGCAGTTCGCGTTCACGCCGCTGCGCGAGCGCGCGGAGTTTCGCTTCGTGCTGATCGGGCGGCTGCTGTGGGACAAAGGCGTCGGCGAATACGTCGAGGCCGCGCGGCAATTGCGCGCGCGCTACCGTCACGCGCGCTTTCAGCTGCTCGGGCCGGTCGGCGTCGACAATCCGAGCGCGATCACGCGCGACGAAGTCGCCGCGTGGGAACAGGAAGGCGTGATCGAATATCTGGGCGAGGCGCACGACGTGCGGCCGTTCATCGCCGATGCCGATTGCGTGGTGCTGCCGTCGTATCGCGAAGGCGTGCCGCGCACGCTGATGGAAGCGTCGGCGATGGGCCGGCCGATCGTCGCGACCGACGTGCCCGGCTGCCGCGAGGTGGTGGCCGACGGCGTCAACGGCTTGTTGTGCGAAGCGCGCAATGCGCAGAGCCTTGCCGCGAGTCTCGCACGCATGCTCGACATGAGCGGCGCGGAGCGGCGCGCGATGGCGGAACGCGGCCGGCAGAAAGTCGCGACCGAATTCGACGAACGCATGGTCGTCGAAACCTATAAAGACCTGGTGCAAAAAATCACGGGTGTTTTACTTTAATGGGAGCAACAGCATGACCATGAAGGGCACGATTCTGGTAACTGGCGGCGCGGGTTTCATCGGCTCGCACACCTGCGTCGAACTGCTGAACGGCGGCTACGACGTCGCGGTGATCGACAACCTCGTGAACAGCAAGCGCGAAGCGGTGCGGCGCGTCGAGAAAATAACCGGCCGTGCGGTGAGCTTCTACGACGACGACGCGCGCGACGCAGCCGCGCTGCAGCGGATTTTCGATGCGCATCCGATCACCGGCGCGATCCATTTCGCGGCGCTGAAAGCGGTCGGCGAGTCGGTCGCGAAGCCGATCGAGTACTACGCGAACAACGTCGGCAGCCTGCTGACGCTACTCGGCGTGATGCGCGATCGCAACGTCAAGCAGTTCGTGTTCAGTTCGTCGGCAACGGTGTACGGCGTGCCGAAGAGCTCGCCTATCGACGAATCGTTCCCGCTGTCGGCGACCAATCCGTATGGTCAATCGAAGCTGATCGCCGAGCAGATCCTGCGCGATCTCGAAGTGTCGGACGCATCGTGGCGCATCGCGACGCTGCGCTACTTCAATCCGGTCGGCGCGCATGAAAGTGGCCTGATCGGCGAAGATCCGGCCGGCATTCCGAACAACCTGATGCCGTACGTCGCACAGGTCGCGGTCGGCAAGCTCGACAAGCTGCGCGTGTTCGGCGGCGACTACGAGACGCCCGACGGCACCGGCGTGCGTGACTACATCCACGTGGTCGATCTCGCGCGCGGGCATCTCGCCGCGCTCGATACGCTCGTCGAGCGCGATGCGAGCTTCGTCGTCAATCTCGGCACGGGCCAGGGCTATAGCGTGCTCGACGTGGTGCGCTCGTTCGAGAAGGCCTCGGGGCGGCCGGTGCCGTACGAGATCGTCGCGCGCCGCCCGGGCGACGTCGCGCAGTGTTTCGCGGACCCGAGCGCGGCCGAGAAAATCATCGGCTGGCGCGCGCAGTTCGGCATCGAGCGCATGTGCGCGGACCACTGGCGCTGGCAGTCGACGAATCCGCAGGGGTTTGCATAAAGCGCTTCGGCACCAGCGCATCCCGTTAAAAAAACGGCGGCGGCATTCGCGTAGCGCGGATGCCGCCGCCGTTTGCTTTGGCGCTCACCTCGTCAGAACGGTGAGCGCCGTGGCTGCTGAACCCGTTACGCCGTTGCCCCTTCCAACTGGAACACCGCGACCGCATCACGCAACGCCATCGCATGCTCTTCCAGCGACTTCGCCGCGGCCGCCGCCTGCTCGACGAGCGCCGCGTTGTGCTGCGTGACCTCGTCGATCTGCGACACCGCCTTGTTGACCTGCTCGATGCCGTCGCTCTGTTCGAGCGCCGACGCCTCGATCTCGCTCATCACGCCGGTCACGCGCTCGACGGCCTTCAGCGCTTCCTGAATCGTCTTCTGCGCATCCGACACCAGCGACGCACCCTCCTCGACCTTCGCCGCCGACTCGCCGATCAGCTCCTTGATCTCCTTGGCCGCCGCGCCCGAGCGCTGCGCGAGGCTGCGCACTTCCGAGGCGACCACCGCGAAGCCGCGTCCCTGCTCGCCCGCGCGCGCCGCTTCGACGGCCGCGTTCAACGCGAGAATATTGGTCTGAAACGCAATCCCCTCGATCATGCCGATGATCTCCGTGACCTTGCGCGACGACTCGCTGATGCCGTCCATCGTCTCGGTCACGCGCGACACCACCTTGCCGCCGCGCGTGACCGTATCGAGCGCGCCGTGCGCGAGGCGGTTCGCCTGCCTGGCGTTGTCGGCGTTCTGTTTCACGGTCGCCGACAGCTGCTCCATGCTCGCCGCGGTCTGCTGCAGCGCGGCCGCCTGCTGCTCGGTGCGCGCCGACAGATCGGCATTGCCCGACGCGATTTCGTTCGCGCCCTGCGTGATCGCGCTCGTGCTGCCACGCACCTTGCCGACCGTTTCGACGAGGCCGTCGCGCATCCTCGTCAGCGCGCCGAGCAGCTGGCCCATCTCGTTGCGCGATTTCACCTTGATCGCGACGCTCAGGTCGCCGGCCGCGATGCGCTCGAAGTGCTTGACCGTCGCGTTGACCGGCTTGATCAGCGCCGACGACAACGCGACCCGAGCGCCCACCGCGATCACGAGCGCGATCACCGCGATCGCGCCGAACAGCACTGTCGCGAGCTGGAAGCGTCGCGCGCCGGTCGCGGCCTGCTGATGCTGATTGTCCATCTGCGCTTTTTCGAGCGCGTCGATCGCTTTCGAGTAGGACGCGTACAGGCTGTTCGCCGTGTCGCCCTGGATGTTGCGGAAGGTGTTGAAGTCGAAGTCGATCAATGCCTTGAATTCCGGTTCGATCGCCTTGTCGACGAGCGCCGCGCGCGCGTCGCCGACGCTCTGCGCGAGCTTGCGCTCTGCGTCGCTCGCGAACGGGCCGGCCATGTAGTTGCGGAAGTCGTTGTTCGATTCGAGCAGCACCTTGTGCGCGGCCGGCAGCAGATCGTCGGTCTGCTTGCCGACGCTGAACAAGGTCTGATAGGTGCCCAATGCGAGCTGCACCTGCAGAAGCTTCTCGGAACTCGCCTTCAGATGCGACAGCGCGACCGCACTGCGCTGCGTGTCGTCGAGGCTGTCGTTGGCGAGCTTCAGCGCGCCGTAGCCGACAGCGATCACCGTCAGAAGGAAGGCGACGAATACGCTGATCACGAGCGTCAGTCCGCCACGAATTGTGATGTTATTAAGCATTGGGTCTCCGGAACGCCTTTGTTGCGCGCGACTTACACTTCGTCGCATCCAGGTTTACGGTTGCGGCGCGCGCGCGCCGCATAGGGGGAATCCATGAGGAGCGAGCGCTCACGGGCCTGTGCGGGCCACTTCGGTCTCGCTATCTGGGATTTTTTGCCGGCCTGGATGAAAGCTTCGCGCCCGTGCCGCGCGCCGGCCGCCGCACGTTTCGTTTGTATAATTCCGCGTCTTCGCTCAGGCCCACTTTCATGCTTAGTTTTGCGCTCGGCTTTCTCGTCTCTCTGCTGATCACGCTGTTGATCGTGCGCTATGCGCATCTGCATGAAAAGTTCTCGACCGACACCGATCTGGCCGGCGTCCAGAAATTCCACGTGCGGCCGGTGCCGCGCATCGGCGGGACTGGGATTCTGGTCGGGCTGATCGTCTCCGCGGTGCAATTGCATCGCGCGTATCCAGCCGTATCGGGCAGCATTCTCGGGTTGATCGCGTGCGGCATGCCGGCGTTCGGCTCGGGGCTCGTCGAGGATCTGACCAAGCGCGTGTCGCCGCTCGCACGCCTGATCTGCACGATGGCGGCCGCCGCGCTCGCCTGGTTCTTTCTCGACATCGCGGTCACGCGCATCAGCGTGCCGCCGCTCGACTTTCTGCTGTCATATGCGGCGATCTCGTTCGTGGTCACGGTGCTCGCGGTCGCGGCGCTCGCCAACGCGATCAATATCATCGACGGCTTCAACGGCCTCGCGTCGATGGTCGCGTTCATGATGTTCGCGTCGCTCGCGTATGTGGCGTTCCAGGTGCACGACCCGGTCGTGCTGTCCGCGTCGTTCATGATGATGGGCGCGGTGCTCGGCTTCTTCATCTGGAACTTCCCGGCCGGGCTGATTTTTCTCGGCGACGGCGGTGCTTACTTCATCGGCTTCATGCTCGCCGAGCTGTCGATCCTGCTCGTGATGCGCAATCGCGACGTATCCGCGTGGTATCCAATGCTGCTCTTCATGTACCCGATCTTCGAGACCTGCTTCTCGATCTACCGCAAGAAGTTCATTCGCGGCATGTCGCCGGGCATTCCGGATGGCGTGCATCTGCATATGCTGGTCTACAAGCGGCTGATGCGCTGGG
The DNA here is from genome assembly GCF_014200875.1 of Paraburkholderia sp. HC6.4b. NCBI lineage: Bacteria > Pseudomonadati > Pseudomonadota > Betaproteobacteria > Burkholderiales > Burkholderiaceae > Paraburkholderia > Paraburkholderia sp. HC6.4b. The sequence goes on from NZ_JACHDC010000005.1 coordinate 397,060, forward strand.
CGGTCGGCGCGCGCACCGCGCGCGAGCTGACGCGCCGCAACTCGCTGACGTCGCCGTATCTGTGGCTGCTGTGCCTGATTGCAGTCGTGCCGGCGACGCTGTTCTGGCGGCACACGCTGCATCTGTTCTGCTTCGTTGTCGTGTTCGCCGCGACGTATGTGTGGCTTTACGTGAGCATCGTGCGGTTCAAGTCGCCGCGGTGGATGGTGGTGAGGAAGGGGAAGCGGTGAGCAGAAACGACAAAGGCTGAAATCGGCTCACTCGGCTCGAAATGTAGCAATAAATCCTCTCTTCACGAGATTCCTCCAAATTCATCAATGCACGGGATAAACAAAAGCCCCGTCGCCGGGGCTTTTGTTTATCCCGTGCGATACCACCGCCATAGCTTCAGGATCGCCACATACGCCAGCGCCGCCACGATCAGTTCGATAGTCACCCACACCATGTAATACAGGTCATCAGGGTCACGCACACCGAGCCAATCGGAAGCCGCCCAATATGCATTCGACTCGCTTTCTGTCCACTCGTACGGATACGGCCGGACATAAAGAACAGAGAGAACAAACAGCGCCAGAAACAACGTGACCTTGAACAGTCTACGGGCAAGTGTTGCCATATGTGATGACCTCAATTGTTCCGTAGGCCCGAAGCCCCGAAATGCCGGCAGGGATCGTCATGGTGCGCAGCAGCGCATTGCGGATTCTCATGAAATCGCTATGGCTCGGCAAGGTAATGCAACCAAGTGATGCGCCGTGCCCGCCTGCTGGATGCAACCGGAACTGCCCACGCTTGACACCATTGACCCAAGTGAAATCATCGACTAGTCCATCATCCCGATACAGGGCGAACCAGTCACCGTGATTCGACGGATGGCCGAAAACGGCATTCAACGCGTCTTTTCCCAATGCGTAAGCCTGTGAACGGATGCCACCAGTCGGACGGTCGACGATCCAGTATTTGCCGGCGGGAATCGGCCCCTTGCTAGGCACAGCCGTGCAGCTGCCCCGATTGCGGTATTGCCGGTCGCCAGAATAAGCGTCAAAGGTGCCGATGCCAGAAATGGTGAGCGGTGATAGTGGCTCGTTATTCACGAGGAATTTGCCGGTGTAGGCCATATGTCACACCTCCTGATTACGCTGGCTGTAGGTCATTGCGTCCTGCACAGGTTCCTCCCGTCGGGGAACCTTGACCGTAAGCGCGCGTGCCCCTGGCGCGCTACAGGTCGATTCCCGATTTGCCGCCTCCTTCGCCTGGGCAAAAAAAGCGCGCCACAAGGGCGCGCAAAAATTTGCATCACAGATAAAAGAGCTAACCGAACCGCCACCTCAGCGAGAAAGCGATACCGGGTTGCGACGATTCAATGCTAGGTGTATGTGCCGGGCGCAGGCTTCAGACGACTCCGAAACGTCGGGGCGTGCGCGATGGTCGTCAACTCTCCTGAGCAAAAATAGAAAAGCCCCCTCCCCAGGGCTTTCGTCTACTTCGTGCGGTACCACCGCCATAGCTTCATGATCGCCACATACGCCAGCACCGCCACGATCAGTTCAATCGTCACCCACACCACGAAATACAAATCTTCGGGATCGCGGACACCAAGCCAACGCGAAGCACCAAACCATGCGCGCGACTCGCTTTCTGTCCACTCATAATGGTACGGACGGACATAGAGCAGAGAGAGATAGCACAGGCCGATAAACAGGGCGACCTTGAACACCCTACGGGCAAGTGTTGCCATATGTGATGACCTCAATTGTTCCGTAGGCGAGAAGGCCCGAACTGCGCGCGGGAATTTTGACCGTGTGCAGCAGCGCGTTGCGGATTCTCATGAAATCGCTATGGCTCGGCAGCGCGATGCAGCCAAGCGAAATCCCGCGTCCGCCTGCCGGATGCAAACGGAACTGCCCGCGTTTGACGCCATTAATCCACGTCAGATCATCAATCGTCCCATCATCACGATATAGCGCGAACCAATCACCGTGATTCGATGGGTGACCCATTGCTGCATTCCACTCATCTTTTGCCCATGCAAACACCTGAGAACGGATGCCGCCCGTGGGGCGGTCCACGATCCAGTATTTACCGGCAGGGAGCGGCCCATCATTAGGCACCATCGTGCAGCCGCCCCGATTGCGATATTGATTGTTGCCTGAATACGCGTTGAACGTGCCGATGCCAGAAATGGTGATCGGTGATAGGGGCTCGTTATTCACGAGAAATTTGCCCGTGTAGGCCATGTGTCACGCCTCCTGATTGCGCTGGCTGCAGGTCATTGCGTCCTGCATAGGTTCCTCCCGTTGGTGAACCTTGACCGTAAGCGCGCGGGCCACTGGCGCGCTACAGGTCGATTCCGGATTTGCCGCCTTTTGCGCCGGGACAAAAAAAAGCGCCACGCGGGCGCGCAAAACCTTTGCATTACAGAAAAAGAGCCAACAGAGCCGCCAGAGCCGCCAGAGCCGCCAGCTCAGCGGGAACGACATACCGGGCGGCGACGGTTCAATGCTAGGTGTATGTGCCGGGCGCAGGCTTCAGACGACTCCGAAAAGCCGGGGCGTGCGCGATGGTCGTCAGCTCTCCTGGGCAAAAATAAAAAAAGCCCCAGCAGATCTGTAGGGGCTCTTATCTATAAACATCCGGCGGCCAACTTCAACGGGTCAACTGACCTGCCTTCGCGGGTACTGATTCACTGCTTCGACTACTCCGATGACTCGCGGCGGCGGAACGCCTACGACACCCGCGTCGCCGGCGCCACACTACGCAGCGTCGTCGCGGTCGCTGGCAGATACTCCGGCACCCAGCGCCGCAGATCGCGCCGCACTTCATCGTCGGCCGGCACGCGATGCTGCATCAGCCACGGCAGCAGATTGTCGATCAGGCTGTCCGGCACCTCGCGCGCCTGCGCGATGCGCAGTTTCGGGTGCGGTGTGCGCGTGGTGGTTTCGTCGTCCGCGAGCAGTTCTTCGTAAAGCTTCTCGCCCGGACGCAAACCCGTGAACACGACGCGAATCTGCTCTTCGGTGAAACCGTACAGGCGGATCAGATCGTGCGCGAGATCGGCGATTCGCACCGGCTTGCCCATGTCGAGAATGAAAATCTCGCCGCCGCGCCCCATGCTCGACGCCTGCAACACAAGCTGCGACGCCTCCGGAATCGTCATGAAGAAACGCGTGATTTCCGGATGCGTGACGGTCACCGGCCCGCCGCGCGCGATCTGCTCCTGGAACTTCGGGATCACGCTGCCAGCGCTACCGAGCACGTTGCCGAAGCGCACCGTCTCGAACTGCGTGCGCCGCGCGCCCTGCTGCTGCAGCGCCGAGCACGCCATCTCCGCGAGCCGCTTGCTCGCGCCCATCACGTTGGTCGGGTTGACCGCCTTGTCGGTCGAGATCAGCACGAAATGCGCGACGTCGTGGCGGATCGCCGCGCGCGCGACGCGGTACGTGCCAAGCACGTTGTTGCGCACCGCCTGCCACGTGTTGACCTCTTCCATCAACGGCACATGCTTGTAGGCCGCCGCATGAAACACGATGTGCGGACAGTAGCGCGCCATCACCTGATCGAGCAGCAGCGAGTCCTTCACGTCGCCGACGATCGGCACCACCGACACTTCCGGATATTTGTCGCGCAGCTCTTCGTTCAGCCGATAGATCGAGAACTCGGAGATGTCGAACGCGACCAGTTGCACCGGACCGAAGCGCAGGATCTGCCGGCATAGCTCCGAGCCGATCGAGCCGCCCGCGCCCGTCACCATCACGACGCGGTTTTTCAGCAGCGCGGCGACGTGCTCGGTGTCGATCGTCACCGGGTCACGGCCGAGCAGGTCTTCGAGATCGATCTGCCGCACCCGCGACAGGAACGCCTGACCTTGCGTGAGCGGCGTGAGCGCGGGCAGCGTCATCGCGCGTACGCCGGCGCGCACGCACAGCGTGGCGACGCGTCGCTGGGTGTCGACGGAGGCCGACGGAATCGCAATGATCGCGTGCTCGGCGCGCAGCGTCTCGGCCCAGTGGGCCAGATCGCTGATGGGACCGAGCACCTTATGGGCATAGATTTCGCGGCCATGCTTGGCGGGATCGTCGTCGAGCAGGCCGACGAGACGCCATTCGCCCGAGCGGGAAAGCTCGCGAGCAAGCGTGGCGCCCGCGTTGCCCGCGCCGAGAACGATCACGGGCTTGCCTTGGCCGACGAGGCCGCCGTACAGGTAAAACTCCTTGGTCGCGCGATAGAGCGCACGGGCGCCTCCCATCACGAGAAACAACAGGATTGGCGAGACGATGAGGACCGACCGCGGGACGATGGGAATCGGCTGGATCATCACCGCGGCGACCATCACCACGATCCCGCCCGCGATGACCGCCTTGGAAATGCGCATCAAATCGGGCAGGCTCGCGAAAACCCACATGCCGCGGTACAAGCCGAAGATGCGGAACATCAAACCGTAGACCGGCAGAACCCAGACTAGCGCGTGCAATGCGCCCATCCAGAAATCGTGGGGAATGGGACCGTTGAAACGGATCAGATAGGCGGAAAGCCACGTGCCCATCACCCCGCACAGATCGAACAGGAAGGCGCTGAACGATAGCCATGAGGCTTTATTTCGAAGCATCGGCGTCACACCTTTGGTTGTTCGGAGACAATTGATTGAAAGCGACGCCAGCGGGAATCAATGGCGACGCCTATCAGCACGAGCACGACAACCCATGCAATGACACAGCTCCATTGCACCTGCACAGACCGGCCAAGCGCGAAAACAGCAAGTATTATGCCCGTGAGCATTACTACATACCAGTAAAGCGCTGTCCGGGCGTGCCCCGCGCCCGAGCGAACCATTCGTTGATAGTAGTGCTCGCGGTGAGCCTGCCAAAATTTTTCTCCTCGGGCGAGGCGACGTACCAAGGTGACCGACGCGTCACCGATGAAAGGGGCGAAAACCATGGCTGGAAACCAGATCGGCCACGCGCCTTCGCGCCAACCCCAGTAACCGAGGGCGCCCGCCAGAAAACCGAGAGGAATCGAGCCAGCGTCGCCGAGAAAGATACGCGCCGGGTGAATATTGAACAGTAGAAAGCCGGCAGCGGCACCCGCTACGGCCGCGCTCGCAAAGCCAAGCTGGGGCACCAGATGCCCGCTTACCAGCGCCGCCACCGCGTAGCCACCGAAACCGAACAGAGCCATCCCGCCGGCGAGTCCGTCGGCGCCGTCCATGAAATTGTAAAGATTGACGAGCCAGAGCATCAAAAAGGCGAGGCTCGTCAGCATCCACCAGGGCACGTCGGCCGGATAGACCGCGACCAGCACTGCTACTGCGGTGAGATGGCCAACAAAACGAACCCGAGCCTGCAACCCGCGCCGGTCGTCGATCTGTGACATCGCTGCAAGGAAAACAACGATGCACGCGACCATCCACAGAGACGAAGCCGTCAGAAAAATTGCGACCACCGCCACCGGAACGATGCCCCAGCCGCCGACGCGCGGCGTCGGACGCGCATGCAGCGAACGCTCGTTTGGAATGTCAGTTGCAAGCCGCCAGGCGAGGCCGGTCGTCAGCAAGAACCAGAGGATCCCCGCGCAGCCTATCGCGGCGCCAATCGCAACCAGCACGGCAGTCGGCCAGGGAAACAACCCGTGATCGGCATTCAGCATCGATTGACCTTAATGCGTCGAGCGGTACCAGCGCGCGGTGGCAGCAAGTCCGTCCTCCGTCGAGTACGGCGGTTGCCACCCGAGCTCATCGCGAATATGTGACGTATCCAAGCGCAGGCTCCCGATCAGTCGCTCCACCTGTGCCTGACGCCCCGTCAACCGCCCCGCCGCGTGCAGCCAGCTGGCAGGAACCGGCACGAGGCGTGCCGGCTTGCCGAGGTGTCTGCCCAGAGTGCGTGCCAATTCGGCCACAGTGAGGCTGGTGTCGTCGGCAACGTTGAAGCAGCCGCCGGCCGCGCGCGGATCCGTCACGCAATGTTTCAGCGCATCCACAAGATTCTCTACGTAGACCATGCTCCGTCTGGCCGCGATGACGCCGAGCGGTAACGGCACGCCCTTCGCGATGGCGTCCATCAACCGCAGAAAGTTCGCGCGGACTTCGGCACCATAGACCAGTGGCGGGCGGACCACAACGATTTCCATGCCCGTTTCCGCGCCGTATCGCGTGAGGCTCTGTTCGGCCTCGGCCTTTGAGCGCCCGTAAGCGTCCTGCGGACACGGCGGATCGTCTTCGCGCAACGGGCGCCCCGGATCGATCTCCGCCTGCGCCTTGACGCTGCTGACGAAGACGATGCGCCGCGCGCCTCGGCGCTGCGCCGCCTCTGCTACATGCATTGTCCCGCCCACATTCATGTGGCGAAACTCTGCCTCCGGGTCGACCGCACTATCGCGCATGACATGGACGCGCGCCGCCAGATGGACAACGCAATCGGGCTGCAAATCCTGCGGCCAGGCCGCAGATACGTCCTTGAAGTTCTCGCTGTCGTGAACCCATTCGCGCACGCCAACCGTGCAACGGCCCGGCTGCCGAACAAGCGCGGTCACTGCGAGGCCTTTGGCGGTCAGCGCGTGGCACAATGAACGTCCGACAAAGCCGCTCGCGCCGGTGATGAGCACGCGACTCATAGCCACCTCCAGCCGAACCGCCTAAAGAATTTGAAAGCAGAGGCGGCGAACATGCGGATATGCGCCGAACCCTTGCGCGAGGCGCCGCCGCCATGGTGCAGCACGCGGACCATGGGCGCATATGCAACACGCGCGAGTTCGTGGGTTCGCAGGCTCAGGTCGTAGTCCTCGAAATAGAGGAAGTAGCGAGGGTCGAAGCCGTCGAGTTTCTTCAGCACACTCGTCCGGAACAGCATGAAGCAGCCGCTGACGATGGGTGGGTCCCAGACGATGTCGTGCTCGTTGATCAGATCGCGCATTTCGTAGCGCGCAAGCCGCTTTTCGAAGAAGAAACGGTGAATGCTTCGCGGAAGGAAACCGCGGATAAACAGGTCGACCAGGGTCGGATAGCGGCGGCACAAGTACTGGATGCGCCCTTCCTGATCGCCAATTCGCGGCGTGATAAGACCCACCTCCGGATGCGCATCGAAAAAATCGAGCGCTGTTGTCAATGCATCGCGCTCGAGATCGATGTCCGGATTCAAAATGAGGTGATACTGGCTCTTGAGCCGCTGGATCGCCAGATTGTGGCCTCGCCCATAGCCGACGTTGCCGTGGTCGCTCAGAATTTCGCAAGCCACGCCTGAACCGGTCAACGCGCCAATTGCCTGCGACATTTCCGGAAGATCGCCGTTATCCACGATGCATACATTGATGGCGACATCAGGGCGCAACTGGCGCAATTCGCTGCACGCGGCCCCCAAGCTGGCGAGAGTGGAAGACAACAACCGTTCGTCCGGCCTGAATACGACAACAGAAACGGATAGGTCCCCGTTTTCGGAACGCGGCTCACCTGAAGAAATCATTTGCAAAAACCGGTGTGTCCTGAAGCAATAATTTCAAATTTGAGGGCCGTAACGAGCAGGCATTTTGCTTAAAAAACACGGATTCGGCAACCGAATTTGCTGTTTGTTACGCCAGTTTCCGTGACATGTCGACACGCACTAGAAGCAAATGCCGTCTCGCGTCCGCACCGCAAATTACCAACGGTACTTTCTACGAAAATTGCGCAAAAACAACGAAACAGCAAGTCGAGCCGCTCTAATACGGGGCTCCTCCCATTCGCATGCTGACCGTCCTCGGGTTGCCCGTCAGTCGTTGGCGCTGACGGCAGCGCGTCATGAAGACCACGCATAGGCGAGTTCTCTTGATCCCGGCACGATCGACAAACGGTTTGTGACAAACTGAAAAGTCGACCTAGCCACCCGCAAACAGGTGTGGGACGCTCGTCACCATGAACATGTTCGAGCATGCTGCTTCCGGGCGTCGCAACGATGCGCCCGATATCTGTGTCTTGACCGGACGCGGCGGAACAGGTCAACTAACGCTTGCCTCGAAATCAAGTCACGTATTCGAATGACGGCCTGCGACTTCCTGGCAAGCCATCCCGAAGCCCTACCGGATTGACAATATTGAACAGCGCACCTGCATTGTCACGGCGACTCGTTACTATCCGCGATTTCAGCGGCGAAGCTCGCATCGAAGTAAAGCGCGTGACGAACGTTTGCCTGATACGGCCGATCGCGTTCGGGCGGCTACGTACACGGAATCAGTACTGGACAGGCGAAGAAGCCAAGCGAAATCCAGAACTGCGTGCACCTGCCCCACCACCGAATCAACTTGACATTAATCCAGGCCACGCCCCCTCAGCGTCAAGGGCCCGCTTCAATGACGATGCCGCACCTCCAATCGTTTTGCGAGCACGCCAGAATGTGAGAACGATCGGTCGCCACCTAACCGGCCGTAAACCATGACCTTGGGCAGACACAGTATCGTGGCGCACCCGACATTCCCAATGGGAGCTATCATGTTTAAGCGCATTCAAAAATTCATGGACGCCACGCAAAGCATGAAACACGGTGCACATGCCGCAGCACCTTGGACAAGCACGCATCCGGGGACTTTCCGGGCCTCTTTTGCAGAACCGAATTTGACAAATGAGGAGCGCCAACTAGTCGAATCGTTCTCAGACTTGTATTATCGAAAGATAGATAATTTTCGCGGTCTTCATACCATCGTTCTCTCATGGATGGGCTACGAAATGTTCAAGTGCCCGCTCGATCTATGGGTTTATCAAGAGTTGATCGTCCGTGAGCGTCCGGATTTAATTATCGAGGTAGGCACGTACAAAGGCGGTAGCGCACTGTACCTCGCGACCGTATGCGATCTGGCTGGCTTTGGAGAGGTTATCACCATCGACATCGATTCCACACATCATCCGATTCGGCCGCGACATCCTCGGATCACCTATCTGACGGGGGACAGCATCGCCGATAACGCGATCGATAAGGTCGCCAAAGCCGCGGATGGAAAACGCAATATCCTTATCATCTTGGACGGAGATCATCGATGCGAGCACGTCCTTCAGGAACTGCGGCTTTATCAGCGCTTCATTCAACCGGGCGGTTTCCTAGTCGTTGAGGATACCAATATAAACGGCCACCCCACTTATCCGGAATTTGGCCCCGGCCCTTGGGAAGCCGTCGACCTGTTCCTGGCGGAGAACGATCAGTTCTATGCCGACCGCTCGTGCGAGCGATTCTTATTGACGATGAATCCACGAGGATTCCTGCGCAGGCGCTGATTTTATCCCAGTATGCCACCCAATAACGACGATGTCTTGGAGATAAGGGAACAGAATGTCGCGACCGTCTTTCTCGATTTTATTGCCGAGCCGAAATCGACTCGAACTACTAAAACACGCTGTCGACTCCGTCTTGGCACAAAATGAAAGAAATCTGGAAATCATCATTTCCGACAACGAATCCAGTGAAAATTATGTTGAATATGTTCGGACAATTACTTCAGTTCCGGTCCGTTACATTCGAGGAGACTCGCCAATTTCGGTAACCGACAATTGGAACCGTGCGCTCAAAGCGGCGACCGGTGACTATATCGTAATGCTGGGCGACGACGACGCCTTGACTCCAGGTTTCATTCAGAGGATGAGCGATATTATCGAAGCTCATTCGCACCCGGACGTCGTATACTGCATGGCTTATCACTACGCGTACCCCGATGTTCTTCCCAATGAGGCAGCGGGCTACTTGTGCACGGTGAACAACAGCAGCCTGTTTGACGACTCCCGCGCCCCGTACGTGCTCAACGACCAAAGGGCAAGGCAACTCGGACAGCAGGCTCTTAGATTTCGGCATCTGATAAGTTTCAACGCTCAGCATTATGTCTGGCGGCGCGAATTCGTGCAGCGCGATGGCTCGGAACCAGCTTTTTTCCAATCGCCCTATCCGGATTTCTTCGCCAGTTTCGTGACTTTCTTGACAGCCAAAAAGATAGTTGTCACGCCAACCGCTGAAGTCATTATTGGCATCTCCAAGCGCTCGTTCGGCTTCTTTCACGCAAACGACAGGGAGGAAGAAGGATTCCGCGAATTCTTCGGCGAATCGGTTTCGGAAGCCAGCCTTGCTGCCGGAGACGACGAAATCATCCGCGCATTGCGCCATCCCGGCACTGGCCACTATAGAAACTGGTTGATAGCTGCACTATTCGTGAAACAACATTTGGCTGATTCCATTGACTTGCGTGTCGATCTTCGTCGTTATCGTCGGATCCAGATATTCGAGCTCGCCCAAAGCAGTGCATATAACAAGACATTGAGCCGGCAATTCTTCAGGCAAAAAATGGCGGATTTCGATCCACGTGATCTACAGTACGCCGAAAGACTGCTATGGACGTTTGCGATGCTAGATCGCGTCAAGACGCTGCCGCGGCCGATGGTGGTCTACGGAATCAGAGAGCTGTTGAACATCCACCACCCGCCCAAGATATTCCATCACAATATCGGTAACCACGCAAACATCGCAGATGCCTTTCGCTGGCTAGAAAAAAACGCCGATTCCATTCTTCAACGCAACGCGCCCCTTTGAGGCGCTTGGGATAGTGCGAATGACGAAGTGGTCCTCGAAAAAGTCCGATTGTGTCAAACCTTCGCCGAAGCTTGCGTTCCTTCTGGCGCTTCCGAGTTTTCAATCATGACCAGGAAAAATCGCCCCTCGCTTTCGCGGTACAAAGTATTCATCAGGCTATGTTTTCAGTCGATGGCAGGCGGCCGTCCGCGTCTTGGCGTTTTTGCATTGTTCGATTCCGATTGGTATCGGTCGTCGAACCGCGATGTCGCGCAAAAAGGGCTAAAGCCGCTGTCGCATTTCCTCTGGCACGGACTAATCGAGGGCCGCAATCCACACCCTTTGTTCGACTCTGACTGGTACCTCGAGCACAACCCCGACGTCGCAGCAGCGGGTGTCAATCCATTTGTCCATTTCGTCACTTCAGGTGCTCGCGAAAGACGCGATCCGCATCCGTTGTTCGATATCCATTGGTATCTCGAGACCAATGCCGACGTCGCGGCAGCAGGTGTCAACCCGTTGATGCATTTCGTCAGGTCAGGCGCTCGCGAGGGACGCGATCCTCACCCTTTGTTCGACACAGACTGGTACCTCAAGGGCAACCCGGACCTGGCAGCCTCGGGTGGCAATCCGTTGATCCATTTCCTCACGTCGGGTGCTGGCGAAAGACGCGATCCGCATCCGTTGTTCGACGCCCATTGGTATCTGGAGACCAATCCCGACGTCGCAGCAGCGGGCGACAACCCGTTGCTGCATTTCATCAGGGCAGGCGCGGGTGAGGGACGCGACCCCCACCCCTTGTTTGACACCGACTGGTACCTCAAGACCTATCCGGACGTTGCGACAGCGGGACTCAACCCGTTGATCCATTTCATCACGTCAGGCGCTCGCGAAGGACGCGACCCCCACCCCTTGTTTGACACTGACTGGTACCTCGAGAACTATCCCGACGTTGCGACTACGGGACTCAACCCATTGGTCCATTTCATCACGTCAGGCGCTCGCGAAGGACGAAGCCCACATCCGTTGTTCAACAGCGCCTGGTACCTGGAAACCAACCCGGACGTCGCCGATGCACAGCTCAACCCGCTAGTTCACTTCCTATGGTCCGGCGCGTCGGAAGGCCGCGCTCCAAGTCCCGACTTCGATACGAAATGGTACGTTTCGCAATATCCGGACGTAGCCGCGTCAGAAGTCAATCCGCTGGTGCACTATGTTCTCCATGGGATTCGCGAAGGACGGCTGCCGCATGGAAAAGTCGAGGCAGTACAGCAACTGGATGCAGCGATCAAGCTGTATGAGGAAACGGGGGACCTGACCGCCGAGACGATTCTTCGTCTGCGTCGCGATAATACGGGCACTGTTGCCTTGGGCTTATTGCTGCCTAATCAACCACTCAGCGTGTTCGTCGATCCGAGCCTCAGTTCGACTCCTGCCCTGAGGATCCTGCTGCCATCCCTTAAGGGGCAGCACGCCACCGGCGGCCCCAACACGGCATATATCCTGGGCATGTTACTCGCCAACGCGGGCATCCCGGTCCATTTCGTATCGACGGACTTACCTCTCGATGACGATCTCAACGGAATCAAGTCGCACCTTCATCGGTTGACCGGCCTCCAGCCGGATGATCTGGACGTCCAGTTTTTCAATGGCAGTGACCGAACGAAGCCGTTGGCCCTCGGCTATAACGATGTGCTGTTGGCCACCGCGTGGTGGACCGCGCAGGCTGCGAAATCAGCGACAGGCATACTTCGCTGTAAGCGCATTTACTATCTGGTGCAAGACTACGAGACGCTCTTCTATGGCGCGAACGAGAACTTCGCAGATGCCGAAGCCTCGTACAGTTTCGATCATGTCCCCATCGTCAACACGAGTCTTCTACGTGATCATTTGGTTAGTCGAGGGGTAGGCCGCTACTCGAATGCCGACTTCAGCCGGCGAGCCATCGTATTTGAGCCCGCGATTGACCGATCGTATTTCCATCCTGAGAACCGTAACGCTCAATCTCCTCGCCGGCTGCTCTTCTACGCGCGACCCACAGTCGCAAAGCGGAATCTCTTTGGGCTTGGCGTTGCTGTTCTATGTGCGGCCGTCGAGAAAGGTCTTTTCGGCGACGGTGGCTGGGAATTCATCGGAATGGGGGAATCGTTTGAACCGATCCCCCTTGGCCGTGGTTATACGCTCACGCCAGCCAGTTGGCTCGGCTTCGAAGCATACGCAGAACAGATGCGAGGAACGGATATTCTCCTATCCTCGATGCTATCGCCGCATCCAAGCTATCCACCGCTCGAAATGGCCGCATGTGGAGGACTGGCGGTCACCACTGTGTTTGGAAGCAAAACGGCCGCTCGCCTCGCGGAACTCTCGCCCAATCTGATCGCCGCAGAACCGGAAATCGGCGACATGCTTCTGGCCCTCGCGCGCGCGCGGGCGCTGAGCGTCGATCGTGGTCGCAGGCAAACAGCGCCACCACTGGGATTGCCGCGCAGTTGGTCCGAAAGCCTCTCGCCTGCAGTGGAAGCCCTGGTCACGGAATTGCAACGTGATGGCGTGTCACGCCGCGAAACGCTTCCGAAACTCGCACCTCCGGTTTCCGTGGTTTGTGCAAATGACTTCGTCGACAACAAACCCAACTTCTATCATCGGCGGGCGCAAGTGCGTCGCAAACGGTATGTCGAAGGCAACGCCCCGCGGCTCCTTAGCCTGGTCACGACGGTCTACGATACCGACCCATCGTTTGTCACCGACCTTGCCCACACTGTCTTCGGTCAAGAGACGACAGCCGACTTCGAATGGCTGATACTGGACAATGGCTCGACGAGGTCTGAAACGTGGGAAGTTCTGAACGAAATTGCTCGGGATCGCCGGGTACGCCTTGGACGTGTGGAACACAATCTGGGCATAGTCGGTGGCATGCGCTGGTGTCTCGAGCGGGCGCAGGGCCGCTATATTCTTCCCGTCGACAGCGACGACCTGTTGTTCCCCGATTGCGTGCGGACAGTTACGAGCTTCCTGGAGCAAGCAGGAATGCCGAGAGTCGCATATACCGATGAAGACAAGACCGACGGAAACAAGCATCGTGATGCTTATCTGAAGCCGGAATGGGATCCCGTTCTGTTCGTCCATTCGTGTTACATCGCCCATCTGACCGTAATCGATCGAAAGACAGCACTCGAACTCGGCTGCTACTCGGATCTGGCCACCGAGGGATGCCACGATTGGGATACGTTCATACGGTTCCTCAACGCCGGATATGAGCCCGCTCATATTCCAGAGGTGCTTTATTCGTGGCGCATGCATGCTGCTTCGACGTCAGGCAATTACCGCGCCAAACCTTATATCTACGCGTCTCACAAGGCCGCGCTCGAGCGCTTCCTCGACGCACGCGGCAAGCTCGATAAATATGAGGTCGCGCTTTCACCGCTTTTCGACGGCACGCCCGACTACCGTTTCAAGCAACGCCACGCTTGCGCCGACGGTTCTCAAAACGCGAGGCGCGTCAGCGATGTTCAAGGCCTCATGGCCACCATAACGCTCGAGCAACGCGTGTCGCGCGACGGCCTTTGCACTGCAATCAATCAGGTTGACGCAGGGGTACGGTACATCCACTTGCAAAGTCGCGCGTGCGAACTCACTGAAGATGATTTTGCAGACGAAGTGCTCATGCATTTCGATCTTTTCCCAGATTCCGCGATCGTTGGCGGACGCATTCACGATGGCGAAGTACTTCGTGAGGGGGGATATGTATTCGGCTATGGTGGTTCAATTGGTTGCCCTGAAAGTGGCAACTCGCTGAGCAACTCCGGATATTTCGCGCAAAGCTGGAAGCCACGTTCGGTCGCGGCTGTGTCTGCACGCCACAGTGTGGTGAGTCGGGAGTTCCTCGTCGAAAACCTCGACAAACTGCCAGCGGAAATCAGCTTGACGATGCTCGGTCCGTGGCTCGGCGGTCTTGCGTGTATTGCCGGGCGGCGGGTGATCTATACGCCACTGGCTGATGTGAAAGCAGGAGCGAGCGAGGAAATCGCACCGTCGCGGGAGGAACTTGCTGAATTCGCCGAAGTGTTCAGCAGGCTGATGCGAAATCCGGTCGGATACGCTCGCCACCTGGATCGCAGCGGACAACGCGCCTATCAGCCTGAGGAAGCCGGCGTGCCGCTGATTCGCTTGCCCTACGCAGTTTCTTTTCCACAGCATATCGAACAACGCTTTGCAGCGCTGGCTCCTCGTCTTACGGACGATATGCCCACGATATCGGTATTGACGACCGTGTACGAACGTACCGATACGAAGCTGTTCTGTGCAACTGCGGACGCCATGCGGGCACAACGTCACAGAGCGTCCGAGTGGATCGTCCTGGCGCATGGTCCGATACCGGCCGATCTCGACAAGGCGCTAGCGGCCTTCGAGGAAGAAGGGCTGCTTCGAACACTGCGCCACGAAGTGAATCTGGGCATTCATGGCGGGCTACGCGTTTGCCTCGAGAACGCGACTGGTGACTTCGCGATCTCGATGGATGCCGACGATCTCCTGACGCCGGATGCCCTTGCCATACTGGCCGACGCTGCGAAGAGCAATCCCGATCGGGTCATTTTCTATTCCGACGAAGATCTGCTTATCGAAGATGCGTTGGATCATCCCTACTATCGGCCGGACTTCGACCCCGTACTGTTGTTCGCCCAATCGTACATATGGCACACGATACTGTTCCATCGACAATTGGCACTCACGCTAGGCGTGTTTACATCGGGTGATGCAGAGTACGCACAAGATTGGGACATTCTTGTCCGCTTTGTCGAAAATGGTCATGACCCGATGCATATTCGAGAAGTTTTATACCACTGGCGCCAGCACCCGCGCTCGCTCTCAAACAGTGGCAGCTCTTTCTCGGGAAGCGCGATGTCCATCCAGGCCGTGCTTCGTGGCATCGCGCAGCGTCGTCGCCCAGATCTCTACGAGGTTACTCCGTATCCATTCGATCTCGGCATTCAAGACTTCTATCTCAAGCGCTTGCAGAAGGAACCTCCGTCGATAGACCTCATATCGCTCGGCGTTGATGCACGCGGACCTGAGCAGTTTCCATTCGCGGCGCGTCAAATTGCCCCGCCATCGAGGGGCGTGCATGGACTCGCCGTTTTGCTCGATCTTCTGGAATATTCCGAGAGCGAATTTTCGATGCTTGTTGGGCCGTCGGCCACGGCAATTGAGAATCAAGCGATATGGGACTCTCTGAAACACTTCGAGCTGGTGAGCAAGGTTGTCGCCGTTACGGGTCCGCTCATCGACGCATCGGGAAGAGTCCTGCGGGGCGCGTTGGTGTTAACCGACAGTGGACAACTCTGCGACACAATTGAGGGCCGTGCGATGAGCGATCCCTGCGCCGGTTCCCTGGGACTCAAACCGCATTGCGTGGATGGAGTGTCCCCTGACCTTCTGATCGCACGTCGCACGTTCCTGGTCGATGCACTCAAAGCGGCTCCCGCGAATCTCGCGATGCGAAGTTTGGGTGCATGGCTCGGAAGCTTCGCCGCCGGTACCGGACGACTCGTGGTCTACGAACCTTTACTGAGGGCCTTTGTGAAGAACGAGAACGGTCTGATCGGCGACGGGCTAAGCGGCCTGCAAACGACCTGGACTCACTTGCTGGCGTCACGCTCGCCCAGCAGTGTGCCGATCCGCGGCCTCGCCGGATTCGTCCGGCACACCGATATACATGAGTAGCCGTTCCACAGGTCACGAAACATTACTGTCAGTAAGGCTCCCGCATGCGCGGAGCCCTCGCTTTTCAAAAAAGAATTGGCCGCGTACACTCTGCTTGCTTTCTGAGCATTCTTGGTCGTCCAGCACAACCCGAAACAGTTACTGCTGCATTCCATGCCATCTATGAAAGCCGTAATTCTTGCCGGCGGGTTTGGTACCCGAATTAGTGAAGAGTCCCACCTGAAGCCCAAGCCGATGATCGAGATCGGCGGCAAGCCGATTCTGTGGCACATCATGAAGATCTACTCGCACTACGGGATCAACGACTTTGTGATTTGCCTCGGGTATAAGGGTTACGTCATCAAGGAATACTTTGCAAACTATTTCTTGCACACGTCCGACGTCACGTTCGACATGAGCAAGCAAAGCGGCATGGAAGTACATCAGCGGTACGCCGAGCCCTGGCGAGTCACGTTGATCGATACCGGGCCGGAGACGATGACGGGCGGCCGCCTAAAAAGAGTTCGTGACTATGTAGGTGGCGAAACGTTTTGCTTTACTTATGGCGACGGTGTCGCTGACATCGACGTGCACCGTCTCGTCGCGTTTCACCGACAACACGGCAAGCTGGCGACGATAACGGCGATTCAGCCGCCGGGTCGCTACGGCGCACTGCATACCCACGACGATGCCGTATTGAACTTCCAGGAAAAGCCCGCCGGTGACGGCGCGTGGATCAATGGGGGCTTCTTTGTCCTGGAGCCCGAGATCTTCGACTACATCGATGGTGACGATACGAGTTGGGAAGCCACGCCCCTGCCTAAGCTCGCAGCCGAACGACAACTCATGTCGTACCGTCACCGCGGCTTTTGGCAGGCAATGGATACGCTGCGCGACAAGAACCAGCTGGAAGAATTTTGGCGGACTACTCCTCCGTGGCGGGTCTGGTCGTGAATCTGTTCAGTGGCGCCTACCTCAATCGCCGGGTACTCCTGACCGGTCACACAGGCTTCAAAGGAAGTTGGCTCGCGCTTTGGCTGACGAAGCTTGGGGCGCACGTAACAGGCGCATCGCTCGCGCCGGCGACTACGCCTAATCATTGGGATCTGCTAAAACTCGATGCCATTGACCATCGGATCGACATACGCGATCCAGATGCAGTCGCGCGCGTCGTCGAGGAAACTCAGCCTGAGATCGTGTTTCACCTCGCAGCCCAAGCCCTCGTGCGCCGTTCTTATGCCGCCCCCGTCGAAACCTGGGCAACCAATGTGATGGGAACGTGCCACGTGCTCGAAGCATGTCGCATGACATCGAGTGTGAAAGCCATCGTCGCCGTCACTACGGACAAGTGCTACGAAAACAATGAGTGGGTTTGGGGTTATCGCGAGTGTGATCGACTCGGTGGCAACGACCCCTACAGCGCATCCAAGGCCGCAACGGAGCTCGTCGTGGCCAGTTACCGTTCGTCGCTCCTACCGAGGGCCAAAGCGCCGCTCGTCGCGACAGCACGCGCCGGTAACGTTATCGGCGGCGGCGACTGGTCAGAGGACCGGCTAATACCCGATCTCGTCCGTGCTATGGCCAACGGCACCTCTTTGGAAATACGCTCGCCGAATGCAACACGGCCGTGGCAACATGTACTCGAATCGTTGAGCGGGTATTTGCTTCTCGGTGAGCAACTGCTGACAGAACAAAATCGCTTTGCAGAAGCCTGGAACTTCGGTCCGGACTCCCATGGCAATCGTTCGGTCTCCGATGTGCTGCGGCGCATTTCAGAGTCGTGGCCCGAGATCAAATGGCACATGACGACGCAGAGTCATCCGCATGAGGCGCGTTTGCTCTCGCTCGATAGCACGAAGGCGCGCACGTTGCTTGGCTGGCAATCCGTGTGGGGCATCGACGACGCATTGAGGCATACATCCGACTGGTATCGGGCATGGCTCGCGTCCGGCGACGTCGTCAGTGCGCGCCAACTCGACCAATATGTTGAGGATGCCGCTGCTATCGGCACATTGTGGTGCGGGGCATGAACGTCACGCCTACTGCCATTGCCGGCGTGATGGTTGTGCATACCACGCCCTTTGCCGATCATCGCGGGATTTTTCAAAGAGTTTTCTGTGACAAAGAGCTCGAATCGACAATCAGCGGACGCCACATTTCACAGATCAATCACTCCAGGACAACGCGCGTAGGTGCGGTACGAGGCATGCATTTCCAGCGCGCACCACACGCGGAAATCAAACTGGTTCGCTGCCTTCGCGGCAAGGTCTGGGATGTTGCCATCGATCTGCGAGCCGACTCGCCAACCTTTTTGCAATGGCACGCAGAGGAGCTTTCGTTTGATAACGGAAGAATGCTTGTCGTTCCCGAAGGATGCGCGCACGGGTTTCAAGTTATCGAGCCTGAAAGCGAGTTGCTATATCTTCATACGGCGTCGTACGAGCCCTCTGCAGAAGGTGGCATACGACACGATGATCCGGCGCTGCGCATCACTTGGCCGCTGCCTATCGCCGAGGTCTCTCAACGAGATCAATTACACCCACTTATAACGCCGCAGTTTCGCGGAATACCTGTATGAACTGCCGACACTGTCAAACCGCCCTGGAACACGTCTTTCTCGACTTGGGTTTCGCGCCGCCATCCAATGCCTATCTGAGAGCAAGCGACCTGAAGGAACCGGAGACGTACTTCCCGCTCAAGCTTTTTGTCTGTCAACATTGCTGGCTTGTTCAAACCGAAGACTATGCTCGCGCGCATGAACTGTTCAGCTCGGACTACGCGTATTTCTCGTCGGTCTCCCAGAGTTGGCTCGCGCATGCGAAAACCTACTGCGAAATGGTGACTCAGCGTTTCTGCCTCGGACGCGACAGTCTTGTTATCGAAATAGCATCGAATGATGGCTATTTGCTCAAGAATTTCGTTGAATTGGGTATTCCCTGTTTGGGTATCGAACCGACTGCAAGCACGGCAGAAGCAGCTGAACGTCTCGGCATTCCGGTGCTGCGTGAGTTTTTTGGTCAAACACTCGCGGAGAAACTCGCCGCAGAAGACAAACAGGCGGACATCATCGCAGGTAATAATGTTTTCGCGCATGTTCCCGACATCAATGACTTCACCGCGGGTTTGAAAGCAGCGCTGAAGCCGCATGGCACGATTACATTGGAGTTCCCGCATTTGATGCGATTGATCGAGCATGTGCAGTTCGACACCGTGTACCACGAACATTTCTCCTATCTGTCGCTTCAAACCGTAGTGAAGATCTTTGCCCGCGCAGGCCTGCGCGTGTGGCAAGTGGATGAGCTTTCGACGCATGGCGGCAGCCTCCGGGTGTACGGGTGCCACCACGATGATCAACGCGGAGATCATCGGTCGGTAGCCAGAGTGCTGGACGAAGAGGTTAATTTTGGACTCACGGAGCTTTCGACATATAGCAACTTCCAGTCGCGAGCCGATCAGGTCAAGAACGACCTCCTCAAGTTCCTGCTCGAACAGAAGACACTCGGAAAAAAAGTTGCTGCGTATGGTGCGGCCGCCAAGGGCAACACGCTTCTCAACTATGCAGGGGTGAAGCCGGATCTGCTACCGTATGTGTGCGATGCGGCGCCGTCGAAGCAAGGGAAGTATCTGCCAGGAAGCCACATCCCCATTCTTCCGACAGACGCACTCCGCGAACACCGTCCGGATATCGTTCTCGTACTGCCTTGGAACATTCTCCACGAGATCACCGATCAGCATGCCTACATAGGAGAATGGGGGGGGCGATTTGCCACCGCGGTCCCGGCGATGCGCGTTGCTTGATACCGCCGAACCGAGCTACCACATCCCGTGCCGGCGGACGCGTCGTACGTCCGGCACGACTCCAACGCCTCTCTACCAGGTCAAAGCCCAGCAGCGACCAACTGAAGTCGGTGTGGATCTCCCCAAAACGCCATGGGTTCATGGCTGGGATAGGGATAATGCCCGAGGTTGAGTGCAATTCGCGCGTTCCGCTCGGCAATTCTTCGCTCCACGAGCCGACGCACGGAGATCGGCACGCCGCTACAGATGTTCGTTATGCCACTCAGTTCAGGATGCTCGATCAATAAGGCCAAGCGCTGAGCGACTTGCGCCACCGGCAGGTAGTCCCGCAACTGCTCGCCCCCCGACATATTGAAAACGGCATCGCCGTCGTCAATCGCGCGATCAAGCTGTGCAAGCACACTATGCGGGTTTTGTCCCTCGCCGTACATGTAGAACAGTCGTGCCCATTGCAGGGTGAATGACTGCTGCTGACGCCAGTTCTCGAGAAATTTGCGAAGTGTATCTTTCGCAAGCGAGTATGCATTCGCGGGCTGGGACTCTAGCGCCTCCGAGAGAAGCCCGTCTCGCATCCCATATTCAAAGCATGTCCCGGTCACGAGGACTTGCGAAACACCCGCCATTACACACTGCTTGAGGAACTGATAAGCGGCGAGCAGATTCTCTTCGAAGTGAAACAGCGCCTGATAGTTCGGAAGCCCGGGCCACGCAAGATGGATGACAGCATCTTGATTCCCTAACAAATCAAAGAAATTGGGCCCTAAACAGCCAATGTCGCAGGCGACGATGCGAACCTCACTGGACCACTGAAAACTGTGCGCTTTTGAAATCTCCCGCACGACTGCGACAATTTGGTGGCCACGGGAAAGCAATTCGGGCACGAGATGCCGGCCGACAAAACCAGTGGCTCCAGTTACGATGATTTTCATAGGGGGTGTCCTGTATCCGGGTTACTGGTTCGTCGAGGCGCACTATACCCTGCGGACTAACTCCCCGCCCGCGCGCGACCAAGAACACGCCCGACGATTTTACAATACAAAGAAAGTTCCGCGTCCTGCATAAGACTCGATATCGCAGCCTGGGAAATATAGAGTGAGCTAACAATTGCCGATGCAAGAGCTATAAAAACATGGTCGGATAGTCAGTGTGTTTACGCCGACCGAAAATTGAGCCGGGCAATCAACCTATCCTGCTAGTTTTTCAGGCAGGGTATTAGGGGATGATCCCGATGACGATGATTGGCAAGGTGCGGCGGATGTTCCACCGCCAGAACAAGTCGGTACGCGAGATAGCGCGTCTCACAAGCCTGTCGCGCAACACGATTAGCAAATACCTGAACATGGAGGTTCAGGAAGAACCGAAGTATCAGCGGCGCTCGCAGTCGACCCGGCTGACGCCGTTTCATGAGGCGCTGGTGTAGGCGCTCGGTGTGGACGCACGGCGGCCGAAGAAAGAGCGGCGCACCGCCTGGATGCTGTTCCATGAGATCAAGGCGAGCGGCTACGATGGCTGGTATTCGCGGGTGACCGACTTCATCCGGGCCCGGCGGCAAAGCGAAGGCAAGGCGGTTTCGAAGTCGGCGTTTGTGCCGTTGCAATTCGAACTGGGCGAAGCGTTCCAGTTTGACTGGTCCGAGGAAGGACTGGTTGTCGGCGGCATTTACCGCAAGCTGCAGGTGTCGCACATGAAGCTGTGCGCGTCGCGGGCGTTCTGGCTCGTGGCCTACCCGAGCCAAGGTCACGAGATGCTGTTCGACGCCCATACGCGCTCGTTCACGGCCTTCGGCGGGGTGGCCCGTCGCGGCATCTACGACAACATGAAGACGGCGGTCGACAAGGTCCACAAAGGCAAGGGCCGCACCGTGAATTCGCGCTTTGCGGTGACGTGCGCGCACTACCTGTTTGACGCGGACTTCTGCAATGTGGCCAGCGGCTGGGAGAAAGGCGTCGTCGAGAAGAACCTGCAGGACAGCCGCCGGCGTATCTGGATTGAAGCGCGCGAGCAGCGATTCGGCAGTTTCGCCGATCTGAATGCATGGCTGGCGAGCCGGTGCCGGTCGTTGTGGGAGCAGGTGAAGCATCCGGACTATCGTGACCTGAGCGTTGCCGACGTATTCGAGCAGGAGCGCGCCCATCTGATGCCGATGCCAACACCGTTTGATGGTTACGTAGAACGCGCGGCTCGGGTGTCGTCGACCTGCCTCGTGGTAATCGGACGCAACCGCTACTCGGTACCAAGCGAATTTGAAGGCCAGATGCTCAGCACGCGGCTCTATCCGGACCGCGTCGTTGTGGTGGGCGATGACGCCGTGGTGGCCGAACACGACCGGCTGGCCGACGAAGGTCTGGTGCGCTATGACTGGCAGCATCACATCCCGCTGATCCAGCGCAAGCCCGGCGCACTGCGCAACGGTGCGCCGTTTCTGGATATGCCCGAGCCGCTGCAACGCCTGCGCCGGGCGCTCCTGCGCGAGACGGGTGGCGAACGCGTGATGGCGAAGGTTCTGGCGCTTGTGCCGAAAAGCGGCCTGGACGCCGTGCTGATTGCAGTCGAGCTGGCACTTGAGCAGGCGCCGCCCTCCGGGCGCGTCAGCGTCGAGCATGTGGTGAACGTGCTGTCGCGCATGCGAAGTGTGCAGACGCCGCCGAAGATCGATACGGCGCTACAACTGACGACACCGCCGCTGGCCAACACATCACGCTACGACGGGCTGCGCCCGGCGCTGCAACAGCCGGAGGCCGGTCATGCGTGATCTGATCGTCGAACTCAAACAGTTACGGCTGCACGGGATGGCTGCCGGCTGGGCCGAACTGCTCGAACAGCGGAACGTCGAGGTAGCGTCTTCGCAGTGGCTGCTTGAACGGCTGCTGCAGGCAGAGAGTGCCGATCGGGCCGTGCGTTCGGTCAGCCACCAGATGAACGCGGCGAAGTTCCCGGTGCATCGCGACATCGCCGGCTTCGACTTCGATGGCTCGCCGGTCAACCGCCAGCTGGTCACGCAACTGGCCGGCATGACGTTCACCGAGGGTGCGCACAATCTGGTTCTGGTCGGCGG
Organism: Paraburkholderia sp. HC6.4b; assembly: GCF_014200875.1. NCBI lineage: Bacteria > Pseudomonadati > Pseudomonadota > Betaproteobacteria > Burkholderiales > Burkholderiaceae > Paraburkholderia > Paraburkholderia sp. HC6.4b. Next base: position 420,121 of record NZ_JACHDC010000005.1, read on the forward strand.
GCCGGGCTCGGGCAAGACGCATCTGGCGACCGCCATCGGCGTGTCCGGCATCATGCACCACGGCAAGCGGGTGCGCTTCTACTCGACCGTGGATCTGGCCAACGCACTGGAGCAGGAGAAGGCGCAGGGACGCGCCGGGAGGATCGCGGCGAGCTTGCTGCGCCTCGACCTGGTCATTCTGGATGAACTCGGATATTTGCCCTCCAGCCAGGCCGGCGGGGCACTGCTGTTCCACCTTCTGAGCCGCCTGTATGAGCACACGAGCGTCGCCGTCACGACGGATCTGGACTTCGCCGAATGGTCCAGCGTGTTCGGCGACGCGAAGATGACCACCGCATTGCTGGATCGGCTGACGCACCACTGCCACATCATGGAGACCGGCAACGAAAGCTACCGCTTCCGGCATAGCAGCGCCAGTGCAAAGAAACACATCCGGTCGCGTGAAGCGGCGCGCAAAGGCGAGGCCGCTAGCGCTTCCGAATCCGCGTGACGTCGGTCGCCGCGCAGGGGAAGCTGCTACGGGCTACGCCCTTCGCAGCTTCCCCTGCGCAACGCACCCTCATACGAAGGAGGACAACGACCCCGCAAACCCATACACTTATCCACAACCGGTCCTTCTTCAGACCGGTCTCCACCCCGGCTCAGAATTCAATCGGCGCGGTGGCTCAAAATTCAGTCGGCGCGGACACCCCCCGACGAACGTCGGGACTATAGCCAGATATACACCAGACCTTTGCTCGACCAGTTTCACATGAGCTACGCACAATCTCACCATGACCAGTGGCACCTGCAGGGCTTCCGCATGAAGGCCCGTATCAGGCAAGGCCGAGGACGGAGTCCCGCATAGCGGTATCCCATGCAGCGAGGTTACGGATATTTTTCAGACTCACCTTTTTCGGTTGCCGGTTCTGAGTCAACCGGGCGAGGTTGAGTGTGATCTTGCGTAGCGTTGCCATGTTGCGGGCGGCCACCGTGTCGCGGATCAGGCTGGCATCCTCGCCCCAAGACACATCCAGCACCCAGTGCAGTTGATTTTCGATCCCCCAGTGGGCACGGATGATCTGAGCCATCTGGGCCGCTTTCACGGCTTTCGAGCTGATGTAGTAGCAGCGCTCGGTCGTCACCTTCTCTCCGATCTGGCGCGTGCGCTCCAGCATCACCAGGCGCTGGATACCCGTCCAGTGGTGCCCTGCACCGGCAAGCCAGGCGACATCATCGCTGACCCGGCAAACCCGGGTCTCCAGCCGCCCGTGGCCCTTGTCATGTTCGGTGTGCTCCCAGTACGAGCCTTCGAGCTTGCCGTCCTGCGCGGCCGCAAACCACTGGCGCACGCCTTCGGCCAGGCGCGGCTGGTTGTCCTTCACCGTCAGAACATAGTCGGCCCCGGCCTCGACGATCGTTCGAGCAATCTCGTGCTGTGTGCCCATCGCATCGATCGTCACCGTCGCACCCTGCAGATCGAGCGCGGCCAGCAGCTCCGGGATCGCCGTGATCTCGTTGCTCTTGTCGGCCGTACCCACCTGCCCGAGGCTCAGGCCGTTGTTCGAGCACCATGCCGACACCAGATGCAGCGCCGCACGCGTGCCGCTGCGATTGCCGAGCACCGCCTTGCCGTCAATCGCCACATGCTGGCCGGCCAGCGCCGGGCACAGCTGCCCGACCCAGTCGATGAAGCAGCGCTCAAAGGCTTTGGCACTGAGCGCGCCGAATACCCGGCGAAACGTATCGGGCGACGGGATGCCGTTCTCATAGCGCAAGTGAGTACGCAGCCAGCTCATTTGCGTGCGGCCCCACAGCGTCATCGTCTCCCAGTCCTCCACGCCGCATAGCACCGCGCACAGGGCGGCAAACAGGATTTCCTGCAACGGATAACGACAGGCGCGGCAGCGCGGGTCCCGCAGTTCGGCAAACGCATCCATGATCGGTGGCATCTCTCGTCCGGCAAAAATCGAGAGTAAACCTGAGCCAGCAAATGTTTACAACAACCTTTTCTGCTCTCAGCCTTGATTCATGGGGGCCTTCATGCGGAAGCCCTGGTGGCACCTGATTCCCTCGTGGCGTAGTACGTAAATCCCGTGTAGTCTTACAGATTCTTTCCTGGTGCAAGCTAATTCCCGTATAGGAGGATGCCTTTGGACCGTAGAGAAAAGATGGTCTCCGGCATAGACCTGTCTTCGTCAGTCGGCGCCGAAATCGGTGCGCTATGTAATCCTCTGATCACCAAAGAGGAATGCGACATTATTTACGTCGACTACACCGACGCGGCGAGCCTACGAAAGCACTACACCGGGAATCCATCCGTCGACGTCGACAGGATCGTCGAAACGGATGCCATATGGGGGCAGCAAACCCTATCGGAGACATTGAAGCGACCGGTAGATTTCATCGTCGCGTCTCATGTGATCGAGCATGTCCCCGACCTGGTCACGTGGTTACGTGAACTTCGGTCTGCGCTCAAGTCCAACGGACAGGTACGGCTCGCTATTCCGGACAAACGCTTTACATTCGATCTTCTGCGACGAGAAACCGAGCTCAGCGACGTTCTTGATTCGTACATCTCGTTGGCCCGCGTGCCCAAGCCCCATGCGATCCTCGACTACTATCTGAACGCGACCCAAGTTGATCCTTTAGCGGCATGGCGAGGCGAGCTAAATGAAAGCAACGTCAAGCGTCCCAACACGTTCGAACCGGCGATGGCGATGGCGAGGGACGCGGCTGAGAACGGCACGTACCATGATGCGCATTGCTGGGTATTCACGCCCCGTTCATTCGCGAACCTTATGGCACAGTTGTCCTCGCTCGGACTGGTCGAGTTTGCATGCGATCGATTCTTTGACACTGAAGTCAACACAATTGAATTTTTTGTGTCGCTACGACCTGAAACCAACACTGAAAAGATCGTCGCGAGCTGGCAGCGGATGGCGTCTGAGGTTTCCCATCCGCCGAAGTTTGTTAGTCGGCTCACTCAGGAGCCGGCGAGATTCAAGGCCGCTCTGCGAGCCGTATGCACGCGACTCCTGCGGTCGCCCGTATGAAGCTAAAGTTAAGGTGTAACTGATGCGGGTCCGTGAGCCACACCCTTCCATCACGGCCGGAATGCGCATGCGCTGAAGCACGCTCAATCAAACCAGCGACAGCGTCCGCTCAGCCCATACAGCGACGACTGTATGCAAGGGAAGCAAAGTAACGCGTTTCTATGTGGCAGTTAGATACCGGGCGCCTTCTTCGTAACCGTGTAAAGCGCGACCCATCCCCCATGTTCTATGAGGCAGTATGTGCATACCATGGGGCCGCTTTGGCGGCCTCGGTAAAAGACACCTCTGAATAGCGAGGATGACAATGGACAACAGCGTCGCAAAACGCCATCCGACCGGGCCCGGCGGTTTGACGCACGCAATCGAAATATTCATAGGCAGCACAGAAGAAAGAGCACGGCTTCGAGACGGGTTCGCTGTACTTCGAGGCATTTTCCTGCAACCTGAGAGCGATCATTACAACGCCATCATCTTAAGGGCTCGTGGCGAAGTCGATGATCGAAACAACGATCAAGGATATGGAGACAGAATCGGGCAGCTTCATCAAACGGAACCCGATTTGCTGCGTCTCGCATCGTCACCCCGCATACATAGTTTCCTTCGCTGGGCGTTCAACGATGATCCCCTTCTGATGGGATCCTTGCAGTTCGAAAAGGGCACGCAGCAGGAAGCACATATTGATGCAATCCTCTTTCGGCCCGAGCCCGCCTGTTCGATGGCAGGCGTATGGGTTGCGATCGAAGACATCCATGCGGACGCGGTTGCACTGTTCTACATCCCCGGCTGCCCCCCCCGCGTCACAATGGTTGTCGCCTGGATAAAATTGGAATCTGGGGGCGATAAAGAGAGAACAAGTTGGCGCGTTACGGAAAGACATTCAAGG